>NZ_CP047030.1:967500-1325625 GCF_009796825.1 Algibacter sp. L3A6
AATCGTTTATAAACTCAGGACAATTACCTGTGGCGCAAGCCGAGGCTTTGTATGCGGGAATGGGAGTACTTAATGGTAGCCATTTTACAAATTACCCACCGATTAATCAACTTTGTTTTTTTATTGCTTCCCTTTTTTCAGGAAAAAGCATTCTCGGTTCAGTGGTTGTTTTTAAGCTCCTTATTATAGCAGCAGATTTCGGAACGTTTTTTTATGGTAGCAAATTACTAAAACGACTCAATATTCCTGTTTATAATATTTTCTGGTATATTTTAAATCCGTTTATAATAATTGAACTTACCGGGAATTTACACTTTGAGGGTGTGATGATTTTCTTTTTAATATGGAGTTTGTATTTACTGCATTGCGGAAGATGGCAATTTGCAGCTGTAGTTTTAGCTTTATCGATTAGTGTTAAGTTAATTCCTTTAATATTTCTACCACTGTTTTTTAAATGGTTTTTATTGAACACTGATGATGGTGCTACGAAAAAACCAAATTGGTTGAACGGCTTTTGGAAGTTAACTGGCTTTTACAGTCTTGTTTTAATTACTACACTCTTATTATTCTCGCCCTTTCTATCTGAAGCGTTTTTTAGAAACTATGCCAAAACGGTTGGCTTGTGGTTTCAGAACTTTGAATTTAACGCTAGTCTATATTATATAGCTCGTGAAATTGGATATACATTTAGAGGTTATAATGAAATTGGTATTATAGGAAAGGTAACTCCGGTTTTGGTTATTCTATTTATTTTAATTGTTACTTTCTTTAGGAAGAACAAAACTATGGTTGAGTTGATTTCGGCCATGTTGCTCGTTTTATCTTTTTATTACTTTACAGCAACTACTATACACCCTTGGTATGTTGCAACGCTTTTAATTTTGAGTGTTTTTACTAAATATAAGTTTCCGTTAGTGTGGAGTTTTGTAATTATACTAAGCTACTTGGCTTATGTTAATATTGACAAAGCTGATAAATCGGAAAATTTATGGGTAATTGCTATAGAATATATTGTTGTGTACGCTGTCTTTATTTGGGAAGTATTCCTGAAGAAGGATATTATAAAACTCAAAGCAACTTAAGAAGCTGTCTTTATAGTATGTTTTAATTCTGGTTTTTATATAAAAAAATATCGATCACCATTTTCATGATGACCGATATAGTATGTTGAACAAGCTAAATACTTGTTTTAATTTATTCCTTATAATGTTTTAGCAACAGTATTTATTGCTGCAATAGTAAAATCTAAATCATCGTAACTCAAAGCATCTGTAATAAACCAAGTTTCGAAAGCACTTGGTGCAATGTAAACACCTTCATTTAGTAAACCGTGAAAAAACGCTTTGAAAGTATCGTTGTTTCCTTTTGCTGCTGAATTAAAATCGACAACCTCAGCTTCATCAAAATGAATAGAAATCATAGACCCTACTCTATTAACGGTGTGTGTGATATTATTTTCAGTTAAAACCTTAGCGATACCCGTATGCAAGTAAGCTGTTTTCTCTGCTAAACTTGTGAAAATTTCAGGCTTATTATTCAACTCAGTTAACATTGCCAGACCTGCAGCCATAGCTAAAGGGTTTCCGCTTAATGTTCCTGCTTGATAAACGGGACCTATTGGAGCCAAATAATTCATAATTTCGTTACGTGCTGCAAAAGCACCTACAGGTAAACCGCCCCCTATTACTTTCCCGAAGCATACTATATCGGCATTAATATCATATAATTCTTGAGCACCACCTTTTGCTAAACGGAAGCCCGTCATGACCTCATCGAAAATTAAAAGAATATTATTTGCTGTACAAACCGCTCTTAAAGCTTCCAAAAAACCTTCTGTTGGAGGTATACACCCCATATTACCAGCTACAGGTTCTATAATAACACAAGCAATTTCATTTTTATTCGCTTCTACTAATGCTTCAACATTTTCGATATCATTATAAGTAGCCAACAAGGTGTCTTTTGCCGTACCTTTTGTAACACCCGGACTATTAGGCGTACCAAAGGTACTTGCTCCACTTCCGGCTTGAATTAAAAATGAATCGGAATGTCCATGATAACATCCTGCAAATTTTATAATTTTATCTTTTCCTGTAAAGCCACGTGCTAAACGCACCGCACTCATACAAGCTTCGGTACCAGAATTTACAAACCTAATTTTATCAATATTTGGCACCATAGAAACCGCTAATTCTGCAATTTGTGTTTCTATTTCGGTAGGCATCCCGAAAGATGTGCCTTTTTTAGCCTTTTCGATTACCGCATTTACAACAGGTTCGTGGGCATGCCCTAAAATCATAGGGCCCCAAGAATTAATGTAATCGATTAATCGGTTACCATCTTCATCATATAAATAAGCTCCTTTTGCTTCTTTTACAAAAATTGGCGTTCCACCAACACCATTAAACGCTCTAACCGGAGAGTTTACACCTCCAGGAATTACTTTTTCTGCCTCAGCAAACAAGGCGCTACTTCGTTTATAAATCATATAAATTATTTTGGACTCACTGTTAAAACTTGTCCTATTTTTATGTTATTATCTTCTAAATCATTTAGTGTTTTTAACTCTTCAACACTAATATTATGCATTTTGGATATATAATATAAGGTATCTCCTTTTACAACAACATGCGTTATTTGCTTTGGAACCTCGCGAACACTAACCACATTGGTTTTTGAGTTCACTTCAATTTTATTTCTTTCTTTTAAATTTGAAGAGGCTTTTCTATTATCGTATTTATCTAAATTATAACGCTCTATTAAACTAATTAATTTAGCAGGATATTTAGGATCGGTTGCATAACCAGCAGATTTTAAGCCTTTAGCCCAACCTTTGTAATCGCTTTTTTTCAATTTGAATAAACTAGCATAACGACTGCGCTCTGATAAAAACAATGAGTGATCACGGAAAGAATTGCTAGCATCATCATATTTTCTAAAACATTCTTGTGCGGCATCATCATCATGATAAATTCTATCTCCATCCCAAGTATGGCATTTTATACCAAAATGATTATTGGCTTCTTTAGCAAGACGTCCATTTCCTGAAGCCGACTCTAATATACCTTGTGCTAAAGTAATACTTGCTGGTATGTTATAACGTTCCATTTCATCAACAGCAACTCGTGCATAAGTTGCTATATATTCGTCTGTAGCATTTGCATATGTTGTAGTAGAAACTTTATTACCAGATGTTGTTCTAACCGTTTCCTTTTCTTTGTTCTTTACAACACGCTCGGTTTTAGTCTTCTTCTTTTTAGTAACTACTGTTTTTTTAGATTTACAACTAAAACATACAGCTACAACACATAGCAACATTAAAAACTTCTTCATTCTTTTTCTATTCAATTAATGGTAATTTTTTCTTTTTCAAATTAACGTTCATTCCTGTGATACCTTGTAAACCTCCAGTATGAATCGCTAATATTTTTGACCCTTTCGGGAATTTTCCTTTTTCAATTAAATCGAAAATACCATATAGCATTTTACCTGTATAAACAGGATCTAGTGCGATGTTATTTTCTAACTTAAACCGATTAATAAAACTAACTAATTCTGAATTTATTTTAGCGTAACCGCCAAAATGATACTCTAGAATTAATTCCCAATTTGTTTTGGTTGCAAATTTACTAATATCTTCTTGTAAAAAGTCGCCTTTTAAAGCCGGAAAACCCAAAATTTGTTGATTTGCTTTTGAAGCATTGATAAGTCCTGAGATTGTTCCTCCTGTTCCTGCAGCACAACAGATATAATCAAAATTAGCGTCTTCAGCTGTTAAAATTTCTTCACAACCTTTTACAGCTAATATATTTGTACCACCTTCAGGAATACTATAGAAGTCTTTAAATTCTTCTTTTAAGCTATTTATAAAATCTGTAGACGTTTTATTTCTGTAAGCTTCACGCGATACAAACTTAAACTGCATACCACATGCCTTAGCATAGCTTAAAGTTGCATTACTATCAATTTTATCAATTAGCTCCTCACCACGAATAACACCAATGGTTTTAAGTCCGTAAATTTTACCTGCCGAAGCTACAGCTGCAATATGATTAGAATAAGCACCACCAAAAGTAAGCAGCGTTTTACAACCTAAACTCTGAGCTTCAAGAATATTATATTTAAGCTTTCGGTATTTATTTCCTGAAACAAAATCGTGAATAGCATCTTCTCGCTTTAAATAAAGCTCTACAGTACTATTATCAGGCAACTTCACCCTTTGATTTACGCTATTTTCCAGTTGAAAAATCATGGTCTCAAAGATACTTTAAAAATCTCCAAAACCGGCGTTCATTCAAATAATGTAAATCCCCTTCGTTTAGATAAGCTTCTTTTTCAAAGGAAATATTTTTATAAGCCGTATGCCAATTTCTATATTGAATAAAACGAAGCACAAACTCTAAAACATACCATATATAGAAAGGAAGAATAAGCAGCTCTAGTTGTTGCTTTAAATGAATTTTTTCGTGATTAAGTAACACAGTATCATGCTTCATTTTTTTAGTTTTCAAAAACACGAATGGATATAAGGTAATACCAGAATACCCTTTTGGAACTAAATATTTAGAAATGAAAACCATATTATAGAGGAAACAAAAACCAATCCAAGATATAAAAGTTTTCAGAAATAAATAATTTGATTTTACGTTATCTTTGTAATCTATGAAAAAAATTATCCCAATTGAAGATGGCGATTTTTACTGGACACCGGAAGGTTACCGTTGTTTTACAGCGCAATACTTACTAAAACGAGAATATTGTTGCGAAAGCGGATGCCGCCATTGCCCTTATGGATTTAACGAGAAAACCAAGAATAGTAAACGTTAAAATAATTACAGCCGATTAAAAAACAATATATTGGTATGATTATTGATACTTTTAAAAAACACAAAACCAACTTAAAATCAATGAAATAACTAAAAGTTGTACATTGAAAATAAAAACCAAAAAAAACGCTTCCTTATGAAAACATTTTTAAAAACATTACCGCTTTTAGCCTTGTTGATCGTGGTTACTTCGTGTAGTTCGGTTAAAGTTGCTGCCGATTATGACAAAGACGCTAACTTTAATAACTATAAAACATTTGCCTTTTTTAAAACAGGTATTGATAAAGCTGAAATTAGCGATTTAGATAAACGACGTATTTTACGAGCTATTGAAGCCGAACTTATTGCAAAAGGCTTTACAAAATCTGAAGATCCAGACTTATTAATAAGTTTATTTACAAAAGCAAACCAACGTGTTGACGTTTACAATAACTCTTGGGGTAGAGGCGCCTGGGGTTGGGGCGGTTACGGTGGCTTTGGTCCTGGATGGGGCTGGGGTTTTAATCAACCAAGCGTATCAACATCTACACAAGGTGTTTTATTTATTGATTTAATCGATGCCAAGAAAAAAGAATTAGTTTGGCAAGGTATGGGTAGCGGTTATTTAACCCAAAAGATGGAAAAGAAAGATGAGCGCATTAAAGAATTTGTTTCGGAAATTATGATGAAATATCCTCCGGAAGCGAATAAATAATTATAAAAAAAGGCGATTCTAATTTTAGAATCGCCTTTTTTTATATCTCACTTTTCAATTCCTATTGCAAACTAAGTTTTAAAGCATCATAAGATTGAGAATCAATACCTACTAATCCGTATTTGACATCGCCTTGCTTTATTGTTGATCCTTTTAAATCAAATTTTGCTAATTCAGTTTTAAACTTTTTATTAGCCGAACTTTAAGGTGTCCTAAAAAGGGGAAGCCTACAAAACCAGGTCCTAAAATTAATCCTACCGGTGTTGAACTCGTTGTTTCTTACAACCCATACTCGTTTGTTTTAGTTGTGTAAAAATTAACCGGAGTTAATAATAAATAAAACAAATGTGTTGCCGGGCTTTGTTTTAAAGTTTTGAAAGTTTTCTCTTTATCTAAAACATAAATTTCATTTCCATTTGCATAAACCAAGTTTAAATCTCTACCGAAAACTAAATCTTTATTAGAATTATTAGAAATTTTCACAGCTACCAATCGTATACCTTTTTTTATCTTCTTTCTTAGAGTATTTTTTATCTAGTAAATCGTATTTATATTCTAATGTTACTTCTTCCGTTTCAGCTTTAGATACGTAGTTTAAGTTATTTGGCTCAATTACTCTATAACGTGACTCACAATTAAAAAAAGATAAATACACAAAGTAGTTTAATAAATTTCATATAGATTGATTTTTAAATTTGAGCGAAAATAAAACTATGATTAGTTTAACACCAATATGCATAGTAGAAATGAAAGAAGACCATTATTACACTCTGCACAATCAAAATAAATGAAACAAAACACTACATCAATGAATAATTCGTATTTTTACTTAAGTAAAACCGTTTATATTTATGGATACATCAATAGAACCAAACGCTATTTTAAATCGTTTACCGAAACATTTAAAGCAATTTATAAAGCCACAAAACTATACCGATTACTCAGCAATAGACCAGGCAGTTTGGCGCTATGTGATGCGTAAAAATGTTAGCTTCTTAAAAACGGTAGCACACAAATCGTATTTAGACGGGCTAAAACTTACAGGAATTTCTATTGATAGTATACCCAACATGTATGGCATGAATCGTATTTTAAAAGATATCGGTTGGGCAGCCGTAGCCGTAGATGGGTTTATTCCGCCAAATGCTTTTATGGAATTTCAAGCTTATAATGTTTTGGTTATCGCCAGCGACATTAGGCAATTGGAACATATTGAATATACCCCAGCTCCCGACATTATTCACGAAGGCGCAGGCCACGCCCCTATTATTGCAAACCCAGAATATGCCGAATACTTACGGCGTTTTGGAGAAATTGGTTGTAAGGCTATTTCTTCAGCTAAAGATTATGAACTCTACGAAGCCGTTAGACACTTATCTATTATAAAAGAAGCGTCAAATGCTAACGAAGACGCTATTGCTTCCGCGGAAAAAAAAGTAGAATACCTACAGCAAAATATGGGTACACCAAGCGAAATGTCTTTAATACGAAATTTACATTGGTGGACGGTAGAGTATGGATTAATTGGTAGCATTGAAAACCCCAAGATTTATGGAGCCGGCTTACTATCTTCTATTGGAGAAAGCGCATGGTGCATTACTGATAAAGTAAAAAAATTACCGTACACAATCAACGCAACTTATCAAGATTTTGATATTACAAAACCACAGCCTCAACTTTTTGTAACGCCTAATTTTGCGCATTTAAGTTTAATTTTAGAAGAATTTGCAAATACTATGTCTGTTCGGAAAGGCGGTCTTTCGGGTGTAAAAAAGCTTATTAAATCTGAAGCTTTAGGATCTATAGAACTGAGTACAGGACTTCAAATTTCAGGCGTTTTCTCTGATGTAAAAGATAGCGACGGACAAGTAATTTACATACAAACCAAAGGCAAAACAGCTTTAGCTTACCGAGAACAAGAATTGGTTGGTCACGGCACCGAAAATCATACTAACGGTTTTGGTTCACCTATCGGAAAATTAAAAGGTATAAACATTGCCATTGAAGATATGAGTCCGCGTGATTTAAGCGCCTACAATATATATGAAGAAAAAGTAACCACACTAGAATTTGAAGGTGGCGTAACCGTTTCTGGAGAAATTATTACCGGCAAGCGCAATCTTCAAGGTAAAATAATTCTTATCAGTTTTAACAATTGTACTGTAACGCACTTAGATACTATATTATTTAAACCAGAATTTGGCATTTATCATATGGCCGTAGGCAAAACGGTTGTGTCTGCTTTTTCTGGTCCTGCTGATTTAAATAGTTTTGATTTAATAACACACAAAACTTCATCTAAAACTATTCATATTAAAAAATCTAAAAAACGATTGGAACTCGAAAATCTCTATCAACAAATTAGAGACTATCGTGAAGGAAAAAACAAAACCATTTCGAGAACAAAAGTACTAGAAGAACTTATGGAAAACCACCCGACAGATTGGCTTCTAGCTATAGAAATTTTCGAATTGGCTTCTATTGAAAATGAAACCAAGCTTTGCAACAGTATTGTTAAACACTTAGAAACCGTAAAGCAGAACAAACCAAATGTAGGTCAATTAATTGACGACGGATTAGAAATTGTTAGAACAACTAAACAGCTCGCTTAAACTTAACGAAAGCGTTTTAATGTATTTTTCGTAAACTCACTAAGCACTAACTTCCCGCTAATTTTAGCGCGTTCGCTTAGTAAATCGTCCCAGTGATCGGTACCGCCCCACATCACTTTTTTCATTTCCTTTACTGCTTCTTGGTTATAACTTGCCAACTTAGCTACCAAAACTTTAACAGCATTATCGAGTTCTTCTACGGTTTCAAATACTTCAGAAAACAAGCCTTTTTCTTTTGCAAATTCCGAAGAAAAAAACGTTTCCGCATCTATAGTCATTTGCGACATGGCATTCTTGCCAATTTTTCTAGAAACAGCAGGCTCAATCACAAATGGACCAATACCAATACTTAATTCACTTAATTTAATAGAAGCATATTGGGTTGCTAAACAATAATCGGTTGCTGCTGCCAAACCAACACCTCCACCAACACTTTTACCTTGTACTCTGCCAATAATAAGCTTTGGACATTTTCGCATGGCGTTAATTACTTTTGCAAAACCAGAGAAAAACAAAAAACCTGTTTCTTCATCTTCAATCGCTATTATTTCATTAAAACTTGCTCCTGCACAAAATGTTCTATCGCCTCCACTTTTTAAAACAATTACATTTACATCATCATTTTCACCAGCACCTTTAATAGTTTGCGCCAGTAAATCTAAAATATCACTTGGCATAGAATTTCTATTGGGATGATAAAACTCAATATATCCAACTTTATTCTCTATATTTAACGTAACGTATGGCTCCATTTATTTAATAATTAAAGTTTGAATATACATAAAATTATTAAGTAACAGGTGTTACATTGTTTTAATAAAACATGAAGATCTTTGTGTAAATTTATAAAAATATGGGACTATTAAATTTTCTTTTTGGAAATACAAATAATGCAGTAACTGAGTTTAAAGAAAGAGGCGCAATAATTATTGATGTACGCACTCCTGGCGAATACCAACAAGGTGCTATTGCAGGATCTAAAAACATGCCTTTACAAACTTTAAACACAAAAATAGATTACATAAAAAAGTTAAACAAACCAGTTATTACGTGCTGTGCTAGCGGTATGCGTTCGGCAAACGCCGCAAGTATTTTAAATAGAAATAATATAGAAGCAACCAACGGAGGTGGCTGGAAAAGCTTACAAGGGAAACTATAATTTTATATTAAGTAGTTCTTCTGTTTTTGAAATTGGAGTGCTATTATATTGAAGTGTCCACCCCAAAGAATTGGTTAAAATATAGAATTTGGAGAGTTCGCTGATTAAACGGTTTTGCGCATTACTCTTTAAATCTGATTTTTCTATTTTTTTGTCTAAAGATTTTTTTACAATAGCTTTAATATCATTATAATCTTTAGCTTCGAAGGGGTTTAAAAAATCGGCTTGTATATCGTAGTATTCAAAATCTGGACTAATTTTGATTTCTTCTTTTGGAATACTAATAATAGTTAATGTTTTAGTAGCCTCATCGACCTGAAATTCAATTTTACTTAAATCGTAGGCAATTGTAACATCGGCATTAACAACTACGAGTGCCTTTTTTTCTGAAGTTAAGTAGGCTCCGAAAATGTCTTTAGAGTTTTTGTAATTAAAAACCTCACTAAAATGCCCTTCGGTTACTATTAGTTTCCCAACATTTTTTATTTGCTCTTGTATAAGTGCCGAGCTCTCTTTAAGAACTATTTTATCTTCTTGTTTTTCACCACAATATTTAAAGGTGAATAACACAACTAAAGTAATAACAACACCAAATAGAATTTTTCGCATATGGCTAAAATAAAAAAACATCAGTTTACTTCGACATATGAAGCCTAACTAATGTAATTTATGTTAGCAATTGCTAACGGTACAAATGTAGACAACTACCGTTTCACTGGTGTTACATTAAGGTTAACAGTATTTTAAATTAATAAAAACATAATTCACTATTCTGAAAAGCATAGAAATAAAAAACACCATCTGCAAAAATTATAAAAAATCTGCAAGAATGGTGTTTCTAAATGAACTGATTAATAGCAATCTAAAATTAACTGAATCATCTTTATTTGTGGTAATTTTTCGACAAGACGTTATTTAAATAAGTTTAAAAGCAAACCAGTTTCCCGACAAACAGTACCCTTTTAGGTTCTAAAAAAAATAATTACGGAAGGATGTTAGACCTAGACTACGTAAATAAGTGAATGATAAACTAAAAAACCATATGTGCAAACTGATTTTGAAGCTGCTCTTTTTTAATTTCTAGCTGTTTTAAAAATTTTAAATGAGCTTCGGAACTAGGATTAAAAGGTTTATGCTGCATCCCTTTTTGAACAACATCTACATTATTCATTATTTTTGAAGCATCTGGAGACAACCAAACCTTTTGAAACTGCTCCCAAATATAGTTGATTGCTGTTGTGTTCGGGTGAATCATATCTTCCGCATAAAAACGATAATCTCTAAGTTCATCCATCATAATTTCATAGGAAGGAAAATAATAAGATTTATTAGACACTACAGCATGAATAGCCGCTAACAAATGCGCTTTACTTTGCGAGTTCTCAATAAAACCATCTTTTAAATGCCTTACTGGCGATACCGTAAAAATTACTGTTGCGTTATAGTTTACCGATCTAATTTGCGTTAATATATTTCTAAGTGTATTCGAAATTTCGTCTACAGACAATAACACTTTTTTGAATTTTTTTTGAGGAACTTTATGACAATTAGCAACTACTTTATCGGTTTCAATAAAATTATAAACCCAAGCTGTACCAAGTGTAATAACGATGTGCGTGGCATTTTTTATATAATTTTCTGTAGCTGTTACCCGTGTATTAAGTTGGTTTATTAAATCAGTTTTAGATGAATGACTTAATTTTGAATGCGCATCGAAACAATGCCATTGTTCATTATGAAAAAATACATCACTTTCTTTGTATATTTTATGTTGAATAGCGCTTTCAATTAAATTATAAATTGCCTGCGGATGAAAAAGAATTCCAAATGGATTTTGACGACTCTTAAATTTGAAATACTCTAACTTTTCTCCGATATTTTCAGAAAAACAACTCCCAAACAAAAGCACTTCAGAATTATAATTTATTAAATCATTTTCATTCGAGACAAAAGGTATTTCGGTTTTCAATTTCATATAAATAATATAATTCTATGCTTCAAAAGTAAACATAAATGAACAAACCTATGTCGTTAGTTTATTTAAAAAGCTTACATTTGTTTAACAAAAACTAAAATACGTTGAACGAAATTAAAGACAACTTTACGATAAAAGACCTTGAAAATATTTCAGGAATTAAAGCGCATACTATTCGTATTTGGGAAAAACGATACAACTTATTAGCTCCAAAACGAACAGATACCAATATAAGATACTACACTACTGAGAGCTTAAAAAAGCTATTAAACATTGTATTACTAAAGGATAACAACTATAAAATTTCGAAAATTGCAGAAATGCCTTATGATGTTATTCAACACACTGCAAGAGAACTAGCCAACAAAAATGCCCTAAACCAGCATTCTACGCAAGCTTTTAAACTCGCTATGATACAATTTGATAGCGTATTATTCAACACCACGTATGCCAAACTACTTCAACAAAACACCTTTAGTGAAGTTATAAAAACAAATTTAATCCCTTTATTAAATTTTATTGGACTGCTTTGGCAAACTAACACCTTAATACCTGCACACGAACACTTTATATCCAATTTAATAACCCAAAAAATATTAATTGAAACCGAAAAACTAGGCTATTCTAACTTAAGCGACACTACAACTTATGTGCTGTTCTTACCAGAAAATGAAATACACGAAATTGGTTTACTTTATATTAATTACGAATTATTATTAAAAGGATACAAAACCATATATTTAGGACGAAGCTTACCAATGGACAACTTAAATTCTTTTTTTAATAGCGATTCTAAAATGTGTTTTATAACATCTATTACCGTAAGTCCAAGTGTAGATTTAGTAGAGGGATACTTTAAAGATTTAGACAAAAACTTAGCACCAACACAGCACAAACTACTTGCAGCAGGTTATAAATTGCAGGAACTTGATGAATCAGCATTTAAATCGGACATTAAATTCTTCCCGAATATACTTCCTCTTTTAAAAGAAGTTTAATTAATTTAATTTTTGTTTAACTTATTTTGTATATTTGTTAAACAAAATGGAAAAACAAATACATATTATCGGATCCGGGTTCTCTGCCTTATCGGCGGCGTGCTATCTTGCACAAGCAGGATACAACGTTGAAGTATTAGAAAAAAACGAATTAATTGGAGGCAGAGCACGCCAATTAAAAAAAGATGGTTTTACATTCGACATGGGACCAACTTGGTATTGGATGCCAGATGTATTCGAAAAATTCTTTGCCGATTTTGGCAAAAAGCCATCGGATTACTATGAATTGGAAAAGTTAGGCCCAGCTTACAAAGCTTACTTTGAAGATGGTGAAGCCCTTACAATCCCAGGAACTTTAAAAGAAATTTACGAACTTTTTGAGCGCGAAGAAGCAGGAAGTTCTAAACACTTAAAAGCGTTTTTAAAATCGGCTAAGTTTAATTACGATGTTTCTATAAACGATTTAGTGTACAAACCAGGCGTTTCTCCTTTAGAATTGGTGACTCCAACAACCATTAGTAAAATTACTCAGTTCTTCTCGAGCATAAGAACTCAGGTAAGAAAAGATATAAAAAGCCCTAAATTAATCGAAATCTTAGAATTTCCTGTATTATTTCTTGGTGCTAAGCCAAGTAATACGCCAGCTTTTTATAACTTTATGAATTATGCCGATTTTGGCTTAGGTACTTGGCACCCAAAGGGTGGCATGCATAAAGTAATTGAAGCCATGGAGTTACTAGCAAAAAGCTTAGGCGTATCATTCAAAACAAATGCTAACGTACAATCTATCGAGGTGGATGCATCTAAAAACATAAAAGGACTTACGGTTAATGGCGAATTTATTCCTTCGACATTAATTTTAAGCGGTGCAGACTACCACCATACGGAAACATTATTACCGCAATCTTACCGTCAATATTCGGAAAAATATTGGGACAAGAAAGTTTTTGCCCCATCGTCTTTATTATTTTATGTAGGGTTAGATAAAAAATTAAAGAATGTATGTCATCACACTTTGTTTTTTGATACAGATTTTGACACCCATGCTAAAACCATTTACGATAACCCGAGTTGGCCAAAAGAACCTCTATTCTATGCAAGTTTTCCGTCTATAACAGATGATACCTTTGCTCCAGAACACCAAGAAGCGGCAACATTTTTAATTCCGTTAGCTCCAGATTTAGAAGATACACCAGAATTAAGAGAAAAATATTTCAACATTATAATAAAAAGATTAGAAAAATTAACCGGCCAAAACGTTACAGATCATATTCTATTTAAAGAAAGTTTCTGTGTTAACGACTTTAAAAAAGATTACAACTCTTATAAAGGAAACGCTTATGGTTTGGCTAACATTTTGACACAAACCGCATTTTTAAGACCAAAAATAAAAAGTAAAAAAGTTAAGAACCTATATTTTACAGGGCAGCTAACAGTTCCTGGACCAGGAGTTCCTCCAGCATTAATTTCTGGAAAAATAGCTTCTGATTTAATTTTGAAAAACGATAACTAGAAACAACAACAACTATGAAACAACTGTTTGACGAGGTTTCTTACTCTTGTAGTAAGTTGGTAACCCAAAAGTATAGCACTTCGTTTTCGTTAGCTACAAAAATGCTTTCGCCAAATATACGATCGGCTATTTATAACATTTATGGTTTTGTCCGTTTTGCTGATGAAATAGTAGACTCTTTTCATGAATATGATAAAGAACTTCTATTAAATAAATTTGAAGAAGATTATTACGTATCTAAAGCGCAAGGCATTAGCCTTAACCCTATTTTGAATGCTTTTATCCATACTGTGAATCAATATAAAATTCCAGATCATTTAACTCAGGCATTTTTAAAAAGTATGCGTGCCGATTTACACAAAACGGAATATACTACCGACGAAGAATACAAAGCTTACATCTATGGTTCTGCCGATGTTGTTGGCCTTATGTGTTTAAAGGTTTTTGTAAACGGAAACGATGAACAATATGAAGACCTAAAAGAAGCCGCAAAACGCTTAGGCTCTGCTTTTCAGAAAGTAAATTTCTTAAGAGATTTAAAAGATGATATTAACGTTTTAAACCGTTCTTATTTTCCGAATATAAACCTAAAAGAGCTCGATGCCATTTCAAAAAACATCATTATTCAAGATATTGAATCTGATTTTGAATTTGCCTATAAAAAGGGTATATTAAACCTACCTGTTGAAGCCAAGTTTGGAGTGTATATGGCCTATAGATACTATAGAAAATTACTAAAGAAACTTAAAAATACACCATCAGAAAAAATTATAAACACACGGATTAGAGTTTCTAACCCAATGAAAATAAACTTACTAGCCCGAAGCTACGTTAAGTATAAGCTAAATTTAATGTAATGTACTACTTCTGTGTTTTACTCTTTTTATTTCAAAACTCTACACCAGAACATATTGTTGAGTATCATGATATTAAAAGTAAAGCTCAAGAAATAGAATACATCGAAAAATATAAAAAAAGTGATAGTGCGGATATTCAGGCCTATGTTATTTCTTTAGAAATGAAACAAGCAGAATATAAAGTATTACCATGGCAAAAACTTAACACCTTTAGCAAAGGAAAAGCTAAGCTTGAGCAATTAATAACAAACGAACCAAAGAACGCCAATTTAAGATATGTGCGTTTGGTGATACAAGAGCAACTGCCCAAGATGTTAAATTATAATTCTGATATAGAAAATGACAAACATTTTTTATCAGAACTTTTAAAAATAAAAGACAACAGCGATTATTTGGATACATACATTCTAAATTACACAACCCTATGATCATTTTAACCTTTATACTCACAACACTAATCACTTTCATAATTATGGAAGGTGTTACTTGGTGCACACACAAATATATTATGCATGGGTTTGGTTGGTTTTTACACGAAGACCACCACCAACCGGGATACCCTCACGTTTTCGAAAAAAACGATGCGTTCTTCATCATTTTTGCAACGCCTAGTATAATGTTGTTCTTTTTCGGGATTCGCCCACAGCTTAATTTTTTATTTTTTATTGGGCTAGGTATTTTATTATATGGCTTAGCTTATTTTTTAATACACGATGTACTGATACACAGACGCTTCAGTTGGTTTAAAAACACTCAAAACTGGTACTTACGTGGTTTAAGAAAAGCACATAAAATACACCACAAACATTTAGACAAACCAGATGGTGAGTGCTTCGGGATGCTTTTTGTTCCTTTAAAATACTTTAAAAAAGTACAATAATGCCATACTTATATCTCATATTAACATTAGGGAGTTTAAGTATTCCCCTGCTGTATAGTGTTTTTGAAAAAAAATTTCACTTTATACAATACGCTAAAAGTGCCTTTTTAAGCATTTTACTAGTGGCAATACCTTTTATAATTTGGGATGTGCTTTTTACAAAATTCGGTATATGGGGGTTTAACGATTCTTACCATTTACCCATTGCTCTTTTAGGTATACCAATAGAAGAATGGTTGTTTTTCTTTTGCATTCCTTATGCCTGCTTGTTTACACACGAAGTTTTAGCATATTATTTACCAAATTTTAAACTCTCGAAAGCAGCAACCGTAATAAGTGGCGGATTAATGCTCATTTTGATATTCGTTTTATTGTTATTTCATTTCGGAAAATGGTACACGACTTTAAATTTCTTATTTTTTATAGCTCTATTAACCTATGGTTTAAAATTTCATTTAGAAGTATTACAACGTTATTTCCTAAGTTTTTTAATCATTTTACTACCCTTCCTTTTAGTAAATGGCATACTAACAGGAAGCTTTATAGATGAACCCGTTGTATGGTATAACGACAACGAAAACTTAGGTTTTAGAATTTTTACGATACCATTTGAAGATGTTTTTTACGCCTTCAACTTGTTATTTTCAATACAATTAATTTTTAATTCATTTAAACAAAAAGCACATGGAAAATAACAAACTAGTAAGATTTACCATTTTTTTGTGCATAAACATTTTAGCTCTTGGTGTTGGTGTTCTATTGATGGATAACGGACAAACATCTCCTTGGTACGCCTCACTAAACAAAGCACCTTGGACACCAGAAGGCTGGGTTTTTGGAGCTGCTTGGACCACCGTTATGACAACTTTTGCTGTTTACATGGCGGCACTAAGCCTTAATTTCCCGTTTGGCTTTAAACCTTTAATGAAACTCTACGCTTTGCAATGGTTTTTAAATGTATCATGGAACTACCTATTCTTTAATCAGCACCAAACGCAAATCGCTTTAATTTTTATTGTTTCACTATGGTTATTAATAGGTTATTTCACCTTCAACTATATAAAAACGGTAAAGTATTACACAATATTTATAGCTCCATATTTAATATGGATGACGATTGCAACAAGTCTAAACGCCTACATTGTATTTAACAATTAAAACAAAAACTCATGGCTAGAAAAAAAAATATTACAGCAGAAAAAATAATAGATTTATACATGTCTGCTTTATTGACAGACGAGAACATACCAAAAACAGTATATGCATTTGCACATGCCAACAATTTTGAAGAAAAAGATTTTTATAAATATTTTAGCAATTTTGATGTTTTAGAAAAACATATATTTTCACTTTTTTGCGAAAACACTTTGGCTCTATTAGCAGAAAATGAAGATTATGCACATTACGCACCAAAGGATAAGTTATTAAGCTTTTATTTCACTTTTTTCGAAATGCTAAATGCGAACAGATCTTATGTTTATTTAAAATTAGCACAAAATAAAAATAAGTTAGAAGCCTTAAAACTATTATCTAAACTTAGGTCAACTTTTCTTAAATATATAGAAAGTGAGATTTACACACATAGCGTAGATCTGAAAAACAAAACACTGAATTCTCTAAATAAAAAGGGCACCAACGAAACCGCTTGGGCACAATTATTATTCACCATACAGTTTTGGCTAGAAGACACATCTCCAAATTTTGAAAAAACAGATATTTTCATAGAAAAATCGGTACAAGTTAGTTTCGATTTAAAAGAAATAAAACCACTAGAAAGCGTTTTAGATTTTGCAAAGTTTCTTTGGAAAGAAAAAACAATGTCCACATGAAAACAATAGACAAAATACCAACATCAAAAATACAACGTGCCACTAAACTAGTGAGTACAGGCCTAAAAGTTGGCGTAAATTATGCCAAATATTATGGTGAGAAAATGGTGAAAACAGAGGCTGAAGCTAAAGATAATTTAAATGAAGCCAATGCTACCGACATATACGATGGTTTAAAAAACCTGAAAGGTTCCGCTCTAAAAGTAGCTCAAATGCTAAGCATGGAGAAAAATATTTTGCCCAATGCTTATGTAGAGAAATTTTCTTTGTCGCAATTTTCTGTTCCGCCTTTATCTGCACCGCTAGTTGCTAAAACATTTAAGAAATATTTCAAAAAAACACCATCGGAAGTTTTCGATACGTTTACAGCAGAATCTGTAAATGCAGCAAGTATCGGCCAAGTACATAAGGCAACAAAAGGAGACAAAAAACTTGCTGTTAAAATTCAATATCCAGGTGTTGCAGATAGTATTTCATCAGACTTGGCTCTTGTGAAACCTATTGCCTTACGCATGTTCAATATTAAAGGAGAAGGTACCGACGATTATTTTAAAGAAATCGAGAATAAACTAATAGAAGAAACAAACTATACGCTCGAACTTCAGCAAAGTATTGAAATATCTAAAGCTTGTAAACATATTCCGAATTTAAAATTCCCGAAATATTACGAAGAATTTTCATCTAATAAAATCTTAACAATGGATTGGATGGACGGACTTCATATTTCAGAATTCACAAAAAAGAATAATGATCCTGCGGTTTCAAACAAACTTGGTCAGGCTTTATGGGATTTTTATATGTTCCAAATGCATACCTTAAAAAAAGTACATGCAGATCCGCATCCTGGTAACTTTTTAGTATCGCCAGAAAATGAGTTAGTCGCTATCGATTTTGGTTGTATGAAAGAAGTGCCGCTAACTTTTTACACGCCTTATTTTGAATTAGCTGAAAAAGAAAACATTGAAGATCCAGCATTTTTTGAAGCGAAATTATATGAATTAGAAATTTTAAAACCAACCGATTCTCAAGAGGAAATTGTGTTTTTCAAAACCCTGTTTCACGAAATGTTATCGCTTTTCACAACACCTTTACAGCAAGAGGTTTTCGATTTTTCGAATCCTACTTTTTTCAATAAAATAGCGGAGTTAAGTACTAAATACGCACAAAGCACAGAACTTAAAAAAATGAATGGTAATCGTGGCTCGAAACATTTCATATATATTAATAGAACATTTTTCGGATTGTATAATTTAATGCACGATTTACAACCAAACCATATTATAATAAACAATTATAAAACCTTATAAATGTATTTTAGCCGTAACGATATAGACCAACTCGATCATATTTATAAAATAAATTTGATTAATAGTATTACGGGCTATAAACCTGCAAATTTAATAGCGACAAAATCTCAATCGGGAATAACCAATGTGGCCGTTTTCAGTTCTGTAGTACATTATGGTTCTGCACCACCTATTTTAGGTTTTGTACTGAGACCAACAACGGTAAGGCGCCATACTTTCGATAATATTATAGAAACAGGTTATTACACCGTTAATCATATTAACGAAGCTATAGTTGAAGATGCTCATCATACATCTGCCAAATACCCTAAAGATGTTTCAGAGTTTAGTAAAACAGGATTAGAAGAAGAATACAATAACGATTTTTATGCGCCTTTTGTAAAGCAATCGACAATAAAAATGGGTATGAAATTTTTACAAAAAATAGATATAGAAGCAAATGGTACTATTTTAATTTTAGGTGAAATAACAGATCTATACATTAATGATGATCTTGTAGAGCATGATGGTTTTGCAGACTTATTGAAAGCTAACACAGCTGTTATTAATGGCTTAGACACTTACGCCATACCAACTAAAACTAAAAGATTAACCTACCAAAGACCTAAATAAAAAATTATGAAAAAACTAGTTATTATTGGTGGCAGCAAAGGTATTGGCCAAGCCATTATAAACACCTTAAAAGATACATATAGCATTGTAAACATAAGCCGTACGGCAATAGAAACATCTTCTACAATTACGCAACATACTTTAGATGTTTTAGAAGAGGAGTTACCAGAAATAGATAGCATAGATGCTCTAGTGTATTGCCCAGGAAGCATAAACCTAAAAGCACTATCGAGATTAAACATCGACGATTTTAAAAACGATTTCAACATTAACGTTTTAGGAGCTATAAAAACTATAAAACATTACGAAAAGGCTTTAATTGAAGGCCACGGAAGTGTGGTTTTATTCAGTAGTGTAGCAACACAAATAGGCATGCCTTTTCACGCTAGTATTGCCACAAGTAAAGCGGCCTTAGAAGGATTAACAAAATCGTTGGCAGCAGAATATGCAACAAAAATACGTTTCAATATTATTGCACCAACTATTACAGACACACCGTTGGCTTCTCGATTATTACGAAATGAAAAACAAAGAGAAACCATGAGCGAACGCCACCCATTAAAATCTATTTTAGATCCTAATGAAGTTGCCGCGCTAACCAAATACTTGTTATCTAGCGATGCTAAATCGATTTCCGGACAAACATTCCCAATAGATGCGGGAATAACTAGTCTAAAACTCTAAGTTTTTATTATGATTAATATAAAAAAACATTCTGGAATTTACACCTTAGAGGCTACACAAGAAATCGACATTCCGATACATGAAGCTTGGTCTTTTTTTAGCTCTCCTAATAATCTAGAAAAAATCACACCTTCAGAAATGGGTTTTAAAATCACATCTGAAGTAGATAAAAAGGCTTATGCCGGACAAATAATAACTTATAAAGTTGGTATTCTCCCAGGTATAAATACAAATTGGGTTACAGAAATAACACAAGTTGAACACGAATCTTTCTTTATAGACGAGCAGCGTTTTGGGCCATACAGAATGTGGCATCATGAACATTGGTTTTACAGCCAACCTGACGGAAAAACATTAATGAAAGATAAAATCTCATACAAAATACCTTTTGGAATTTTAGGTGATTTAGCTCAAACTCTTTTTATAAAAAAACAATTAAAAGGTATTTTCGAATACCGTTTTAAAACCTTAGAAACCTACTTTAATGGAAAATAAAATCACTCTATTTTGGTTTCGACGCGACTTAAGACTAGAAGATAACACGGCTTTACATTATGCTCTAAAATCGAGTAACAATGTATTACCTATTTTTATTTTTGATGATGATATTTTAGACTCATTACCTAAAGATGATGCTAGGGTTTCCTTTATTCACAACACTTTAGAAAACATAAACAAAGAACTTACCGAGTTTGGATCGAGCCTTGTTGTAAAAAAAGGATCGACTCTAGAAATTTGGAAAGCTCTAATTGCAGAGCATAACATTGAGCGTGTGTTTTTTAATAAAGATTACGAACCTTACGCCATAAAAAGAGACCTTGAAATCTCAAATTTATTAAGTGCTAATGGCATAGAAGCAAAGTCTTTTAAAGACCAAGTAATTTTTGAAGAAAACGATATTCTAAAAAACGACAACACACCTTATACGATATACACACCGTTTAAGAATAAGTGGTTAAAAAAATTCGATGACAAAGCAGATGTATTAAATCATGACATCGATAACACTAGATTCCATAAGATTAACTCAACTTTTACTTCTTTAGAAGATATTGGGTTTACTAAAAGCGATATACGAGTAAAACCATATAACTTAACGGCTTTGGATCGCTATGACGAAGTCCGAAATTTTCCAGCACAAGACCAAACCTCATACCTTTCACCACATTTAAGATTTGGACTTGTTAGCACCAGAAACATGGTGAAATTAGCATTAAAAACAAATGCTATATTTTTAAGTGAGCTTATTTGGCGCGAATTTTTCATGCAAATCCTCTTTCATTTCCCTAAAGTAGTTACCGAAAATTTCAAACAAAAATACGATGCGATACCCTGGAGGAATAACGAAGCAGACTTTAAAGCTTGGTGCGAAGGAAAAACGGGTTACCCCATGGTAGATGCCGGTATGCGCGAATTAAACAAAACGGGATATATGCACAACCGTGTACGTATGATTACTGCCGGATTTCTATGTAAACACCTTTTAATAGATTGGCGTTGGGGCGAAGCATATTTCGCTGAAAAGCTACTAGATTACGAACTCTCTGCAAATAATGGAAACTGGCAATGGGCCGCTG
The DNA here is from genome assembly GCF_009796825.1 of Algibacter sp. L3A6. Lineage (GTDB taxonomy): Bacteria > Bacteroidota > Bacteroidia > Flavobacteriales > Flavobacteriaceae > Algibacter. The sequence goes on from NZ_CP047030.1 coordinate 989,024, forward strand.
GCACAGGTTGCGATGCCGCACCTTATTTTAGAGTTTTTAATCCTGCCGAGCAGTTGAAAAAATTTGATAAAGATACCATTTACATACGCCGTTGGGTTGAAGATTATGATGAATTAACCTATCCGCAACCTATGGTCGAACATAAATTTGCACGAGAACGTGCTATTTCTACATACAAAAAAGCGCTAAATCCTTAATTAAGGTTTAGCGCTTTTTCATTATTAGCAATGGATTAAAACTGTTCTGTTTTATCCAATATAGGCCTTTGCTCCATCTAATGCTTTTGTAATACCATCTGGATTTTTACCTCCAGCAGTTGCAAAAAATGGTTGTCCACCTCCACCACCTTGGATATGTTTACCAAGTTCGCGAACTACTTGCCCAGCATTTAAGCCTTTACTAGCAACTAATTCTTTTGAGATGTAGCATGATAATAATGCTTTTCCGTTTTGTTCGGTTGCAAACAATAAGAATAAATTATCAAACTGCGATCCTAAATCGAAAGCAACATCTTTTAATCCGCCAGCATCCAAATCTAATTTTTTGGCTAAAAACTGAACGCCATTAATTTCAGCTAATTCACTTCTTAATTCACCTTTTATATTTTTAGCTTTATCTTTTAATAAACCTTCAATTTGCTTTTTAAGATTGGTGTTTTCATCTTGTAAATTCTGAAGTGCTTTTACAGGCTCTTTAGCATTGTTAAGTAAATCTTTCATTTCGAAGAATGTTCTGTTGTTTTCAGAATAAAAATCTTTTACAGCATCGTTAGTGATAGCTTCAATTCTTCTAATTCCAGCTGCAACAGCACCTTCTGAAACTATTTTAAAATGCCAAATATCACCTGTATTTTTAACGTGTGTCCCACCACAAAGTTCAACAGATTGTCCAAAACGAATAGCACGAACCGTATCGCCATATTTTTCTCCAAACAAACTCATAGCACCATCTGCGATAGCTTCTTCCTTTGGAACATTTCTTTTTTCAACTAAAGGCAACTTACCTTCTATTCTGGCATTTACAAAGTTCTCTACATCTTGCAATTCTTCGGTTGTTAATTTAGAAAAATGCGAGAAATCAAAACGCAAATACTTAGAGTTTACAGCCGATCCTTTTTGTTCTACATGAGTTCCTAAAATCTCTCTTAAGGCCTGATGTAATAAATGTGTTGCTGTATGGTTACTCTCTGTTCGATTACGTTGTTTTTCATCTACTACCGCTTTAAAGCTTTCGTTAATATGCTTTGGTAAATTTTTAGCGAAGTGAATAATAACGTTACTTTCTTTTTTAGTATCTAAAATATAAACAACATCACCATGGGCATCTTCCAAGTAACCTTTATCTCCAACTTGCCCTCCGCCTTCTGGGTAAAACGGTGTTAAGTTAAATACTAATTGATACATTTCGCCATCTTTTTTAGAAACAACTTTACGGTATCTTGTTAATTTCACATTAGCTTCAAGCGAATCATAACCAACAAATTCTTCTTCGGAATCGTTACTTAAAATCGTCCAATCATCAGTAGACATTTCGCTAGCTGCACGCGAGCGATTCTTTTGCTTTTGTAATTCTTCATTAAAGCCCTTTTCATCTAACTTCAATCCTTTTTCAGAAAGAATAAGCGCTGTTAAATCTATAGGAAAACCATAAGTATCATACAATTCGAAAGCGCGCTCTCCAGAAACTGTATCTCCTTTTGTAGTTTCTACAATTCTATTTAATAAGACCAAACCTTGATCTAATGTTCTTAAAAATGATTGTTCTTCTTCTTTTATAACATTTTCAATAAGTTGTTTTTGAGCTTTCAATTCCGGGAAAGCATCCCCCATTTTTTCGCTTAAAACAGTAACTAACCTATAAATAAAAGGTTCTTTTTTCTCTAAAAATGTAAATCCGTAACGTACAGCACGGCGTAAAATTCTTCGAATTACATAACCTGCACCAGTATTACTTGGCAATTGTCCATCTGCAATTGAAAACGCTACGGCACGAACGTGATCGGAAATTACACGAATAGCAACATCTACCTCTTCGTTCTTATTGTATGTTTTATTGGTAACTGCTTCAATTTCGCGAATAATTGGTGTAAACACATCGGTATCATAATTAGATTGCACGCCTTGTAAAACCATACAAAGACGCTCAAAGCCCATACCTGTATCAATATGCTTATCTGGTAAAGCCTCTAAACTTCCGTTCGCTTTTCTGTTATATTGCATAAAAACGAGGTTCCATATTTCCACCACTTGCGGATGATCCATGTTTACCAAATCTTTACCAGAAACTTTAGCTTTTTCTTCCGCAGAACGAATATCTACGTGTATTTCACTACATGGACCACATGGACCTTGATCGCCCATTTCCCAGAAGTTGTCCTTTTTGTTACCTTTTAATATGCGATCTTCAGAAATATATTGTTTCCAAAAATCGTAAGCTTCGGTATCCATGCTTAAATTATCGTCGTCATCACTGCCTTCAAAAACGGTAACGTACAAAATATCTTTATCTACGCCATAAACATCAACTAAAAGTTCCCAAGCCCAAGCAATAGCTTCCTTTTTAAAGTAATCGCCAAAACTCCAGTTACCAAGCATTTCGAACAATGTATGGTGGTAGGTATCATAACCAACTTCTTCTAAATCGTTATGTTTTCCAGAAACACGCAAACATTTTTGCGAATCGGTAATTCTATTATTTTTAGGCTGGGCGTTTCCAAGAAAATATTCTTTAAAAGGCGCCATCCCTGCGTTTACAAACATAAGGGTTGGATCATCTTTTAAAACCATGGGAGCCGATGGCACAATACTATGCTTTTTATCTTCAAAAAAACTTAAAAACTTAGCGCGGATGTCTTGAGACTTCATATATAAAATATTCTCTTTTCAGTTATTTTCTATTAATTACAAAACAATTTTTATCTTTACTTTTCAGTTAAAAAAACTACAAACAGCGGTTTTATTATTCTATTAATAATAAATGATTAGCTTTGTTCGTTCTGCTTTTAAAATTTAAAGCACTGAAACAAAAATTGTAAAGCGCAAAAATAGTATAAAAATAGTAATGAGTAAGGTAAAATATTATTACGATTCTGATTCACTTTCTTACAGGAAGATTGAGCGCCGAAAAAGGACGACGTTTAAGTATGCTTTTATGTTTATTTTAGCATCGGCACTCTTTGGTTTCTTGTTCGTTTTTATATCAAGTCAATACGTAGAATCACCCAAAGAACGGTCTCTCGCAAGAGAATTACACAACATGCAATTGCAGTATGAATTGCTGAATAAAAAAATGAACGAAGCCGAAAACGTTTTGGCTAATGTTGCCGATAGAGACAACAATATTTATCGTGTTTATTTTGAAGCTAACCCTATTCCGGAAGCACAACGTCGCGCTGGTTTTGGTGGAATCAACAGATATAAAAACTTAGAGGGCTTTGATAACTCTAAACTTATTATTGAAAGTAATAAGCGTTTAGATATTTTACAAAAGCAAATTGTTGTGCAATCTAAATCGCTAGATGAAATTGCTGTACTTGCTAAAGAAAAAGAAAAACTGCTAGCAGCAATACCAGCTATTCAGCCTGTGAATAACAAAGATTTGAAACGTATGGCCTCTGGTTATGGTATGAGATCGGATCCTTTTACAAAGGCTCGAAAAATGCACTGGGGTATGGATTTTACAGCACCACGTGGCACACCTATTTACGCTTCTGGCGATGGAATTGTGGTTCGTGCAGATTCTGGATCTACAGGTTATGGAAACCATATTAGAATAGATCATGGCTTTGGATACATTAGTTTATATGCGCATTTATACAAATACAATGTGCGAAAAAACCAAAAAGTACAACGTGGTGATTTAATTGGATTTGTTGGTAGTACCGGAAGATCGGAAGCACCACATTTACATTACGAAATTTTTAAAGACGGCGACCGCATAAACCCAATGAACTTCTACTACGGAAGTTTAACTGCGGAAGAATACAGCAAACTTTTAGAACACGCTTCATTAGAAAATCAATCTTTAGATTAATGCATATAGATTTACCAGAAAAGCGATATTATGCTATTGGAGAAGTGGCCAAAGCCTTCGGAGTAAACACCTCTTTAATACGTTTTTGGGAAAAAGAATTTGATGTCCTTAAACCTAAAAAAAACGCAAAAGGCAACCGGAAATTTACACCAGAAGATGTTAAAAACTTAAAGTTTATCTATCATTTAGTAAAAGAGCGTGGCTTTACGCTAGAAGGTGCGAAAACACATTTAAAGGAAGAAAAAAAAGAAGCACTAAGCAACTTTGAAATTATTAATACTTTAGAGAACATTAAAACGCAACTTATCAAAATAAAAGAACATCTTTAAGTATTAACTAAAGACGCATTGAAATTAAACCAAATTTTATGTCTTAAAACAGTAACTTTTTAAGAAACATTGAGTCTAATATATTGAGAACTAAAATCAACATTCAAATTATTTTATCATGAAAAAATTTTTACCATTAATTATAATTGCAATTCTTGCCATTGGCGCATACTCTTGGGGTAAAGGATTTAACAATACCGCTGTAACTTTAAAAGAAACAGCAACTAAAACTTGGGCAAATGTAGAAAGTAGCTACCAACGTAGAAACGATTTAATTGGCAACTTAGTAAAAACAGTACAAGGTGCAGCCGATTTTGAAAAAGGGACGTTACAAGCCGTTATAGAAGCACGAGCTAAAGCAACTTCTATTACTATAGACCCAACAAATATTACACCAGAACAATTAGCAAAATTCAACCAAGCACAAGGCGGCTTATCTGGAGCTTTAAAAAGTTTATTAGTAACTGTAGAGCGCTATCCTGATTTAAAAGCAAACCAAAACTTTTTAGAATTACAAAGTCAATTAGAAGGCACAGAAAACAGAATTAACGTTGCTAGAGATCGCTTTAACGCAACTGTAGAGCCATACAACATGCATATTAAAACGTTTCCTAATTCTATATTAGCAGGTTTATTTAATTTTGACCCATTAAATTATTTCAAAGCTGAAGCTGGAAGTGAAAAAGCACCAGACGTAGATTTTGAATTCTAATAAACTCATCTATTACATTTAATATTTCACAAAAGTAAATAATACAAACATGTCTAATAAAGTTGAAGCATTTTTAACAAGCGAAGAAGAGCAAGACATTGTTGAAGCTATTCGTTTAGCCGAATTAAATACATCTGGTGAAATACGAGTTCATATTGAAAACACTTCCAATGGAGATGCTACACATCGTGCTTTAGAAGTGTTTCATTATTTAAAAATGGACAACACAAAATTGCAAAACGGTGTACTTATTTACGTTGCTATAGACGATAAAACGTTTGTAATTTATGGTGATGAAGGTATAAACAAAGTAGTTCCCAAAAACTTTTGGGACAGCACAAAAGATGTGATGCAATCGCACTTTAAATCTGGTAATTTTAAGCAAGGTATTATTGAAGGTATTCAAAAAGCCGGCGAACAATTAGAATCTTTTTTCCCTTGGAAACATGATGATATCGACGAATTATCTAACGAAATTTCAAAAGGATAGTACAAAAACATGCAGCACTCAGTATCTAGTATTCGGTCGCAGTTTAAAATGAAAAATCTTTTTTTCGTTGTTTTACTCACTACACTTTTATGCACTAACTTTTCTTTTGCACAATATGAAATTCCCAAAACACCAGATTTTCAAACAAGTGTTTACGATTACTACAATCTTTTAAGTGCATCACAAAAAAGCAACTTAGAACAAAAACTTATAAAATATTCCGACACGACTTCAACCCAAATAGTAGTAGCTATTATTGCTTCTACCGGAGGTGAAAACATTAATTATTTAGGTGCTAAATGGGGACAAGCCTGGAAAATTGGACAAGAGAAAGAAGATAACGGTGTACTTATTTTACTAGCTCGTGATGATAGACGTATTGCCATTAACACGGGGTACGGCGTTGAGCACTTACTAACCGATGCGATGTCTAAAAGAATTATTAACCTTGATATTATTCCATATTTTAAACAGAATGATTATTACGGTGGATTAAACAAGGGCGCCGATGCTATTTTTGAAGTATTAACTGGCGAATATAAAGGCACAAGACAATCCTCTAACCAAGAAGGTATTCCTGTTGGTTTTATTATGTTATTGGTTTTTATATTTTTTATTATCCTTATCTCTATTTCCAAAAACAAACGCGGAGGTGGCGGCGGAAACAATAGAGGAAATCGATCTGCAGGTTCCGATATACTCGAGGCTATTATTTTGAGTAATTTAGGCCGTGGTAACTACCGAAGAGGCTCTTCTGGAGGTTTTGGTGGTGGCTTTGGAGGCGGAAGCTCTAGCGGAGGTGGTTTTGGCGGAGGCTTCGGTGGTGGAGGCTTTGGCGGAGGTGGTGCTTCTGGTGGTTGGTAAATTTACTCCATAAAAAAAAGGAAGGCATTTATTAACGCCCTCCTTTTCTATATTTATTAAAACAAATAATCTTACTTCTTTAGAAGCCTACATTATTAATGTAAGCATCTACTTCCATATCATGTCCAACAAAATCGGTAAAAGCTTTATTTAAGTCAACACTATTACCAACAGATAATATATATTTTCTAAAACGTTCTCCATTTTCACGATTCATACCACCGTTTGCTTTAATCCAATCGTAAGTATTATAATCTAATGTTTTACTCCACGTGTAAGCGTAATATCCTGCAGAATAACCACTACCCCAAACATGTGCAAAGTAAGGTGTATGATACCTAGATGGCACTTCACTTACTAGTAATCCGTTTTTAGCTAAAGCTTCTTTTTCAAATTCTAAAACAGGTTTAAAATCTGCTTCGTTTTCTACAGTATGCCACATCATATCAATAACAGATGCTGCTAATAATTCTGTTACATCATAACCTTTATTAAACATTTCAGCCTTCATTAACTTATCAATTAAAGCCTGAGGAATGGTTTCTTTAGTTTCGTAATGTATTGCATAGTTTTTTAAAACATCTGGCTCTAAAGCCGCATGCTCATTTATTTGAGAAGGAAACTCAACATAATCTCTAGGCACACTTGTACCAGATAAAGACACATATTGTTGGTTAGCAAATAAACCATGTAATGTATGGCCAAACTCATGAAACATAGTGGTTACGTTATCAAAACTTATTAAGCTCGGGTTACCTTCAGTAGGTTTTATGTAATTAAATACATTAACGATTACTGGTTTTTGCTTTAAATAATGAGACTGATTAACAAAACTATTCATCCAAGCACCACCTTTTTTAGTATCGCGTGTGTAAAAATCTAAATAGTACAATGCTAAGCTAGATCCGTCTTTATCAAAAACTTCATAAGTAATAACATCTGGATTGTAAACCGGTAAATCTGTACGTTTTTTAAACGTGATACCATACATACGTTCCGCAGCATAAAACACACCATTCTCTAAAACCGAATTTAATTCGAAATAAGGTTCAAGTTCTTTTTGATCTAAATCGTACTTCGCTTTTTTAACTTGTTCTGCATAAAAACTCCAATCCCATGGTTCTAATTTAAAACCACCATTTTGAGCGTCTATAATACTTTGAATATTAGCTGCTTCTTTTTTTGCTTGAGCCACAGATGCTTTGCCTAATTCTGATAACAGATTTAAAGCACGATCTGGAGTTTTAGCCATTTGGTTTTGAAGTTTCCATTCAGCATAATTTTTCTTCCCCATTAATTGGGCTTTTTGCATACGTAAAAGTGCTATCTCTTCAACAACTTGCCTAGTATCGGCATCGTTACCCTTTTCAGCTCTTGTAAACGAAGCCTCAAATAATTTTTGACGTGTTTCTCTATTTTTTAATACAGCTAATAAAGGCTGTTGAGTAGTATTAGACAATCCAAGAATATATTTCCCTTCGTGTCCAGCTTCTTCAGCTTTAAGTTTTGCTCTTTCAATATCATCAGGACTTAAGCCATCAAGCTCTTCAGCAGTATCTACAACCAAAGCCGCGTCTTTACGAGCTTTTAGTAACCTACTATTAAACTCAGTTTTTAAAACAGAAAGTTTTTTATTAATTTCCATCATCTTTTCCTTGTCTTCAGCAGACAAACTAGCGCCTGCCATTTCAAAACGCTTTAAGTAGTAATCGACTAACTTTAAATCTTCACCTTTTAAAGTTGAAAGATCTAATGCTTTTATGCGATTATAAATTTTAGAATTAAGATAAATATCATCGGAGTGCGATGAAAATATTGGTGCATACTCCTTCTCTATGGCTTGTAATGTAGGGTTGGTGCTAGAACCTGTAAGATTGTAAAATACATTTGTTGCTCTACCCAAAACTTCTCCACTTAACTCGATAGCCAAAACGGTATTTTCGAATGTTGGAGTTGCTGTATTATTGGTTATTGCATCAATTTCGGAATCGTGTAATTTTAGACCTTCTTTAAAAGCGGGTACAAAATCTTCATCTTTAATTAAATCAAACTGAGGTGCTTGATATTGTAATGTGCTTTTTTGAACTAAAGGATTCTGGTTCTCATCTATTTTTTCTTTGGTTTTAGACGTACAAGAAAATAAGACAACATTAACAAGAACCAAGCATATAGCATGATGCTTTGTAAGGTGATTTATCATTGTTTTAGATTAAGTTATTAGTATATAAAAATACATAACTTAATCTAAAAACAACGTTATAAATTTATTGGTTTTTGATTTACTTTTTACGCATGTAAACGCTTACCGGAACACCTTTAAAATCAAACTTTTCACGAAGTTTGTTTTCTAGAAAACGTTTGTAAGGTTCTTTTACGTATTGTGGTAAGTTACAGAAAAATGCAAACTGCGGCTGCGGTGTTGGCAACTGCATAATGTATTTAATTTTAACGTATTTAGCTTTGTATGCTGGTGGTGGGTAGTTTTCAATAAGTGGTAAAAACACCTCGTTAAGCTTACTTGTTTTTATCTTTTTAGATCGGTTATGGTAAACCTCAACAGCTGTTTCAATAGCTTTAAAAATACGTTGCTTTGTTAACACAGAGATAAAAACAACAGGTACATCTGTAAAGGGCTCCATTTGTTGTTTAATAACGCGCTCGTACTCTTTCATAGATTTGTGGTCTTTCTCTACTAAATCCCACTTATTTACAAGAATAACAATACCTTTTCTGTTTCTTTGTGCTAACCAAAAAATATTTTGAACCTGACCATCGAAACCACGAGTGGCATCTAAAACGACTAAACATACATCGGCATGCTCAATAGCACGAACAGATCGCATTACAGAATAAAATTCTAAATCTTCTTTCACTTTAGACTTTCTTCTAATTCCAGCAGTATCTACTAAATTAAATTCGAATCCAAAACGATTATATTTTGTATCAATAGAGTCACGAGTTGTTCCTGCAACATCTGTAACAATATATCTATCTTCTCCTATTAAAGCATTTATGAATGATGATTTTCCTGCATTAGGACGGCCAACTACCGCAAAACGAGGTAACACTTGCTCTTCAACTTCTTCCTTTTCAGGTAAAGCTTCAACTAAAGCATCTAATAGATCTCCGGTTCCACTACCATTTATACTTGCAATGGTATAATATTCACCTAAACCTAAAGAATAAAACTCTACTGCATCTGCCGCACGTTTACCGTTATCAACTTTATTTACAACAAGAAAAACCGGTTTGTTTACTTTACGTAACAACTCTGCAACATCCTCATCCATTCCAGTAACACCAGTTTCAACATCTACCATAAAAATAATGGCATCGGCTTCATCTATTGCTAATTCAACTTGTTTATCAATTTCTGCTTCAAAAACATCATCACTACCTAAAACGTATCCGCCGGTATCAATTAACGAAAATTCTTTACCATTCCAATCACTTTTACCGTAATGACGGTCTCTTGTAACACCACTAACGGCATCTACAATTGCCTCACGACGTTGTATTAAACGATTGAAAAAAGTTGATTTGCCAACATTTGGTCTTCCTACTATTGCTACTATATTACTCATAAGTTTTGTTTTTATGCATTACATATCCTGTAAGCGGCTGCAAAGATAGTGTTTAGTTCGATAGAAAAGAGTATTTTACTTTCCTAATGAATTAATTATGAATACACCACTAAACGAAATTGTACTTAGACCTCGGTTTAAAATGGAACTACCAAGAACAAACACCTCGGTTTTAAAGGACTTTGAAGATAGCAAGACCTTACAGTCTGATTTTATTGTATCTACAGTTGACGATCATGTATTTATTAAACTCCCTAAAGAAAAACAACATTTTTGGTCGCCGCAACTGCATTTAGAGATAAATGAAGTGGATAAAAACACTAGTTTATTGCGTGGTTTGTTCGGGCCAAGCCCAACCGTTTGGACCATGTTTATGTTTTTTCATTTTGCTATTGCCATGCTTTTTATTGTGTTTAGCATTTGGGCCTATAGTAATTGGGCTTTAAAAGCTCCTTACCAAACACAAATTATAGGTTTGGTTGTTTTAACAGGAATTTGGTTTGCGCTGTACTTTGCTGGTAGAGTGAGTAAATTTTCTAACCAAACGGAAATGAATGCCTTATATAATTTTATGAATAGTATTTGTAAGGCATAAAAAAAGCTCTAATTGCTACCAACCAAAGCTTTTAAACTAAACTAACTCAAACTTTTTCAAAATACCAATGTTTTGAATGGCACAAAGATGCGGTTCAAGTTTTAACTAAAGGTTACCTAATTAAAAAGATAACGTTAGCTTTTACTGATTATATCCAAAACGTCTTAACTGCTTTTGGTTACTTCTCCAGTTTTTGTTTACTTTTACATACAGCTCTAAGTGAATTTGTTTACCGAAAAACTTTTCTAAATCTTTTCTAGCCTCTACACCTACGCGTTTTAAAGCTGTGCCTTTATGGCCAATTATGATACCTTTTTGAGTTTCGCGCTCTACCATAATTACAGATCGCATTCTAATAATTTTTTCTTCCTCGAAAAACTCCTCTGTTTCTATTTCTACAGCATAAGGAATTTCTTTTTTATAATGAAGAAGGATTTTTTCGCGAATAGTTTCATTTATAAAGAAACGCTCTGGTTTATCCGTTAATTGATCTTTTGGATAAAAAGCTGGCGATTCTGGCAATAACTCGATAATTCTATGAAATACTTCTTTCACTTGAAAACCTTGTAAAGCCGAAATAGGAATAATTTCTGCATTTGGCACTTTCTCTGCCCAAAGTTGCACTTGAGTTTCTAATTGTTCCTGATCTGATATATCAATTTTATTCAAAAGTAATAAAACAGGGATTTTAGACGCTTTAATTTTATTAAAGAACGCTTCATCTTTTAAAGCTTGCTCTCCAATTTCTACCATATAAATTAATATATCTGCATCTTCAAAGGCCGATTTTACAAACCCCATCATAGATTCTTGCAACTCGTAAGCGGGCTTAATAATACCAGGAGTATCACTTAATACCACCTGAAAATCGTCTCCATTTACAATACCTAAAATTCTATGGCGTGTAGTTTGTGCCTTAGAAGTGATGATAGATAATTTTTCACCTATAAAGGCATTCATTAGTGTTGATTTTCCAACGTTTGGATTACCAATAATATTTACAAAACCTGCTTTATGGTTCATAGTCTTCAATTTATTAAGTTGCAAAGTTACAACCTTTATTTTTTTGAATTTACTAAAACAAAAAAGACTGCCATTTTCAGGCAGTCTTTTTTATATATTTAAACGTTTCATTCTAATTATAAGTTGAAAACCTCAACACTATAATTAAAAGAATATGTTTTAAATTACTTAACGATTTCTAATAATTCAACATCGAATACTAAAACATCGAAAGGCTTAATTTTTCCACCTCTTGGAGTTGCTCCGTAACCTAATTCTTGTGGTACAAAGAATTTATATTTAGAACCTACAGACATTAACTGTAAACCTTCTGTCCAACCTGGAATAACTTGAGTTACACCAAAAGTAGCTGGAGTTCCACGATCTACAGAACTATCAAAAATAGTTCCATCGGTTAACGTACCATGGTAATGTACTTTTACTTGAGAAGCTGTTGTTGGCTTTTCGCCTGTCCCTTCTTCTTCAACAATATATTGTAATCCGCTTTCTGTTACTTGAACACCATCTTTAGATTTGTTTTCTTCTAAAAATTTCTCACCAGCTAATTTAACTTCACCAAACTCAGCTTCTGCTTTTTTAGCAGCTTCTTCTTTTTGTTTAGCAATATCAGCTTGTTGCTTTTTTTGGAAATAAGCTTGTACTACTTTTTGAGCTTCTGCTTGATCTATTAAAATATCAGTAGAATCAATAGCGTTCATAAACCCTTGGATAAACAACTCGTTATCAAACTCAGAGAAACTAGTTTTTACATTTCTAGCAACGTCCATACCGATAGCATAACTTACTGAATCTAATTCTGTTTTTACAGGCTTTTTTGTAACTCCTGTGTTATTACAAGATGCCATTAATGCTGTAAGAGCAACTAGGCTTAAAACTTTAATTGTTTTCATTTTTTTGTGTTAAATTAATTTGCAGTCAAATGTAATAAAATTATAATAGCTACAAAATAGCTTTAAGCTCTATTTAACAAAAAACATTAAGCTTATACGTACACGGGATTTAAGAAATGATGCCTAATTTAAGGAAGAAAGTTTATAAAATAAAAAAGCCTGCTATTAGCAGGCTTTTTGGTTTAAAGTGGGGAGAGTAGGATTAAATATCCTATTTCCTAATTCGTGAAAGTGAAAAGCTAAGCTGTTATCACAGCTTTACATTTTTGTTTTAAAATATTTTCCGAAATAAATTTCGAAAAAACTTTTAAAACAAAAAAGTCTGCCAAGGCAGACTTTTCGGGTTAAAGTGGGGAGAGTAGGATTCGAACCTACGAAGACGTAGTCAGCAGATTTACAGTCTGCCCTCGTTGGCCGCTTGAGTATCTCCCCAAAACTGACCGCAAATATATTACTGTTTATCAATTCTACAAAACAAATTTCGTTTTTTTTACAATTCGTATCGAATTCTAAAAGTTAAGAAGCGTGGTTGTATATAATATTCAGTGGCACTTACAGAAATCGTGCCCACATTACTTTGATTTTGAGACCTGGTATTTAATAAGTTAGTCGCTTTAACTTCATATTCCCATTTGCTGTCTTCATCTTTTTTATAAGCTAAAGAGGCATCCCAAAATTCATAAGAATTTATTGTTTTTTCTTCATCTGAAAAGTTATTATATGAATAATCGGTCTTAAAAGTGAAGCTTTTTAAGATTAAAGCATCAAATTCTATCGATGGCGCCTTAGTAAAAAACTTTGTTCTTTGCGTTCCTTGATCGTTATCTTGAATGCTGTAACGATACCCTAATTCAAAATTTGGAGCTTCTTTAAAATTAGTTCTTAATTCGCCTCTATAGGTTTGCGAATAGGTTTCGTTAGCAAACGGCAAATTATTTACAAGCTGGTTGTAATTAGTGTAACTTAAATTACCAGTAGCTGTTGCTCTAAACTTACCTATTGTTTTTTGAACTCGAGCATTAGCACTAGCGCTTTCATCGGCTAGATTGGAATTGTAAGGACTACTTACTCTAATAACACTTCCGATAGGTAATTCTGAATTTGTTCTAATTCTATCTACTGTTTTACTATAGTTTAATCGTGCCGAAACATTGGTGTAATTAAACATATTAAAACTGAAATACGATAAATTGAAGTTATGAGCCAAAGCACTTTCCAACTCCTGATTCCCAGAAAAAACCGAACTATAATCGTTTAAAACTAAACCTCTAGCTAATTGATTAACATCGGTAAAGTTGGTTTGCATATCGTAATTAAAAATAATACGTTCACTCTTTTTTAACTGAATCAACATATTAAAATCTGGTAGTAATCTAAAAAAATTATCAGTATAACTTACATCAAACTGGTCATTTTTAGCACTATAAGCATGTGCAGAAAAACCAGGCGTAAATGTAAAAATCCCAGATTTTAAGCGATAATGCGCTCCTGCATAAACATCGGTAAACGTGTAAGCGATATCGTTTACATCCAAGCCATCGTTAATAGTTGGAGTTGAGTCAAAATCGGTATCGTTATCTAAAGTTTGAAATATATTAGAATCGAAATCTTGTTTACTATAAATGGTTCCAACGGTAAAATTAATATCACTTTTTTGATTTATAATATTCCAGTAATCAACCTTAGCATCCATTTGATTAGATTTTACGCGCTTATCCTGATTGATATCATATTGAATTTGATTTCTATCGAAACCTAAATTACTTGCCGTATCATCGTAAGCATCACTCGGGTTGATTGGATCGTCTAAATCATTATCATTATTAGTCGGGTCGTTTTCTAGAATAGCATTGTAAAAAGGGTCTTCATCTTGCCATAAATGTTGCACTTCTAAAGCAAAAATATTTTTTTCATTTAAAGTGTAGTAATAATTTAAGTTTTGATTGATACTAAAAGGAGAAGAACTTTCTAACTCACTAACATCTCCAACACGAGATGATAATACAAATTGATCTTGCGACTCCTTAGACGTTCTTGCCAACACATCGTAATCTAATTGATTACTTCCGTTTGGCTTATACTTTGCACTAAACTTCAACATAGCCATATCACTACGTTGGCGTGTATTGCTTTCTTTATTTTCATCACGAGAAGCATCATCCAAAAATTGCACATCGCTAATTTCTGTTAAATCTGTTCGGTTACTTAACAGAATGGCGAAACCACTTAAATCTAAAGTTGATTTAGGCGAATAGCTAAAATTAGCAGCTCCGAATTTGGTGTTAATATTTTTAGCTCTATTATTCTGAAGTGATAAGAACCCTAAATTATTACTACCTAAATCTATGTTTGTTCCACTACTTCTACTCGGCGATCTAAAACCACCTGTAAAGTTGAAATAATCGCGACGTGTAAACGCTATTTCTCCAATATTATTTAAATCTCCAATTACATTTATACTGTATTCCGGGCTGTAATAAAATAACTTAGGTTGAAATAAATACAATAAATCATTATCTGAAGTACCACCACCAGCCGTAACATTTCCGAACCAAAAATTCTTTTTACCTTGTTTAAGTCTAATATTTATAGCAATGTTATCTTGGTTATTGGTTACTCCACCTAATTGGCCAACTTCGGCATAATTTTTAAGAACCTCAACTTTATCAATGGCATTTGCAGGAATGTTTTGAGTGGCTAGTTTAGAGTCTCCATCAAAAAACTCTTTACCTTCAACCATAACTTTACCAACCTTTACGCCTTCTACTTCTATTTCGCCATCATCGTTAATCTCTACACCTGGTAGTTTATCTAAAACATCACCTAATTTTCGCTCTGTACCAGACTTAAAAGAATCTGCATTATAAACAATAGTATCGCCCTTGATAGTTACAGGCATTTCGTAAACCAACTCCACGGCATCCAGCGTATTATCTTCTACTAAAACAAAATCTTGAATCATTGCTCCTTCTTTGGTAATAACCTCAGCCTGTCCCGTTCTCATACCTATATAACTCACTTGAATATTATACCTGGCATTTTTCTCTACTGAAAGTTTGTAACGACCATCTGGATTTGTAATACCATAAGCATCTAGCTTTTGCGTATCTTGATTTATAGCAATAACATTTGCTAACTCTAACGGTTCACCAATACTATCTCTAACAACACCTTCTAGTTTAACTTGAGCAAAGGTTGTACTTACCGCTAAAAGCAGCGCAAAAACGATTAAATTTTTCACAGAATAAATTTTCGATTAATTACTATAATAAAATGATTGTTACTAGCGTCTTCCGCCGCCGCCACGATTTCCACCTCGACCGCCACGCATAGCTTGCATTTCTTCCATTTTTTTCTTCACAATGGCATCATATTCTGCTTGTGTTACTTCTTTTCCTTTAGATGGCACTTTCATTTCATCTTTTTCTGAAGGATTTAAAACAATTTTAGAACACAGAATTGTAGTTTTATCTGCGTTAATCTCTAGAATTAAACCAGGTAACCCCCAATATTTATCAGGCCCTTGGTTTACAGGAATCTGAGGTGTATACCAAGCTGTAACCATAATTTCTTTAGGCTTTTCTTCTTCATCCTTTTTATCTTCATCGCCAGATGGTCTTCTTCCAAAGTTACTGATATCAAATTCCGAAGCTTCCTTTACTGCTGTAGCTTTAAAACAAGTATATTGCCCAATGGTTTTAGTTTCCGAACCTAATTCCCATTTCAACTGTTGTAATTCATCTTTTATTAAAAACTGTTTTCCAAAAAACTCCTGTTCTTGTAAAAGCTCTTGGTCTCTAACATTTTTATATTGATCGCCACCAGTAAAACTCATCGCTCCAAAACGAGGACCTCTACCTGTACTTGGTGCTTCTAAACGTTCTTCTTCCTTATATATAGATTCCGATTGGTTAAAAGTTAGAATAAAAGTTTTCTCTAGCATACTTTTCATTCGGCCAGCAATTTCTTTTTTACGCTCTTCACTTAGTTGTCCACCACCAAAATTACTCATATCTACAGTAGTTTTAGACTCGTAGTATGCTTTACCTTGAAAGTCTTTTTGAGCAAAAGATAGTACCGTTACAAAAAGTAAACATGCAGTTAATGCTGGTTTTAAAATCTTAAAATTCATTATTCTTATATTTTTGTTTTGTTACTAAAATTAAACTTTAATTTTAGCTTAGACTAAAACAAACACCCAATAGTTTAATCTTGAAGTGTTAAAATAATCTTAAAATAAATACAGTTTTTAATGCCTGAAAAATTGATTCAATTTTTGTAATTTTCCAATCGAATGAAACACGCCACATTAATACTTTTTTTATTTACCCTTTCAATTTTCTCTCAAGAACCTATTGAAGCAACGCTAATAAAAAAAACCTTACTGAATGCTGAGTACTTAGTTTCCGTTAATAATTTTGGCACCTCATTCTATATAAACAACAACGTACTTTATAAAACCCAGGAAGATAAAACTTTAAACTACAACAACTTACAATTAGGAAACATTGAGAGCGCTAACACTTTTAATCCTTTAAAAATTAATCTCTTTTACAAAGATTTCAACACCCTAATAATTCTCGACAACCGCTTATCGGAAATTTTTAAAACCGATTTTAATGCTATTAGCGACTATAAAAATGTTTCGCACGCTTCCACAGGGCATGATAACACCGTTTGGATTTTTAACCAAGACAGCCAAAAACTTGAACTTTTCGATTATAAATTAAGAATATCTCGAGCATATACACAGCCCGTGCAAAGCCAAGTTTTAGACTTAAAAAGCAACTTTAATTATTGCTGGTTACTTACTAAAAACCAACTATACACCTATAATTATTTTGGGAGTTTAATAAAAAAAATAGATAACAACGGTTACACTGCTATTGCGACAGACAATGAAAATTTGGTGATCATGAAGGGAAGCAACTTGTTTTATCTCAATAAAAGCGACGAACAGCCTGCACCTATTCTTCTTCCTAATTTAATAATAAATCAGTTTTTTGTAATCAATGAAACCTTGTATATTTACACCCACAAAACTTTATACGAGTTTCATTTAAAAATAAAATAACACTATGCATATTGCTATTGCCGGAAATATAGGCGCTGGAAAAACCACTCTCACAAAACTGTTAGCAAAACATTACAATTGGGAAGCTCAATTAGAAGATGTGGTAGATAACCCGTACCTAGACGACTTTTACAACCAAATGGAACGCTGGAGTTTTAACCTGCAAGTGTATTTTTTAAATAGTCGTTTCCGTCAAGTTTTACAAATTCGCGAAAGCGGAAAAGCCATTATACAAGATCGTACTATATACGAAGATGCTCATATTTTTGCACCTAACTTACACGCTATGGGTTTAATGACAAATCGTGATTTTGAAAACTACAAATCGCTTTTCGAATTAATGGAATCTCTAGTACAAGGTCCGGACATATTAATTTATTTGCGTAGCACCATCCCTAATTTAGTATCTCAAATACATAAACGCGGTCGTGATTACGAAAACTCTATAAGCATAGATTATTTAAGTAGATTAAACGAGCGTTACGAAGCTTGGATACATGGTTACAACAAAGGGAAACTTTTAATAATTGATGTAGATCACTTAGATTTTGTTGATAAACCTGAAGATTTAGGTTTTGTAATAAATACTATTGATGCTGAAATAAACGGGCTGTTTTAGAACAACCTGTTTTCAATATATGTATTTGTTTTAAATTGAGGTTTAATTGTTAATATTACAATACAAATCCGCTTTTTCGAGCATGCTCAATAGCTTGCTCACTAGTTTCAACCAATAAAACAGGTGTCGTTTTATAATCATTGAACAACCCAGAAACACGTAGCATTTTCTTTTTGTGTTTTACACTGCGCAAATAAATAGCTAAAATTCTATTGGGGAATACCTGAGCAATTTCAATATAAATATCGGGATCGTGCTCCCCACAATCACCAATTAAAATAAACTTTAAGTCTGGGTAAGATTTTAATAAATTAATAATCTCTTTTTGCTTCTCAGGCTTCTCGTCTTTAGGTTTTATTTTAAAAACACTCGGAAACTTTCTAAGAATAATTGGTCCGTTTGGAAAATTATTTTGCTTTAAAAAATAATCTAAATAGCGATACAAGTTCCATGGACTGTGGCTTACATAAAAAATAGGATTTGCTTCATGTTCCTCTTTCCCTTTATGTAATAACTTATAAAATGCAGCGGCACCTTCTAGAGGCAATCGCTTTCCTGCGGATTTTAAAAACGTATTAAAAAGCACACGCCATTTAAACATAGACACAATACCGGTGTGTAAAATAGTATCATCTATATCGCTAATAACTCCAAATTCAGCACTTTTACAAGGAATAAGCATATGAGCAGAAAACTTGTTTTCTGATTGAATTAAACGTTTAACAATTTTATTTTTAAAAGAAAACTCAAACTCAACCCAACCTTCATCATCCTGATATTTACTAATATCATCAACAGTTTCATCTAGCAAAAAATAACCTCTCTCGTCGGTTTTAGTATAAAACACGTGATCATCTCCGAGCCTAACACTGAGTTCTGCATGTTTTACTTCATCTGTTTCAAAACGTTTCCAAGCATTAATCAGTAGTTTTAAAACACTTTTTTGTTCTAAATTAATACTTTCATCTTCTATAGCTCGCCCACGCAAATACACACGGTTGCTGGTACCGTAAGTTTGAAATGCTATAATTTGAACAGGATCTTTTTTAAACATATAGATTGTAAAAATACAAAAAACCACGCTTCCACGTGGTTTTTCAAAATTACTAAAAAAAGAAGTCTAACCTAATTTAAAACCTCTTCTTCAACTTTATTTATATCTTTTTCTAATTCAATTAAAACACCTTTAGCATCTTCACCTAAAGCAGCAAGGCTTTTCTTTACTTCATCTTTGGTTCCTTCAAAATTCTCGTAAGTTGTAGAACCTTCTCCATTTTTTGTAGTTACCGTTTTCACTATGGCTTTAACAGTACCGTCTTCATTTTTATGAACTTCAACATTCACTTGTTTTTTAACCTCAACTTTTTCTATAACTTCTGTATTATTTACATGAGCCACAACACTATCGTTAGATAATGCTATACTTGGTGCAATAACTAAAGCTACAACCGACATCAACTTTAAAAGAATGTTTAATGATGGTCCAGAGGTATCTTTAAAAGGATCACCAACGGTATCACCCACAACAGCAGCTTTATGTGCATCGGTTCCCTTTTTACCTTGCTCTTCTATAGTTTTTTTAGCATTATCCCATGCACCACCAGCGTTAGATTGAAAAATAGCCATAAGCACACCACAAGTGGTTACACCCGCCAAAAGGCCACCTAACATTTCGGCTCCACCTATAAAACCAACAGCAACAGGTACTGCAATAGCTAGTAACCCAGGAAAAACCATTTCTTTTATAGATGCCTTTGTAGAAATATCTACACATTTATCGTATTCAGCATAACCATCGGCTGCATCAAAAATAGCACGATCTTCTTTGGTAGCCTTCGTCATATCCGAATCGTATTTACGCATTACTACTAATGCCGCTTTTAACTGCGGAATATCTCTAAACTGACGACGCACCTCTTCTATCATAGCCATCGCAGCACGACCAACCGCATTCATTGACAAAGCAGAAAACACAAATGGAAGCATACCACCAACTAATAACCCTGCCATGATTGTTGGCTGAGATACATCGATTGCAGTTACATTAGCCGTTTTCATGAAAGCCGCAAATAAAGCTAACGCTGTTAAGGCAGCAGAAGCAATAGCAAAACCTTTACCTACTGCTGCAGTTGTATTACCCACAGCATCTAGTTTATCTGTACGTTCACGAACTTCACTTGGCAACTCTGCCATTTCTGCAATCCCGCCAGCATTATCACAAATTGGTCCATAAGCATCTACTGCTAACTGAATACCTGTATTTGCTAACATACCAACCGCTGCAATTGCAATACCGTATAATCCAGCAAAGTGATGCGATACAATAATAGCCGCAGCAATTAAAAGAATTGGAATAGCGGTAGACATCATCCCCACACCTAAACCTGCAATAATATTTGTTGCAGCTCCAGTTTCCGATTGTTCTACTATAGACATTACTGGTCTTTTTCCTGTAGCCGTATAATATTCTGTTACTTTACCAACAGCTAAACCAGCGACTAAACCAGCAATAGTTGCCCAAAACACACCCATAGCTCCAAATGGCAATCCCTCTACAGATTCTGGCAACAAGGCATTAATAATAAAATAAGATGCTATAACCATTAAACCTGCAGAACCAAATTCCCCAATGTTTAATGCTGTTTGTGGATTTCCTCCATCTTTTACTTTTACAAAAAAGGTTCCTAATATAGACATTACAATACCAACAGCTCCCAAAACTAAAGGAAGATACACCGCACCCAAACCATTAAAATCTGGAGTTAGAATAAATGCTCCTAAAACCATAGTACCAATAATAGACCCTACGTAAGATTCGAATAAATCGGCTCCCATACCTGCAACATCACCAACGTTATCACCAACATTATCTGCAATAGTTGCTGGGTTTAATGGATGATCTTCAGGAATACCTGCTTCAACCTTACCAACAAGATCGGCACCAACATCGGCTGCTTTAGTATAGATACCACCACCAACACGAGCGAATAAAGCAATAGATGAAGCTCCCAATGAAAACCCTGAAAGTACGTTTAATACCATCGCTAAATTTTCTGCACCAGGCCAGAGGTTTTGATAAATCATAAATAAGCCACTTAAGCCTAAAATTCCTAAACCTACAACTCCAAGTCCCATTACGGCACCACCAGCAAAGGCAACTTCTAAAGCTCGTCCCAAAGATGTTCTAGCGGCTTGTGTGGTTCTTACATTCGCTTTGGTAGCAACCTTCATACCTATAAATCCTGCAAGTGCAGAACATATAGCTCCAATAACAAACGAAACGGCTACAATACCGCTCGATCCAACTTCCGATATACCCTTGAAGTATAACAAAATGGCTACGGCTACCACAAAAATTGATAAAATTTTGTATTCTGCTTTTAAAAAAGACATGGCGCCATCGGCAATATTTTTGGCAATCCGAATCATTTTTTCATCGCCTTGGTCCTGCTTAGTCACCCAAGCACTTTTAATAAAGACGAACACTAATGCACCTACCCCGAAGAGCGGTAATAATTTGATTATTAATTCCATAAGAGTTAGTTGATTTTTTGGTTGTTGTTAATTTTACCAAGCTAAAAATAAGGAAATATAATTAATAAAAAAAGCCACCTTTAGTTAAAGATGACTCATTTATTTTACGATATTTTAAGAATACACTAATTAGATAGTAAAAGTGCGTTTTTTCTTGTGCTCGCTTTTATCATAACGATCTACACATTCGTGGTAAATTTTAATTGCTTGTTCAGCATTTCCCCAACCACCTGTATCAACTTTTTTCTTCTCTAAATCTTTATAAACTTGGAAAAAATGTTCTATTTCTTTTAATCTGTGTGGGTTTAAATCAGCTATATCCATTTTGTTACTCCAAATAGGATCTGATACTGGTACACAAATAATTTTTTCGTCTGGTCCTTTTTCATCCGTCATGTAAAACACACCAATTGGACGAACTTCCATTACAACCATTGGAAATGTTGGCTGATGACCTAAAACTAGCACATCTAAAGGGTCTTTATCTAACGCTAGAGTTTCTGGAATAAATCCATAATCACCAGGATACATCATTGAAGAAAATAACATACGGTCAAAACGAATTTTGTGTAATGTAAAATCGTATTCGTATTTATTTCTACTCCCTTTAGGTATTTCAATTAAAACATCAAAAGTTAACGGTTGTTGTTTCTTGCTCATATTAAATCTTATTTTATTTTTCTTCTAAAAGAGAAGAATCTTAATTTTCTGTAATCAAGGTACAAATGTACTGAACACGAAAGCAGTAAACAAGATAAAAACACGTGTTTTAATACTAAATTGAAAGCTTAATTCTAATTTTACCTTATATTAATTAAGAATTAAAAAGATACACATTGTAATTCAATTCGTGTTTTATTTGAAAATCCGGGCTATTTCTCCATAAACCCCTTACATTAATTACAAAACTTATCCATAATTAGTATCTTGTGTTTTTTTAAAACCAATGATATATAAGCGTCATAATATGAGACTACTCCCAATTTTAATCATAACTATTTTAGTTAATTTCAATTTAACGGCACAAACCCAACCGTGGCAAGGTAAATTCGAACCTATCGATAATTTAATTACTCCACCAAACACTTACAGAACAGCTAGTGGTGCTCCCGGCAGAGATTATTGGCAGCAACGCGCTAACTATAACATTAAAGCGACTATAGACGAAAAAACCAACACCCTTTCAGGGGAAGAAACCATAACCTATTTTAACAATTCTCCAGATGAATTATCATACTTATGGCTTCAATTAGAGCAAAACGTAAACAAAAAAGAAAACGAAGATTTTGGTAGTATTAATAATGAAGTAAAAGATTTTATTACCACCAGAAAAATGCAATTTCTAACCCGCGCTATCGATTTCCCCGCTGGTTACTCCATAAAAGAAGTAAAGGATGCAAATAAGGACAACCTAAAAATATTGATTAACAACACCATGATGAAGGTTAAATTAAATGCGCCTTTAAAATCTGGTGAACAAATTAGTTTTTCAATCTCGTGGTCTTACCCAATAACAGACAGAAGTATGTATACGCTTTCGCGAGAAGGGTATGAATACTTTCCGGAAGATGATAACAGTGCCTTTTTAATTGCACATTGGTTTCCTAGAATGGCCGTATATAGCGATACTGAAGGTTGGCAAAACCAACAATTCCAAAAACTTGGTGAGTTTGCTTTAGAATTTGGAGATTACGATGTTGAAATTACAGTACCTGCCGATCATGTTGTTGCTGCAACTGGTACGTTAGAGAACAGCGAATCTGTATTAAACAAAACACAACTTAAACGCTTAAAGCAAGCAAAAGCTTCTTTTGACAAACCGGTAATCATTATTACTGAAGAAGAAGCCGACCTTAATAAGAAAACAAAATCTAACAATAAAAAAACTTGGAAGTTTAAAGCTGAAAATGTACGTGATTTTGCTTTTGCTTCATCTAGAAAATTTATGTGGGATGCACAAGCTGTAAAACTACCAAGCCATACAGTTATGGCTATGTCACTTTACCCAAAAGAGGGCTTACCTGTTTGGCAAGAAGTCTCTACAAAAGCGGTAAAAAACGCCTTAGAGGTTTACTCTAACGCTACTTTCGATTACCCTTATCCTGTTGCTATTTCGGTTAACACATCTAATATAGGTATGGAATTCCCAATGATTAGTTTCAACGGAGGCCGCCCAACAAATGGTAAAATAAGCGAAAAAGCTAAAGCAAGCATGATTGGTACTATTATACATGAAGTAGGGCACAATTGGTTCCCTATGATTGTAAGTTCTGATGAGCGTAAATGGATGTGGATGGACGAAGGATTAAACACCTTTTTACACCAACGTACTTTAAAGGAAAGATACCCTTCTTACAGCCACGTAACTCCGAAAAAAATTGTTGCTTTTATGATGGGAGATAAAAACATATTACGCCCAATTATGACAAATTCAGATAATGAACTATTCAACCAATTTGGAGCGAATTTCTACATGAAACCAACTGTAGGATTACAAATGTTACGTAACTCTATTATAGGTAAAGATTTATTTGACGAAGCTTTCAGAGAATATGCTAACCGTTGGAAATACAAACATCCAAACCCAGGAGATTTATTTAGAACCTTAGAAGATGCAACTGCTACCGATTTAGATTGGTTTTATAAAGGATGGTTTTTTACAACCGACCACGTTAACCAACAACTACATAATGTA
This sequence comes from Algibacter sp. L3A6, assembly GCF_009796825.1. Lineage (GTDB taxonomy): Bacteria > Bacteroidota > Bacteroidia > Flavobacteriales > Flavobacteriaceae > Algibacter. Next base: position 1,013,465 of record NZ_CP047030.1, read on the forward strand.
AAATGGTTTACAGTAAAAGAGGAAAACACAAAAACTTCTAAAAACAATAATACTGAAGCAGAAATGACGGAGGATGTTTTTACAGATTTCTCGAACGGACCACAAGTTATAAATATGACATCTACACCAGATCGAGGATATGGTCAATTTACATCTCGCTTAGATGAAAAAGAATTACGCAAACAACTTTCTGGTAAAAACATTTACGAGGTTACTGTAAAAAATATAGGCGGCTTAATTATGCCTGTTATTATTGAATGGATTTACTCTGATGGTTCTTCGGAAATTGATAGAATTCCTGCTCAAATTTGGAGACGAAATGAATATGAAATTAAAAAGACATTCGTAAAAGCCAAAACAGTTGTTAAGGTAAATTTAGATCCTAACTTTGAGCTTGCCGATACAGATATGAGTAACAATACATTCCCGAAAGCAGATTCAACTTCCGACTTCGATCGCTTTAAAGCAAAAAAATCAAACTAAATCAGTTTTAAAATACACCGCATAAAAAAGCCAACTAAATTATTTAGTTGGCTTTTTTTATAATCTTAAAATACAGCTTAACCTTAAGCTTCTTTTTCTTTCTTCTTAAAACTCATAATTACCAAAATTATCATTCCGGTAGTAACCGATAAATCGGCCATATTAAAAACACCTGTTCTAAAAACACCTCCTAAATCTATAAAGAAAAAATCGGTTACAGAACCATAAACCACACGATCGTAAACATTAGCAATACCACCACCTATAATGCTAGCAAAAGCAAAAAGTGATAGATTATCTAAACTCGTATCTTTTAAAATATGACGAAGTACAAATGCTAAGACAACAATAGGTAGAATTAATAATAAAATAATTCTTAAGGCTGGGTTTAAATCGCTACCCATACCTAAAAAAGCACCGGTATTTTCAACATTCATTAAAATAAAAGCATCTCCAATTAAAAAAATACGTTCACCCGGATGAATATCTGTACGACCAACAATAGTATTTCTAACCCATATTTTCGAAATTTGATCGACAGCAATGGTTAAAACAATGACTAGAATAATGTAAATTGAGCGTTTTGTAAGTTTCATCTACTTATTTGTATCTAACGTTGCAGAAGCCGTTTCCGAAGCTCTATTTATTTTTTTAACTAAACCTTGCAAAACCTTACCTGGGCCAACTTCAGTAAATAAAGTAGCTCCGTCTTCTATCATTTGTTGTACAGATTGTGTCCAACGTACAGGAGCTGTAAGTTGTGAAATTAAATTTGCTTTTATTTCCGACTCATCGGTAATAGCAGTTGCTGCTACGTTTTGATAAATTGGACAATTTGGTTTGCTAAAGGTTGTGTTTTCTATAGCTGCGGCTAACTCCTCACGAGCTGGCTCCATCATTGGTGAGTGAAATGCTCCACCGACCGGTAATACTAAAGCACGTCTTGCTCCAGCTTCTTTTAAAGCCTCACAAGCTTTGTTTATTGCTTCAACTTCTCCCGAAATCACTAATTGACCTGGGCAGTTGTAATTTGCAGCTACAACAACACCATCAATCTCTTCACATACTTTTTCTACTACAGCATCTTCTAAACCTAAAACGGCAGCCATAGTACTTGGTTGTAATTCACAAGCTTTTTGCATCGCAATAGCACGTTGAGACACCAGTTTTAATCCGTCTTCAAAAGTTAATGCACCACTAGCTACTAATGCTGAAAACTCACCTAAAGAATGTCCTGCAACCATATCTGGTTTAAAGCTTTCGCCTAAAGTTTTTGCTAATATTACTGAATGTAAAAATATAGCGGGTTGTGTTACTTTAGTTTCTTTTAAAGCTTCTGCAGTTCCTTCAAACATAATGTCTGTAATAGGAAACCCTAAAATCTCATTAGCTTTTTCGAATAAACTTTGTGCTAAAGGAGAGTTTTCATAAAGGTCTAAACCCATTCCTGAAAATTGTGCCCCTTGGCCTGGAAAAATATATGCGTTCATAATTAGTTCTTTTATTAGTGTTGCAAAAATAGTAATTATTGGCTATTATCAATGGTTTTAATGATTTTAGCGGTATTAACAATAAAATAAATCCTGCCTAGCAATCTATAAATTACCCGTTGCTGCTTCCGCACAACGTTCACCATCCATAGCCGCAGAAACAATACCACCTGCATAACCTCCACCTTCTCCGCAAGGAAATAAATTGGAAATTTGAGGATGTGCTAAACTCTCTTTTCGAGGAATAGAAACTGGTGATGATGTTCTAGATTCTACACCAACCACATTGGCTTCTTCTGTATAATAACCATTCATTTTTTGTCCGAATGCTTGAAAGCCTTTTCGTAACCTACTCCCGATTAATTTCGGTAAAAGCGAATGTAAAGGCGCCGAATTTAATCCCGGTTGGTATGATGTATCATTTAAACTTGAAGATAAATTACCTTCCACAAAATCAGTTAAACGTTGTGCTGGCGCTACCTGACTTCTTCCGCCAGCCGTAAAGGCCAAACGTTCTAAATTCTTCTGATATTCCAAACCTTTTAACGCTCCAAATTGCTCATATTTAGGTAAATCTTTATTAACATCTATTTCTACTACAATACCAGAATTGGCATATAGATTATTCCGTTTAGACGGCGACATACCATTTACAACAACTTCTCCATTTGCTGTAGCTGCCGGCACAATAAATCCGCCAGGACACATACAAAATGAGTACACACCACGTTCGTTAACCTGCTGTACTAACCCGTAAGATGCGGCTGGTAAAAGTTCATGACGAGCGCCAGAACAATGGTATTGAATAGAATCGATAATATGTTGCGGATGTTCTACACGAACGCCCATAGCAAAGGATTTGGCCTCTAAAGCGATGTCCTTTTTATCTAATAAATAAAAAATATCTCTAGCCGAATGCCCTGTTGCTAGAATAACCTTATCAACAGGCATTTCTTCTTTATTTAAAAGCTGAATGGCCTTTATGCTATTATCTTTAATAACAAAATCGGTAACTCGGGTTTCAAAATGAACTTCTCCACCATAATTCAATATGGTTTCTCGAATATTTTGAACCACTTTCGGGAGTTTATTTGTTCCTATATGCGGATGTGCATCGACCAAAATTTGATCGGTTGCGCCATGAAAAACTAAATTCTCAAAAATACGGCGTACATCACCACGCTTTAAACTTCGGGTGTAAAGTTTACCATCGCTGTAAGTTCCTGCTCCACCTTCACCAAAGCAATAGTTAGAATCTTCGTTTACAAAATGATCTTGATTTATTGCTTTTAAATCGCGACGACGATCTTTCACATTTTTTCCGCGCTCTAAAACAATAGGTTTAAAGCCAAGTTCAATACAACGCAACGCCGCATACATCCCTGCAGGACCAAAACCAATGATATGAACTGGTTTCGCCTTAGATACATCTTTATAATCAAAAGTATAATCGGATGTTTTTGGCAGAGCTTCTCGAATATAAACAGCTACTTTATAGTTCAGCATAATCTTAGCCTTTCGAGCATCAATAGATTTTCTTAAAACTTTTACTCCTGTAATATCTTTTCGATCTATTTCTAACTTTAAAGCAGCCTTTAAAACTAGAATATCACTACGTTCTTCTTCTTTTAATGTAATACGAAGTTGAATTTCTTTCACCATAAATATTGAAGTTCTCTAAAGCAACAAACCTTTTGCTTTTCTATTTTCTTTCGTAAGTTAAAAACGTAAATTCATAATCGTGCTTATCATCTTTATTATGAAATTTATGCGCTGTTTCTTTCCAAATTGAAGTATCTACTTCCGGAAAAAAAGTATCGGCATCAAAGCTTTCATGTACACGTGTTAATTCAATTTTATCAGCAACTGCCATGGCTTGCTTATAGATTTCACCACCACCAATAATGTAGGGTTGCACATCGCTTTTAGAAGCCTCAATAGCTTCTTCTAAACTATTAACTAATATTACACCTTCTGGCGCTTTGTAATCTGTTTGTCTTGTAATTACAACATGTGTACGGTTTGGTAATGGCTTTGGGAAACTCTCAAATGTTTTGCGCCCCATAATGATATGATGGCCATTTGTTAAGCTTTTAAATCGTTTTAAATCATCACTTAAATGCCAAATAAGTTTATTGCCTTTTCCTATAGCATCGTTTTCCGCTGCAGCGACAATAATAGTAAGTTCTTGCTTACCTGTACTTATAGCTTCTTTTACCTTCTGTTCACTTTTAAAAACCTCACTTTTCACAATAAGTTTCTCTTCTTTATCTAAAGTGCTTTTTAAAGCTTCAATACGTACTTGCTGTTTTGCTACAAGTTTTTCTAATTGTTCTTTTTCCCAAGCTTTACCCATAAATTTATGAGTAACAAACACAGTAATTAAATGATATACAAAGAAAAACGACCACGCTAGAATAGCGTATAAAAACCATTCTTTACCAAAAAAAGTAACCTCTTTACCAATACCTAAAACGGTATTAGCAATTATTAAAAAAACAGCACCAAGAAGAAATATAACAAAATGAATGTACAATCCTTTCTTTTGCCTAATGCGTTTTTGAGCATTTTCTATAAGCTCTAATTGGTCTTTATCTATTTGTGGAGTGGGTCTTTTTTTTCCGAACATGATGTAAAAATAATAGATGTAAAGTTATAACATTTTAATGATATGCCGAAGTTTATTTAATTAGTCATATTTTAGAGAAACACTAGCTTAATAAGCTCTAAAACTAATTGAAAATCAAGCAAAAAGCCGATTTAACGATTGCTAATAATATAAAATTCAGCCTAATTTTATTATTTACCATGAAATAATTAGAACCCATATTATTAAATTGATAATTTTTTGATGTTAAGGCGTTTAAATGATTATGAGTTAATAAACTTTTATAAATTTGTAGAATAAAACAACATATTTTACTATGGCTATTAAAAAACAATATTTAAAAAGCAAACCAGTTTGTAAAGTAACTTTTACTATTGAAGCTGAGGAGGCAAAAAAAGTTTCTATTGTTGGGAGCTTTAATGAATGGAACGAAAAAGCAACACCGTTAAAAAAATTAAAGAACGGAACATTTAAAGGCACTGTTGATTTAGATGCTGAGAATTCTTATGAATTCAAATATATAGTTGACGGAGATTACGTTAACGACTCTGCTGCAGACTCTTATGTTTGGAGCGATTACGCTTCTGCTGAGAATAGCGTTGTTAGTGTTTAATTACCATATCAATACGGTATAAAAAAAGGGCTTCTAAAAAATTTTAGAAGCCCTTTTTTTATGTTTTATCTCTCACGAATCTTAAATCGCTACTTTTCCTTTTATATGTGGATGTGGATCGTAACCTTCTAAAGTGAAATCATCAAAATCGAAATCAAAAATGTCTTTAATTTCAGGATTCATCTTCATTGTTGGCAACGGACGAATATCTCTAGATAATTGCAGCTCTAATTGCTCGTAATGATTACTATAAATATGCGCATCTCCAAAGGTATGAATAAACTCACCAGCCTCGTAACCGCAAACCTGAGCCATCATCATGGTGAATAAGGCATAAGAAGCAATATTGAATGGTACACCTAAAAAGATATCTGCACTACGCTGATAAAGCTGACAAGACAATTTACCATTAGCCACATAAAATTGAAAAAACGCGTGACATGGAGGCAACGCAGCTTTTCCGTTCGCCACATTTTCACTAAAAGATTTTGAATTATCTGGTAAAACAGAAGGATTCCAAGCAGAAACCAACATTCTACGACTGTTTGGGTTGGTTTTTAAACTATGGATTACTTCTTTAATTTGATCAATTTCATCACTATTCCAGTTACGCCATTGATGCCCGTAAACAGGCCCCAGATCTCCATTTTCATCGGCCCATTCATTCCAAATGCGCACACCGTTTTCGGTTAAATATTTGGTATTGGTATCACCTTTTAAGAACCAAAGCAGCTCATAAATGATAGATTTTAAATGCAGTTTTTTGGTGGTTACCATCGGAAAACCTTCACTTAAATCGAAGCGCATTTGGTATCCAAAAACACTTTTTGTGCCTGTACCCGTGCGGTCTCCCTTTTCGTTTCCGTTTTCTAAAACGTGTTTTACTAAGTCGTGATATTGTTTCATAATTATCGCTCCTGCAGAAACAGGGTTCTATTATTTAGTGATTGTTTATTACCTTGAAATAACTACAAATAGTTAGTAACAAAATTAGTAAAAACAATTGTTTATTTAATCTTCTGTAAAAATTAAGCTGTATACTTTTGTAAAGTTACTGTCTTCGCAGGAATTGTTTACCCAATAATCATTCCAGCAATAGTTGCTGAGATTAAAGAAGCAATGGTACCACCAATAAGTGCTTTCATACCAAATTTGGATAAGGTTTTACGTTGCCCTGGAGCAAGCGAACCAATACCACCAATTTGGATACCAATAGAAGCAAAATTAGCAAACCCACAAAGCATGTAGGTTGCCATAATTATCGATTTCTCGTAACTTAAATGGGTAGCATTTGCCGCATTTTTTAAATCGCGCAATTGTATGTACCCAATAAATTCACTAGCTGCCAATTTAATACCTAAAAGCTGCCCCATTAAAGCCATATCCTCTTTAGCTACACCAATAAGCCACATAAGCGGCGCAAAGGCATAACCTAAAATAAGTTCGATAGATAATTTAGCGTAGGATGTGTTACTAGCAATCCAACTGTTTACAGATGTTACATCTCCAACCCAGCCAAGAATACCGTTAAACATAGCTATAAAAGCCACAAACACTAATAACATAGCACCAACATTCACGGCTAGTTTTAAGCCTTCGGTAGTTCCATTTGCAATAGCATCTAAAAAGTTAGATCCTATTTTTTCTTGAGAAACAGAAACATCGGTATTTACTTCTTCTGTTTGAGGGAATAATATTTTTGAAATTACAATAGCACCTGGCGCTGCCATAACAGAGGCTGCTAACAAGTGTTTTGCATAGAATAATCTTAACTCAGCATCATCGCCACCTAAAAAACCAATGTATGCAGCCAATACTGCTCCCGCAACGGTTGCCATACCACCGATCATTACCAATAGCATTTCAGATTTATTCATTTTCTCCAAATACGCCTTAATTAAAAGTGGCGCTTCTGTTTGGCCTAAAAAAATATTTCCGGCAACACTTAAACTTTCGGCTCCCGAAATTTTTAATGTTTTTGAAAGCAACCAAGCCATAGCCTTTACGACGCGCTGAATGATACCTAAATAAAATAAAACAGATGTTAATGCAGAAAAGAATATAATAGTTGGTAGCACTTGGAACGCGAAAATAAATCCGAACGTATCCATATCTACCACTAAACCTTCGAAAAGAAACTTACTTCCAGCTCTTGTAAAATCGAGTACGTTTACAAATAAGCCTCCAATAAATTCAAAAATAGTTTTTATAAATTCTACTTTTAAAACGCCTATAGCAATTAAAAGTTGAAAAGCTAAACCGACAACAACAATTTTCCAGTCAATAGCCTTTCTATTGCTACTAAAAAGAAACGCTACAAAAATAAGCGTAACCATACCTAAAACACCACGCCATAAACTGTTTAAAGTAAACCCTTGGCTAGGTATTATAGTTGCAGTTGCTACTTGCGGTTCTGGTTGTACAGACTCGACAACTTGAGCGACATTTAATTCTGCTTTAGTAACCACTACCGAATCTTGCAGAGCATTGCTAACAGAATCTGTAGTTTGGCTAATTTCGGCAGTTATTGTTTCGTTTACATCCTGTGCCGTTAATGTTGTAGTTAGAACTAAAAAAAAAGCAACAGTAATCAAAAACAACTTATTCATATTATAGACTTAGGTATTATTCTCTTTTGGAAATTTCATCACGAATATGTGCTGCCTTTTCATAATCTTCATTCGAAACAGCTTCTTCTAGTAAGTTGTGAAGTTCTTCGATAGATTTTGCTTTGTAGTTTTCTCCTGGTTCTTGAGGCTCAAGCTCATTTGCAACCAACTCATCCATCAAAATATTATCTTCCGTATCATCATCCTCTTTTTTAGGATTCACTTTTAAGTAAATACCCGCTTTATCAAGAATGTTTTTAAACGTAAAAATTGGAGCTTGAAAGCGAAGTGCTAAAGCTATAGCATCACTAGTTCTGGCATCGATTATTTCTTCAATTTTATCGCGTTCGCAAATTAAACTTGAATAAAAAACGCCATCTACAAGCTTATGGATAATAACTTGTTTTACAACAATATCGAAGCGGTCTGCAAAATTTTTAAATAAATCATGTGTTAAGGGTCTTGGAGGACTAATTTCTTTCTCTAAAGCAATAGCAATAGATTGCGCCTCGAAAGCCCCAATAACTATAGGGAGTTTGCGGTCGCCATCTACTTCATTTAAAATTAATGCATACGCACCATTTTGGGTTTGACTATAGGAAATCCCCTTTATGTTTAATCTTACTAAACTCATAATTAATAAAAACGCAAAGAACTGTTTAAATTAGGACTTTACCAACTGCATGATGGATAAATTCTAATTTAATCAGTTCTGAATATTATTACAATTTAAAAAAAAATATGTTATTGCTGCGCTTTGAAAGCTTTTAATTTCTCGATGAGTTCTGGAATAACCTGAAAAGCATCTCCAACTACTCCGTAATCGGCTGCTTTAAAAAACGGCGCTTCTGGATCTGTATTAACGACAACTTTCACTTTAGAAGCATTAATACCTGCTAAATGCTGAATAGCACCAGAGATTCCGATAGCGATATACAAATTAGACGCTACAGGTTTTCCTGTTTGCCCAACGTGTTCACTATGTGGTCTCCATCCTAAATCTGACACTGGTTTAGAGCAAGCTGTTGCTGCACCTAAAACTTCGGCCAATTCTTCAATCATTCCCCAGTTTTCAGGACCTTTTAATCCACGACCACCAGAGACTACAATTTCTGCATCTGCAATAGTTACTTTATCTGTGGCTTTATCTACAGACTCAACGTTTACAGCAAATTCTGGAATGGCAGGCGAAAAATCTTCCGCGGAAGCGCTACCACTATTTTCTACTAAACCAAATGCATTATTAGAAACGCCAATGATTTTAACTTCGGTATTTATTTGCGTGTTTTCGAAAGCTTTATTTGTAAAAGCGGGACGTTTAACAGTAAAAGGACTTGTGCTAGATGGTGCTGCTACAACATTAGAAGCGTAACCTGCATTTAATCCTACCGCTAAAAGTGGTGCTAAATATTTACTATCGGCACTAGAGCTGATAATAATAACTTTAGCACTTTCGTTTTCGGCCGCTTGCTTAATAACATGTGCATAAGCATTAGCGTTAAAACTATTTAATTTATCATTATTAACATGTAACACTTTATCTACTCCGTAATTCCCTAAAACAGATGTATCTGCGGCATTTACGCTAATAGCTGTAACAGTTGTGCCTAATTGGTCTGCTACGGCTTTTGCATAAGAAGCAACTTCTAACGCTGCTTTTTTAAAGTGACCTTGTTCTGATTCTGTATATACTAAAACTGACATAATATATTCTTTATTTTTTTAATTTCCACGAAAGTGAAAATATCATTAATGATTTTGTAAACTTGAAAAGACTCTGAAATTAAACTCAGACTTAATCCTTTTCTTTAAATAACCTTAGCTTCGTTATGAAGTAAGCTTACCAACTCGTCTAAATTATCTGGAGAAACCAAAGTAACTGCACCTTTTGGAGCTGGTTTTTCAAAAGAAACAGATTGTGTTTCAGGAGAAGCTTCTACAGGTTCTGATACTGTTAATGGTTTTTTACGAGCCATCATAATACCACGCATATTTGGAATACGTAAATCACTTTCTTCTACCAATCCTTTTTGTCCACCAACTACTAATGGTAAACTTGTAGAAACGGTTTCTTTACCACCATCGATTTCTCTAACCGCTTTAGCACTTGTACCGTCTATTTCTAAACCAATACAGCTATTTACAAAATTTGCATTAGTTAAAGCCGCAAGCATACCAGGCACCATTCCGCCATTGTAATCAATAGATTCACGACCAGCAATAACTAAATCGTAACCACCATTACTAACAACATGGGCTAATTGCTTAGCTACAGAAAAAGCATCGGTAGCTACTGTATTTATGCGTATTGCAGCGTCTGCACCAATAGCCAAAGCTTTACGTAATGTAGGCTCGGTTTCTGGACCACCAACATTTACAACATCTACACTGGCACCTTGTTTTTCCTTAAACCACATGGCACGTGTTAAACCAAATTCATCATAAGGATTTATCACAAATTGTACGCCATTGGCATCAAACTTAGTATTGTCTTCTGTAAAATTAATCTTAGAAGTGGTATCGGGAACGTGGCTAATGCACACTAATATTTTCATAATAATCGCTATTTAGTAAGAATATGTTTGTTTGAGTTTACGAAGTTAATTATTTTATTTCGAAAAATACTATGCATGCATAATAAATTTTTGTTTTTATTTTAATTTCCTTCTTTAATTAACAATTTAATATTGCAAATATTTTATTCAAGACAGTATATAACTGATAGCACCATACTCTTCTGTTTATCATGATTCTATCGTTAAAACTTTGCTTTAACGCCAAACAATACATACCCGCTTAAAATAGAAGTTACTCTTTGATCTAAAACATTAGCGCTGCCTATATTCTCAATAATGTTCTGATTTGTTAAATTAAAAATATTATCTCCAATAAGGCTGAACTCCCAAATCGAGCCTTTCTTTTTGTATTTAAGTTTTGGACTTAACGAAAACAAATCCCTTTCAACATTAGATGTTCTATATATATTATACATTGAATTTAAATTCCAAGACCATTCTTTTAAAAAGTTTCCATTTAAATTTAAATAAGGTTTAGCAATTAATAAATTCGATTTATTCTCGTTATTATAAAAGATACTTTTCGAGTATTTATAGCCTATATCGAAGTATACTGGAGAATTTTTAAAAGTTGAATTAATTTTTAAAAGGCTAGATATGTTTTCATTTTTAAATATGCTTTTCACACTATTTTGAAAATAATCTTTTTCTGAAAAGTCATAAGACAGGCTACCGGAAAAAGAAAGAGGTAAACCCTTAAACTCTTTATCAAAAAACACAAAAGTATTAAACGTTTTATCTTTATCGATTACAACGTTTTTCGAAATTGAGACATTAGAAGCGTTTAAGAAATTATTATTAACGGACTTGTTCTTTATATTAAGCGAGGAATTAAATATAAACGATGATTTCCTTTTAGCATTAAATACGAATTGGCTTAAATTAAATTGATGGTAAGGAAATATATCGTTAAATAATACATTTTCATTTATAGTTAAATTACGATAATTTTTAATAATATTCTCATCAATTAAATTATCGATAGTTGTAGTTGCATTAGAATAATTATAAGACAGTTTAGCTATTTTATTACTAGAAAACACTGCTTTAATAGAAGATTTAACATCTAAATAATTAACAGCATCAGGCTCGCTATTAAACTTATTATAAACATCATTAAAACCAACACCTAAAGAGTAACTTAAAACCTGGTTTATTCTAAAAGTGAATTCTGTTCCGATAGTATTTGAAAATCTACTTAGCGTTAAATCATTATTAAAAGCTAATTGATTTCTTACTTCTGAAAACAACTGGCTATTGCTATAAATACTTTCTAAAAAAAACTTAACACTTGTTTTTTCTCTTCTTATTGTGTAGTCTAGATTAAACCCAACTTCTTTTGAATCTTTATAAAAATTTTGATCAATAGAAAACATATTATTTTCAAAATCTAAATCTAAAAACGCGTCATCTGAATTGATTCTAATATCATTTTCGCTTTTATTATAATTGAAAAACAAATTTGAAGTCAATGTGCTAATATTCAAATTCTTTTTAAAAGATAAGTTTGAGTTGAATACTGTTTTTTTGGGATGATAGTTTTCTTCAATAAATTGCACACCATCATCGAAATTATTTTCAATACGATTGTTTTGATTTGTATTATCTATACTTAAATTATTATTAAAGCTTAAAACTGTTTGATTATTAAATCTATAAATTGACTTTAATTTTAGAGCTGCAAAATAATTTGCTTCTGTAGTCAAATTTTGTTCATTAATTTTAATAGCCTCTAAAGAAGGGTTTAAAATGGTGTTTCTAAAAAAAGATTCTTCTTGATTTGTGTTATTAAAAATGCTATAAAAATCAATTTTAGCTTTTTTATTTACGTTAAAAATAGAGCTAACACTTAAAAACTTGTTTGATCTAGATTTCACCTTATCTCCTGCAATTACAAACCTTGGCACATCTTCTAAATTTGTAAATGTTACTTCACTATCTCCACTACTTGATTTAGTTTCAGAGCCCTCTATTAGACTAAAATAGTCTTCAACACCAATAGGAGATTCCCCTGTATTATTAATATTGGTTAGCGCTGTGAATTTAATTTTTTTATGAAAATTAAAAACAGGAAGATTAAGTTTGTATTTATCTTTTACACCTACGTAAGCTTCTACATTACCGGTGAATTTATTTTTAAAATCTTCTTTAATATTAACATTTAAAGCGGTTACACCTGTATTATCGTTTTTTGTGACAGATTCAAAATCTTTATAATTTCTTATTAACTCAACATTTTTCACCATCTCTGATGATAGGTTTTCTGTTGCCAATTGATGCTGACTCTTAAATAAATCTTCCCCATCCACAAGCAGTTTATCAATTGTTTTGCCATTTGCGGTAATTTTTCCATTATCGTTTATACCTAAACCTGGCAGTTTTGTAATAATATCTTTTAAATTCTCTTCAGTACCATTTAAAAATTTATCAATTTTATAAAGTGTTTTATCTCCTTTTTGGAAAACGCCATTATTGTCAGCTTTTAATATCACTTCATCCAACTCTGTATTACTCTCTGTTAGCACTATTAATCCCAAATCTAAATCGGAACTTTTTAAGCTAATATTTTGCTCATTCGCCTTATAGCCCAAATTGCTTATTTTTAGGATATAATTTCCTGAATCTATTTTTACATTAAAAAAACCATCTTTGTTCGATGCTCCAAAAGCAATGGTGTTACCGTCAAAATTTTTGATAATAACATTTGCGCCTTCAATTGCTAAAGAATCCTCGTTTATAATGGTTCCGTTAACAACATAATCTTGCCCAAATAATGAAAAAGGTACAAATAAAAAAAAGCAGATATACTGCTTAATTTTATTTACATATTTGTTACAACTAAATTTGCCTTTCATTTATCTATTCTTAATATATTCCTGAACGGTAAGCATTTTAGTTTTATTTGTAGGCTCGGCTATTTCCATATTTTCGCCTTTAAAATATTTTAATTTTTCAAATTTTATAAAGGTGTTTTTTTCGACCTCTATTTGCAAAATCATACCCGGTAAGCCGCTATAGTCCATTGGCCCATCGCTAATAGGAAGATCTTCACAATACCAAGCCGTAATATTAATAACTCTTGGGCCAACTGTCTTTATTGTTGTTGCTTTTTTACAATTATACCCAGCAATAGTTTGGTTTAGGTTTTCTAAACTCCAGTTATAAACAGGTATAGTATCTTTTATACTAACATTTTTATTTATTTGATTTTTATTTGAAACTTCTAATCTATAAAGATTAGTATTAAAGTTTTTATAATAATTCTCCTCGTGAGATTTTATATATGTATATACCGTTTCGAGCCCTTTATCCTTTAATTTTTCATCTCCAACAAAAGTAGTATCAATAGTAGTACCTTCATTAGAAATTAATTTGAGTAACGAAACACCATTACTGTAAGTATAACCATAATATGTTGGCTTTTTTGCCTTATCACTTAGTTCTGTATCGTCCCCAACCCCCTTAACCGAAGTATTTGTAACAATACCTTTTAAAGTTTGTGCAAAAGTCAAAAAATTTAATAATACTAATAATAGCAATAAACATCTCTTTTTATTCATATAGATTTTATAGTAATAGAATATATTGGTTATACCACATTCCAAGTCAAACAACAAACTGTCTTAACCCAATTTATTTCATACAAACTCATTTAACCACCATTCAGCGCGTCTTAATATATTCCTGAATAGTAAGCATTTTAGTTTTATTTGTAGGCTCGACTATTTCGATATTTTCGCTTTTAAAATATTTTAATTTTTCAAATTTTATAATGGTGTTTTTTTCGACCTCTATTTGTAAAATCATACCCGGTAAGCCGCTGTAGTCCATTGGCCCATCGCTAATAGGAAGATCTTCACAATACCAAGCCGTAATATTAATAACTCTTGGGCCAACTGTCTTTATTGTTGTTGCTTTTTTACAATTATACCCAGCAATAGTTTGGTTTAGGTTTTCTAAACTCCAGTTATAAACAGGTATAGTATCTTTTATACTAACATTTTTATTTATTTGATTTTTATTTCTTTTTGAAACTTCTAATCTATAAAGATTAGTATTAAAGTTTTTATAATAATTCTCCTCGTGAGATTTTATATATGTATATACCGTTTCGAGCCCTTTATCCTTTAATTTTTCATCTCCAACAAAAGTAGTATCAATAGTAGTACCTTCATTAGAAATTAATTTGAGTAGCGAAACACCATTACTGTAAGTATAACCATAATATTTTGGCTTTTTTACCTTATCACTTATTTCGGTATTACCAGCAGCACTTCTAATATTCGTTTTTGAAACAACACCTTTTAAGGATTGTGAAAAAACAGAAAAATTTGATAATATCAGTAATACTAGTAAACAACTATTTCTATTCATATAAATTTTATAATTAATAACAACAAGCCTATAAAAAGCTTGCTGTTATTGTTATTTTACATATTGAACCAAATACATTTCGTAGTTTTAGTCACTACTACTTCCCCTGTCATTATATCTTCTTCTTCTGTAACATTACTTGTATAACAAATCCAAACATCATCGTCACTTGTTACTCTATTAGTTTTCTTATCGACTTCACTGCTATTAGCAAAAGCTAAAGATGAGATAAATAAAACCGCAAATACATTTAAAATAGTTTTTTTCATAATTACTTGATTTAAAGACTAATTTTGAACGAAGTAAAAAAAAAAAAAAAACGAACATACAAGTTTTTACCTACATTAATTGAATGTATTTTATTTCTTTTTAAGATTTCAACATATAAATTTCAGTCTTATAGCCCTTCCTGTTAGGCTCTCTACATAATTTCATCTTTTATTTTTTCGTTACAAAAAATATTATGGATAGAAGTACTTACTTAACAAAGTAAGAATAATAACAAAAACTCATTAGACTCTGTAAGCTTATTAAAACAATAAACTAAGTATTTAACTATAAGAAAATATTAAATTTTACGTTTTTCTGAATTTCTCATCTAAAAACAAAAATTGCGCTACTAATATTTGTTTGAAAATAGTTTTTTTTACTAATAATTTAATAAAAAAACACAGCACTTACTCCCGACTTGAAAATTTCCATAAATCAAAGTGAAAAAAACAATATTTTTCTCGTAGAAAATTTTTAATTTAGCAACTTGATTTAAAATAGATAGAATGAAGACAATTCAATTTAGAGAAGCCATTTGTGAAGCCATGAGTGAAGAAATGCGTCGTGACGAAAGCATTTACTTAATGGGCGAGGAAGTAGCTGAATATAATGGTGCTTACAAAGCATCGAAAGGAATGCTAGATGAGTTTGGAGCAAAACGTGTTATTGATACACCAATTGCAGAGCTTGGTTTTGCAGGTATAGCAATTGGTTCTACCATGACAGGTAACCGCCCGATTGTAGAATACATGACATTTAACTTCTCTTTAGTAGGAATTGATCAAATTATAAACAACGCAGCAAAAATTAGACAAATGTCTGGTGGGCAATTTAACTGCCCTATTGTTTTTCGTGGACCAACAGGTTCTGCAGGACAATTAGGAGCAACACACTCACAAGCTTTTGAGAACTGGTTTGCTAACACACCTGGTTTAAAAGTTGTTGTGCCATCTAATCCTTATGACGCAAAAGGACTTTTAAAAGCATCTATTCGCGACGACGATCCGGTTATTTTTATGGAAAGTGAGCAAATGTATGGTGATAAAGGTGAAGTGCCAGAAGGTGAATACATTATTCCATTAGGTGTTGCCGACATTAAGCGTGAAGGTACCGATGTTACTATTGTTTCTTTTGGTAAAATTATAAAAGAAGCTTACAAAGCTGCAGACGAATTAGAGAAAGAAGGTATTTCTTGTGAAATTATCGATTTACGTACCGTTCGTCCAATGGATAGAAAAGCAATTGTAGAATCTGTTAAGAAAACAAACAGATTAGTTATTTTAGAAGAAGCATGGCCTTTTGGAAATGTTGCTACTGAAATTACTTATTTAGTACAAAGTGAAGCTTTCGATTATTTAGACGCTCCAATTATCAAAATAAACACCGCAGATACACCTGCACCTTATTCTCCTGTTCTTTTAGAAGAATGGTTACCGAATAAAGACGAGGTTATAAAGGCTGTGAAAAAAGTTTTATACAAATAAAACAACATATTTTACGTTATTAAAACTTCATTAGCACAACTGTTAGTGAAGTTTTTTCGTATAATAAAATAACCTATTTGTTTTTTTGAAAGGAACGTTGTTACAGACAGACTATTAGCTTCTTTTAAATGAAACATACTAAATGCCCCTGATGAAAACGAAATTAGTTTTATTATTTTTCTTTTTTGGATTGCTTTCTATTGTAGCGCAAACCAAAGTGAGCGGTTATATTTTTGACGAATATAAAGAGCCCGTATCTTTTGCAAACGTCTTATTTAAAGGATCGACCCAAGGAACAATAACCGATGAAAACGGGAAATTCTATTTAGAATCTGACGAAACATGGAGTAACCTTATTGTATCCTTTATAGGTTACGAAACTCTAGATGTGCCTTTAACTAAAAAGGTGAATTACGATTTAAATTTCACGTTAAAAGAAGAAGCCTCTGCCTTAGACCAAGTATTGATTGTTACAGGCAAGCAATCTAAAAAAAACAACCCTGCCATAGATTTACTTCGTAAAATTTGGGAAAACAAACGTAGCAATGGCTTAAAACAGTTTAAACAATACCAATACGATAAATACGAAAAAGTAGAATTCGATATTAACACCATAGACAGCGCCTTAATAAAAAGCAAGCTATTTAGAGGTATGGAATTCGTTTTCGACCAAGTTGATACTTCTAATGTTACAGGTAAAACCTATTTACCTATGTTTATAAACGAGGCTGTATCTACCGTTTATGGCGACAATATTATAAATAAAGAAAAAAACGATTTAAAAGGAAACAAAAACTCTGGGTTTAGTGATAACCAAATAATAATCGATTTTGTAGACGACCTTTATAACGACTTTGATGTTTACGATAACTACCTTAAGTTTTTCGATAAAAGTTTTGTAAGTCCTTTATCTAAAACAGGTATTAACACTTACAACTACGTCCTATCCGATAGCTCTTTTATTGATAATAAATGGTGTTACAACATTATTTACTATCCGCGTAGAAAAAACGAACTGACTTTTAAAGGAGATTTTTGGGTTGCCGATACTACCTATGCTATTAAAGAAATTAATTTACAAGCTTCAAAAAGCGCAAATATAAACTGGGTAAAAGACATTTATATTGAACAAGAATTTGAAGTACTAAACGATTCTTTATTTTTAGTGAAACGTGATTACATGATGAGTGATTTCGCTTTTAGTAAAAAAGAAAAATCGCGTGGTGTTTACGGAAAGCGTACTACTTTGTACAACAATTACGTATTTGATAAAGAGAAAGATAAAAAATTCTACGATGTTGAAGTTTACAATTTCGATAAAGATGTTTACGATCGTGATGATACCTTTTGGTCGGAAAATCGTTTAGAAAGTTTAAATAAAGATGAGCAAGGTGTTTACAAAATGCTCGATACTTTAAAAACAGTTAAAAAATTTAAACGCCTATATAATTTAGGAAGTATTTTAACCTCAGGTTATATCGAGTTTAACTCATTACCTCTAGATTACGGACCAATATTTTCAACCTTTGGATTTAATGAAGTTGAAGGTTTACGCTTGCGTGCAGGTGGTAGAACATATTTTGGAAAAAACGATTTATGGCGTTTAGAAGGTTTTATGGCTTATGGCTTTAGAGATGATAAAGTAAAGTATGGCATTTCTGGAAAATGGCTAGTTGATAAAAAGAGTCGTTTAATTATTTCTGGAGGAAACAGACGCGATGTAGAACAAATTGGGGCGAGCTTAACCACAAGCTCTGATGTTTTAGGACGAAGCTTAGCATCATCTTCTGTAGTAGGCACAAGCACCAACGACAAGTTAACCTCTATAAACTTAACCAGTTTAGCTGTTGAAGCAGAACCATGGCGCAATGTTATTTTTAGATTAGGTGGTAACTACCGTACTTTAGAATCGGCATCTCCAACCTTTAGTTTAGACTACAATACGCCTGATGGATTAGAATCGGAAATTAAACAATTCGAATCGTCTTTATCAATGTCTTATTTTCCAAAACGGAAAATGACAGGTTTTGGTGTAGAGCGTTTAAATGCTAACGATGATTATGCGCGCCTTTTTGCGCAAATAACGCGGGGAGATAAAGCCATATTCGATGGAGATTTTAACTATACTAAACTTCAGTTCTCATATATCCAACCTTGGCAAATTGGTGGCTTTGGCCGCTTAACCACAACGGTAGAAGCAGGTAAAACCTTTGGTGAAGTACCATTAGGTTTATTAAGCGTTATTCCAGGAAACCAATCGTATTTTTCAATATACAATACCTTTTCTCAATTGGACTTTTACGAGTTTGTTTCAGACACTTATGGATCTGTACATTTAGAACATAATTTTAACGGACGTTTATTTTCTAGAATCCCGTTTTTACGTAAACTAAATTTAAGAGAAATAGTGAGTTTCCGTGGGGTTATAGGTGAGTTGTCTGATGAGAACTTCGCATTAAGTAACACAGGTTTACCAAATAGTATTCCGTTAGCAGCACCGTCTAAAAAGCCATACTACGAATATGGTTTTGGTATTGGAAACATTTTTAAAGTCTTTAGAATAGATTTTAATTTTAGAGGAAATTACTTAAATGAAGTTGAATATCCAGACGCTAGAAAGTTTGGAGTTACCGGAAGCTTCGGGTTTAACTTCTAGAACCTTATTTATATACAAAAAACGCACAAAGGCAGTAGTTGTCTTTGTGCGTTTTTTTTGTGACTAAGTAAGCTTGCGCTTAAATATAAAACTTATAAATTGAAGTAGAATTTCCTGAGTACCTTCTTATAAAAAACGACACAAAGAAGCCTTTTAATAAATTTTACGTTTCTGAAACCAAATACCTTCTAAACTTAAGTTTATAGAAAATAAATGGTAATTTTCCTTTATTAAACCACTTGAAATGGTGCCTTTATTTCCATAAGAATAACTAAAGTTAATCATAGAACTTGTATCACGTTTTAATGGCACACCAATACCAAAATTTATAGCAGAATTACTAATTCGGGTATTATCTATTTCAATATTTCCGTTATCGTAATTAAATCCTGCACGATACTCTAAGCGGTTAAAAAACTTTAATTGGTTTCCTTTACTTTTAAATTGTAATCCAGCTCCAAAGAAATCTTGATCTACAAAAGTTCCTATTTGATCCGATTGATTGGTATCATCCCAAAAACTTTTCTTGTAATCTAAACTCACCGTAAAAGCTTCTTGAAGTGTAGTTTGCAAACCCAAACCAAATTCTAAAGGCAACTTAAAGTCATCTAAATCAGAATCGGTTTCAAAAACCTCGGTAGTAACGTCGGTGGAAATGGTGGTTGTCCCAATTGTATCACCACTAAGGGTTGCTGGTAAATTAACCACCCCACCAACGGAGAGATTTTTAGCTATATCGTATTGAAATCCTGCACCCAAACGCAGTCCTGAATAGCGACTATCTTCATCTATTAAAATAGAGCTGTAACTGTCGGCAAAAATATAGTTGGTTTCTGTTTCGGTAATTTTTCCAAAAAGCGCAGATGCTGTTATTCCTAATCTAAAATCATCAGTTAACGAGTAACCATAATTCATCTTTAAATCGTTTATTCCACCTTCACCTTCAACTGTTGTATTAAACAAATTTGTACTACCTTCAATATAACTTTCTATTCCAGAAATGGTATATCCCACACTTGTAAACGGGATTAAGGTTATACCGAATCCAGATTTCTCGTTAATAGGAAAAGCAATACCAATGTTAGAAAAATTGGCTGTAATACTAGAATTAGAACTCGCTCCTTCTGCCGAAATATTAGTTTCACCTTTAAAACCAAAATCGTAGAAAAAAGCGTTTTTAGGAATCGCTCCAAATGATGCCGGATTCGAGTTATTAATAAACGTGCTCGATGGTATGGCAATGCCCGATTTCCCTAAACCATTTATTTTCCCTGTCCCAATATCGTTGGTTAAACCTAAACCGTAAAGTGAATAAGGCGAACTCGATAAGGCATTAGATTGAGCAAAAACTTGACCAGAAAAGACAAGTAAAACGATGCAAAGTGCTATATATTTAGTCTTCATAAATGGCATAAGTTAATTCTAGTTTCAGTTTTAAATCTTCGCTCGAAGCTTCTTCTCCATTAAAAATATAGCGGTCAACAGATTGATTGAAATCTTGTCCGTAAATAGCTAAATATAAATTATCATTATACGTGGCATCTAACTTTAAGTTTAGAAAATACGTAACAGGAATAGAATAGGTTAAGGTTTTAAATTCTTCATCATAAGCCTCTAAAAGACCATAAGTAGTTTCACCAGCAGCATTGGTAAGCGTGCTGTAAATATCTCCTTTTCTATCAATTAAAAATACACTTAACGAATCGCGAATAGATAAGTTATCGGTAGATGAATTTTGCTTAATAGAAATCTTTAAACTGGCATTTAAAACGCTTCCATTTCCTTCAATATCATTAATGCGTTCCACATAAGGAATATCAATTCGAGTCGCTAAACCTGTTCCCGATTGTGCAAAACTATTATCATCGGTATCTGTACTAAAAAGTTGTGTTTCTTCACTTTCTAAATCTGAAAAATAAGTTCCGATATAATCGCTAGAAACATTATGAAAGCTGTTGGTAGAGTTTAAGTAAAACTCCATAGTTTGGCTATCCTCAACTTCAACCTCATCATCTTCCGAGTAGTATAAACGCAAAAAACTACTAGTTGCAAACCCTAAAACACTAGAATTGCTATCGTCTGGATTTACTAAAAGTCCTTTATATTGATTTAAAAACTCATCGCTTGTAGTGATTTCATTATCTCTTATTTTTTCATATAACTCCTTTCCAAAAACGTCGCTAATAGTAATATGAAGCGAATCTTCTTTTATTGGGTAAGGCTGAAATGTTTTTGTTCCGATAGCCGTTTCACTAGCCTCAAAATTGGTTGTGTTATAAAAATAATCATCATCACTTTTAATATCATCTAAAATATTAAAAACGTTAATGGTTTGCGTTTGCGTAGTGTCGTTATAAAAGTAGTTGTCGTACTTTAAAATTAGCGCGATAGAATCGTAAATTGCTTCATTATCAATACTTTCAAAAGGGTATGCCAATTGCAAATAACTTTTTGCTTTAGTTTTCCCGAAAACGTCATCGGTATAAGCGCCAACTAATAGTCTACTACTATTAGAAACCGCAATAGAATCGAACTTAAAGGTAGAAGCATTTACCGTCATAGAATCGATAAAGTAGACTTTAGTATCTACTTGTATCCAATCTTCTCCCACGGGAACTGCGGTATCATCTCCTTCACAAGCCATAAAAAATGCTAGGCTCATAAGAATTAATGACACAGAAAAGAACTGTTTCATTTTCATATAAAATCTTTTTTTTATGCGAACCTAAATAAACACTTCATTTAAATAAAACATGTTATACAAAAGCCTTGTTTTAGTATGCCAATACCCCTATTTAACCGACCAACATGCCAAATGCTGGTTGGTCTAGAAAATAGCCGTGTTGGTATAGACTAATCCCGAGAATATCAATTATGTTTTTATATGGCGTTAGTAACAGATAGTTTTGCTGAAAAGATTAACAAAAGAAGAGATATCGAATTATGAAAAATAAATTAAAAGTCCTTTTAGGTTTAGGTGTTTTTATAGGTCTATTTGTAAGTTGCAGTAGCGATGATGATGACGAAGAGCGTGGAAACTGGATAGAACGCTCAATTTTTGATGGTGTTCCAAGAAGTAATGCAGCTAGTTTTGTGATAGACAATTTAGGTTACATGGGCACTGGATATGATGGTGACGATTACTTGAACGATTTTTGGCAATATAATATTGAAGGAAACTATTGGTCTCAAAAGGCAAATTTCCCAGGTAGCGAACGTAGTTCTGCTTCTGGAATGGAAATTGACGGCGATGGTTACATTGGTGTTGGTTATGATGGTTTAGATGAATTAAGCGATTTTTACAAATATGATGTTGCTTCTAACTCATGGTCTCAAATAGCAGACTTTGGTGGTGGCGTTAGACGTGCTGCTGTAAGTTTTGGTGTTAGCGGTAATGGTTATGTTGGTACAGGTTATGATGGTGATAACGATTTAAAAGATTTTTGGAAATACACTCCAGGAACCGATACATGGAGCGAACTTGTAGGTTTTGGCGGCGATAAAAGAAGAGATGCAACAACCTTTACTATAGACGATAAAGTTTACTTAGGCACAGGAGTTAGCAACGGTGCTTATAAAACAGATTTCTGGGTGTTCGATCCTACAACTGAAGTTTGGTCTAGCTTAACCGATTTAGACGATGACGATGATTACAATGTAGTACGCTCTAACGCTGTAGGTTTTAGCATGAGCGGATTAGGATATATTGCTACCGGCTATTACGGTGGTGCCATGACCTCTATTTGGGAGTACGACCCTATTAATGACGACTGGGAAGAAATTACAAACCTAGAAGCTACTGCAAGACAAGATGCTGTTGCTTTTTCTACAGGAAGCCGCGCTTTTGTAAGTTTAGGAAAAACAGGTACTTTATACTTAGATGATACATTCGAAGTGTTCCCTCAGGATGATTATGATGATGAAGATTAATAGCAAATTTTATATCATCCATTAATTAAATTCCAAAGTAATTTGCTCATTATTTAAGAGCAATTACTTTGGTTTTTCTTGTTTAAAAAAATATAAATAATGTTTAGAAGAAAAATAATATTAGTTTTAGTGGTAGCTTTGGTGCTAATTAGTGGATTGTATATGGCTAATTCCGATATATTTGAAGCATCTAACCCTTATAAGACTGAAGTTTTTAAAGTTGAAAATGGTTTTGGATATCAAATAAATTATAATTCGAAATTACTCATTAAACAAGAATACATTCCGGCCGTTCAATTAAACAAAACGTTTTGCACAGAGCAAGATGCAAATAGTGTGGCTCAATTGGTTAGTGAAAAACTAAATAATAAAGAAAATCCACAGATAACGCTAGAAAACTTAAACCAGTTAAACATAGCACTTAACTGCAACAATTAAATGGAAACAACAGTACAATCTTCTTTTTTTGGCGTAAAGAGCCGGAAACAAATTATGCTTCATATTTCTATATGGACCATTTTTGTTTTCATGCATTTAATTCAGGCTAGACCGGGAGAAGATTTAATAAACTTCAACAATAGCTCTCTTTTTGTAATAAACATTATTTTATTTTACCTCAACTATTTAATATTAGTCCCAAAGTTATTACTTCATAAAAAAACAGGTTTATATATTTTTTGTGCTATTGTTTTTATTGCTTTTTTCACCTTCTTGTTTAGAGAACTAAACTATGAGTTTAATAAAAACTATAATGTTTTCAGCAGAGGCCCTATGCCTTATAGAGGTGCCAGGTCTAGACATTTTTTCTGGGGATTCAAAGGCGTCATGGTTGCTATTAACAGCTTTTTAATATTAGCGATTGGTACTATCATAAGGATGTATACCGAATGGAGTAGCAACGAGATAACAACAAAACAAATAGAGGCACAAAAATCATCATCAGAATTACATTTTCTGAAAAATCAAATTAGCCCTCACTTTCTATTTAACTCTTTAAACAGCATCTATTCGCTTACTACAAAAAAATCTAACGACGCACCAGAAGCCGTTATCACACTTTCTGAATTGTTGCGATATATGTTGTACCAAACCAATCAAGATTTTGTATTACTAAGTAACGAACTCGACTATGTTCAAAATTATTTAAAACTTCAGCGTTTACGTATTGCCAACAACGAACATGTTACCATAAACATTCATGGCGGAATTAACAGCCAAAAAATAAGACCACTTTTACTTATTTCTTTTATCGAAAACGCCTTTAAATATGGCACCGATTTTAAAGGACACACTAAAATTAAAATTGAAATTTATGTTAAAGATGATGAACTTCAATTTACATGTGTTAACTTGATAGGCAGCAGAAAGAACGATAAAACTAGTTCTGGAATTGGATTACAAAACACAAAAGACCGCTTGAGTTTACTATACCCAGACAGTCATTGGTTAACTATTAAAGAAATCGATAATGAGTTTGTTGTAAATTTGACGTTAAAACTCTAGTAAAACTATTTAAAATGAAGTGTGTAATTATAGACGACGAACCTCTAGCTATTGATGTAGTAGAATCTTATGTGCAGCAAGTTGGCGGTATAGAAATTGTCGCAAAGTGCACAAACCCACTAGAAGCCATTATTCTTTTGAACAAACACCAAGTAGATTTAGTGTTTTTAGATATTGAAATGCCAAACTTAACCGGTATCGATCTTGTAAAAGCTATAGACAATATGCCGCAATTTATATTCACAACGGCATATCCAGAATACGCTTTAGACGGTTTTAACTTAAATGCTACAGATTATTTAGTAAAACCAATTCCGTTTCATAGATTTTTAAAAGCCATTTCTCGTGCAAAAGAAAAGTATGAGCTGGAGAATAAAGTAGTTGTAAGTCCGCAAGTATCAGAAACAGCAGCACCTGTTGCGGTTGATAATTTTATTTTCGTTAAATCGGAATATGAAAACATTAAAATAAACATAGACACTATTGTTTATTTACAAGGCTTAAAAGATTACATTAAAATTTACACCTCAGATACTCAAAAGCCGATATTAACTTTATCTAGTTTTAAGGACATATTAGATAAACTTCCTCCGTCAAAATTTATAAGAGTTCATAAATCTTACGTTGTGAGCATAGAACATATAAAAGCTATTCAAAAATCTAAAATTTTGGTGGCAGACATGCGTATTCCTGTTGGAGAAACTTATAAGGATACCGTTATGAAACGATTGGGTGTTTAATTAGCGATACACACTTCTTATTAAACAACTTTAAAACCTAAACACACATATTTAGAGCTTAACTGCGCTGCCTATATTCTATAGCTCGATAATGGTTTACTAACGGAAGTAAAACCCGCTTACATGACCTCTTTTACAATCCCTTTAAAAAGTATACTATTTTAATTATGGCGCATAAAAAAAGCCTTATCTAATAAAAGATAAGGCTTTTGTACTGAAGACGGGACTTGAACCCGTACGTCCTAATGGACATTGGATTTTAAGTCCAACGTGTCTACCAATTCCACCACTTCAGCATTGGAATATTTTAATGCAAAAATTCTCAGAGCGAAAGACGGGATTTGAACCCGCGACCCCCACCTTGGCAAGGTGATGCTCTACCCCTGAGCTACTTTCGCAGTCTTTTAATGAACGAGCAATATTGCTATTGCGGTTGCAAATTTAAGACTTTTATTGGATTACCAAAGCCTTTTTCAAAAAAAAATTAAAAAACTTTTTAAACCTGCTTTTTCTTTACCAACATGCGCTTAATTTCATTCAGTTTCATAAGCGCTTCTACCGGTGTAAGTGTATCAATATCAATATCTAATATTTCGTCTTTTATATTTTCGAGTAATGGGTCGTCTAAATTAAAAAAACTGAGTTGCATATCGTCTTGCATCGATTTTACTTTATTTGTGAGTTCTTCACTAGAATGCGACTTCTCTAATTTCTCCAAAATTTTATTCGCACGGTGCAAAACTTGCTGAGGCATACCCGCCATTTTTGCCACATGTATACCAAAACTATGTGCACTTCCGCCTTCAACTAGCTTTCTCAAGAAAAGTACATTGTCTTTTAATTCTTTTACAGAAACATTAAAGTTTTTAATGCGTCCAAAAGTTTCTGTCATTTCATTCAACTCATGGTAATGTGTTGCAAATAACGTTTTAGGTTTTGCCGGATGCTCATGTAAGTATTCACTAATAGCCCAAGCAATAGAAATACCATCGTATGTACTTGTACCACGTCCAATTTCATCTAAAAGCACCAAACTACGTTCAGATATATTATTTAAAATAGATGCCGTTTCATTCATCTCTACCATAAAAGTAGATTCGCCCATCGAAATATTATCACTAGCACCTACTCTAGTAAATATTTTATCTACCAAACCTATTCTGGCTTCTTTTGCAGGCACAAAACTTCCCATTTGAGCCAAGAGCACAATAAGTGCTGTTTGACGTAAAATAGCCGACTTACCAGACATGTTAGGCCCGGTGATCATGATTAGTTGTTGTGTGGTTCTATCTAAAAACACATCATTGGCAATATAAGCTTCACCAATAGGCAATTGCTTTTCAATTACAGGATGGCGACCTTCCTTAATTTCTAAATCGTGAGACTCATCTATTACAGGATAGATGTAACTATTATCTTTTGCTAACTGTGCAAAACCGCATAAACAATCTATTTGCCCTATTAAATAAGCGTTTTGTTGAACAGCCTTTATATATTGATTCATCCAACTTACCAATTCGGCAAATAGCTTTTGCTCGATAGCCTGTATTTTATCTTCGGCACCTAAAATTTTGGCTTCGTATTCTTTTAATTCTTCGGTAATATAACGTTCGGCATTTACCAAAGTTTGTTTTCTAATCCACTCCTCAGGCACTTTATCTTTATGCGTATTTCGCACTTCAATATAATAACCAAACACATTGTTGGATGCTATTTTAAGCGATGTAATACCTGTACGCTCACTTTCGCGGGCCAACATTCCGTTTAAATAATCTTTCCCAGAAGTAGAAAGCGCTCGTAACTCATCTAACTCTTTTGAAAAGCCTTCGGCAATGCTATTACCTTTTAATACATTTACTGGCGCCTCTTCATTTAGAGTTTCTATAATTTTAGCACGAAGTACTTCGCAACTCTGCAACGTATCTCCAATAATTTTCAACGATTCGTTATCGCAATTGGTAGCCAACGTTTTTATTGGCACAATAGCTTCTAATGAATTTTTAAGTTGAATAACCTCGCGCGGATTCACTTTAGTTGTAGCCACTTTAGAAATTAATCGCTCTAAATCTCCAATTCCTTTTATATGGTTTTGAACGGTATGTAACGTAACATCTTCAGTCGTTAAAAATTTAACTACTTCATGACGCTGTTTTATTTTCGCCACATTTTTCAAAGGCAAAGCCAACCAACGCTTTAATAACCTACCACCCATTGGTGAAATGGTTTTATCGATAACGTTTAAAAGGGTTACGGCATTATTATTTGTAGAATTATAAAGTTCTAGGTTACGAATGGTAAAACGATCCATCCAAACATAGTCATCTTCTGCAATACGCGAAATAGATGTAATGTGCTGTAGTTTATGGTGCTGCGTTTCTCCTAAATAATGCAAAATAGAACCCGAAGCAATAATCCCTTCGTACAAATCTTCTATACCAAAACCTTTTAATGTTTTAGTATCAAAGTGTTTTATTAAGGTTTCGTAGGCATAATCGGTTTGGTATACCCAATCTTCTAAATAAAAGGTATGAAAATCTTCTCCAAAGGTTTCATTAAACTTAGCGCGTTTTTGCTTAGAAACTAAAACTTCACTGGGGTTAAAATTTTGAAGTAATTTATCAATATACTCCGCATTACCTTGCGATGTTAAAAACTCACCCGTAGAAATATCTAAAAATGAAATACCGATATATTTTTTATCAAAATAAACCGAACATAAAAAATTGTTCGATTTAGACACTAAAACCTCATCGTTTAATGCTACACCAGGTGTTACAAGTTCTGTTACACCACGCTTTACAATATTTTTAGTTTGTTTCGGGTCTTCGAGTTGATCACAAATAGCCACACGCTCGCCAGCCTTTACCAGTTTAGGTAAATAGGTGTTTAATGAATGGTGCGGAAAACCAGCCAATTCAATCTCGCTTTCGCTACCTGCACCACGCTTGGTTAAAATAATACCTAAAATCCCTGCTGTTTTTACAGCATCGGAACCAAAGGTTTCGTAAAAATCGCCCACTCTAAACAGCAACAAAGCATCAGGATATTTAGCCTTGATGGCGTTGTACTGTTTCATTAACGGTGTTACTTTTTTACTTTTTGTTGCCAATGGTTTTCTGTTTTAGTAAGTTTGCTAAAGTAACTATTATTCTATTTTTTTTGAAGTTGAAACCATAGAAGTTATTGCTATTTGTTCACAAATTCACGAATATTATTTATTAAACCGAATATTAGAACGGAGTAAGCACACAACAGTGGCGCGTTAGGGATTAAACGACCTGTTTGAGCTCTTTTTGTGTGGTTGCACCTATGCAACACAAAAAAGCGAGTAGTGCAAGCCCGACCCTTGGGGAACGCCAAAAGAAATAAACACGTTAAATTAGACAGGTTTTCGCTTTCGCGGAAATAAAAAAATATAATGTACCATGCGTAAATTAAAAAATAACGAGCTAGACAGACTGAGTGTTGATGCTTTTAAGGAGGCTGAAAAAACACCTATTATTATTATTCTAGATAATATTAGAAGTTTAAATAATATTGGCTCGGTATTTAGAACCAGTGATGCCTTTTTGGTTGAGAAAATTTACCTCTGTGGTATTACGGCAACGCCACCACATAAGGACATCCATAAAACGGCACTTGGAAGCACGGACACCGTAGCTTGGGAACACGTTGAAAACACCATAGATTTGGTTGAAAAACTTAAAGCTGATAAAGTAAAAATCTGTTCTATTGAGCAAGCTGAAAACGCAACGATGCTTAACAATTTTACTCCAGAGGAGAATACGAAATACGCACTTGTTTTTGGTAACGAAGTTAAGGGTGTGGCACAAAATGTGGTTAGCGCTAGCGATGTGGTTATTGAGATTCCACAGTACGGCACAAAACACTCTTTGAATATTTCTGTGAGTTGTGGTGTTGTTGTTTGGGATATATTTAGTAAATTGGTAAACCAATTTAACTAACAATGAAAATTAATTTAAAATTATCCATTTTAGCAGCGCTTCTTTTCGCTGCTGCTGCAGTTTACGCGCAAGAAATCCCTATCAAACATCTCGATATGGAAATGCAAGAAAACCAGCAAGAACAAAGTAAAAACATTTTAACCGATGAGATTGACGGCGTCACCACCGAACACATTACCATTAATAGCAACATTACCCAAAAGGTAGATATTAATGACACGCACAAAACCATTTATTTATTTATAACTGGTAATGCAACATTAACTTCTGGTGGTAAAACTTACGAGATTGTACCGGAAACTATTATGTTACCGAACAGTGTTGATGATATTGAATTTAAAGCTAATGAGAACGAAACACTACATTACCTTAAAATATCGGTTTTACAAACGGAATTAGATATTGTTGATATTAAAACGTTCCCGAAAGAAAACGTAGATACTATTTACTTTAAACAGTTTACAGATTGCGAATCGTACACCGAACCTATTAAAAGTCCGCAAACAACTAGTAGAACTATATTACCTAACAAATATATACCTAGAGTAGCCATGGGAACGGTTAGAACTATTGGCCCAGATAAAGTTGGGGCACACGTACATGGTATGCTTGAACAATTATTTTTAGGTCTTACAGATAACAACAGCGTTGTTTATGCTGATGAAGCTCAGGTTGATTTTCCTGAATACTCTTTATTGCATATTCCAAGAGGTTCGAGCCACTCGGTGAGTGTAGAAGCTGATAATGAAATGTATTATGTTTGGATGGATTTCTTTGTTGATAAAGACGGAGAAGCTTGGCTAGAAACACACAACAAAGAAGAAAAATAAAAACTTCTTTTTTTAAATTAAACACATAGTGCAAACTAAGTTTTTGAAAACCTACTTTATTAATGGTTTACTAAAATTTAGTTTGCATTTTTGTTATAATGAAACCTGACAAATTTTAAATAGGTGACTAAAAAAGTTAAAAAACCATGGCCAACTAAAGATGCCATGAATCAGATTTATAAATTGAACCTTTGGGGTGGTAGTGAATTCGATTTCTATTCCGGATCTGGCTCTCACGATCCTGATATTATAAATCCGTTTTTAGATGTTTTAACCGCTTTTTTAGAATTGCACAACAGAACTTTAACAGTCTGCGATTTGGGTTGCGGTGATTTTAATATTGGAAAACAGCTTGCTCAATTCACCAAAAAATATATTGCCGTTGATATTGTTGAAAGCCTTATTGAGAGAAATAAACAAATACACCAAGCTGATAATTTAGAATTCCACTGCCTAGATCTCGCGAAAGACAAACTACCGAAGGCCGACTGTATTATTCTCCGTCAAGTATTACAGCATTTATCTAACCTAGAAATAATAAGCCTAGTTAAAAAGCTAGAACATTACAAGTTTATTATTTTAACAGAACATATACCCCTCGCTCCATTTACTCCAAATAAAGATATTATTTCTGGGCAAGGAATCAGGCTGAAACAGAATAGCGGCGTTAACTTACTAGAAGCACCTTTTAATTTAGAAGTTAAAAAAGAAACACTGCTTGATGAGTACATTTTAAATGACAAGAAAGGACGGATTGTTACAACCCTATATAAAATGTTTTAATAATCTTCCTGACATGCACACCAAATAAACAAGAAATCATAAAACGCACAACCTTCTCTCAACATCTATCTGCCACTTTAAGTAAATACATCTTCAGCAATAAACTCAATCCTTTTTTAAAAAGAAGCTAAAAGAACACTATTAAAACCGCTAATACAGAAATACTTACAAACCCAATTAAGAACTTATTGAAAAAAGCTCTATTTTTATTGAAACCTAATTAAAACGCAGAAACATTATAAAACTAAATTTGATGTTTATATCACATACGTTTTAATTAATAGTTTCAACTTTATTAATAATGACACCTAGAATTTATGGCTGATAAAAACCCAGAATCGGAACGCTTAGCAACACCTAACAATTACAAAAACTGGAAAAACTGGGGACCATATTTAGCAGAAAGACAGTGGGGAACTGTTAGAGAAGATTATAGTGAGCACGGAGAATCGTGGGAATTTATCGACCATGAAAAAGCTAGAAGTAACGCCTATAGATGGGGAGAAGAAGGTATAGGTGGTTTTTGCGATGCTAAAGAAATTCTATGTTTAGCCCCTGCTTTTTGGAATGGGCAAGACACCATTTTAAAAGAACGTCTATTTGGCCTTACCAACAACCAAGGAAACCATGGAGAAGATGTTAAAGAACTTTATTTCCATCAAGTATCCACACCAACACATTCATACAATAAGTACCTATACAAGTATCCGCATTGCAAATTTCCTTACAGCGATTTAGTAGAAGGAAATAGAAAAGGGCGAGACGAGGACGAATATGAAATATTAGACACAGGCTGCTTTAAAGACAATGCCTATTTTGATTGTTTTATTGAATACGCAAAAGGAGATATCGAAGATATTTTAATGAAGGTCACTGTTGTAAATAGAGGCTCGAAAGCAGCCGATATTCATATATTACCGCATTTATGGTTTAGAAATGTATGGAAACACAATAAAAAATTTGAACGTCCAATTATAAAATCCACAAAAGAAGGTTGTGCACAATCTAGCAGCAGTAGAAATGGAGAATATTATTTGTATCATGAAAACGGAAAACCTTTATATTGTGAAAATGAAACCAATAACGAACGTATTTATAATGTAAAAAATGAAGTTCCTTATGTTAAAGATGGTATTCACGAACACGTTGTAAATAAAAAAAACACTGTAAACCCAAAAAATACGGGTTCTAAAATGGCCGTTTGGCATAAGTTTAGCTTAAAAGCTGGCGAAGAAAAAAGTGTTAAAATACGCCTTAGCAAAAATGAAATAAATAATCCGTGGGAAGCGTTTGATTCTATTTTTGAACTAAGAAAAGCAGAATGTGAAGAATTTTATGCTGATATAATAAAAAAAGATTTACCTGAAGCAAGACAAGACCTTGCTAAAAAAGCTTTTTCAGGATTATTATGGACTAAGCAGTTTTATTATTTTGATGTTTTTAAATGGCTTTTTGGAGGACCAGGAGAAAATAAACCGAACAGAACCAACATGCGGAATTACAGTTGGCAACACCTTACCAATAGACATATTATTTCTATGCCCGACAAATGGGAATACCCTTGGTATGCCGCTTGGGATTTAGCGTTTCACATGGCCTCGTTTGTAGAAATCGACCCCTATTTCGCCAAAGATCAATTACTATTGGTATTACAAGAAAACTACATGCACCCTAACGGTCAAATCCCTGCTTACGAATGGAACTTTAGCGATGTTAACCCGCCTGTACACAGTTATGCTGTATGGAAAGTATATGAAAAGGATAAACAAAAAACAGGAAAAGGAGATCTTGAATTTTTAGAAAAAGCATTCCAAAAACTTATGATTAACTACACATGGTGGGTTAACCAAAAAGATAAAAACGGAACAGATCTATTTGAAGGCGGTTTTTTAGGCTTAGATAATATTGGTGTTTTCGACAGAAACCACATGCCCGAAGGTATCACAAGAATGCAACAAGCAGATGCTACCAGCTGGATGGCTATGTTCTCTATTAATATGTTGCGCATGTCTCTTGAGCTTGCTAAAAACAATAAAGTTTACGAAGAGCCTGCTGTTAAGTTTTTTAGACATTTTTTGAATATCGCTTGGGCCATGCACCATATTGGAAAAAAAGATATTTCACTTTGGGATGATGATGATAATTTCTATTACGATGTGGTTGAAATGGATAACGGCAGAACCGAACGACTAAGAGTTCGTTCTTTAGTAGGTGTTATCCCCATGTTTGCAGTAGAAATTATTAACAAAGATTTATTTGAAGAATTAAAAGAATTTAGAAGAAGAGCAAATAATATTATAAAAACACGACCAGATTTAGCCTCTCTAATTTCGAACTTAGAAAAAGCCAACAAAGACGGAAACTTCATGTTTTCTATTATGCGAGGCTTTAGATTAGAACACTTATTAAAACGTTTGCTGGATGAAGACGAATTTCTATCAGATTTCGGAATTCGTTCACTTTCAAAATATCATGAAAAACATCCTTTCGTATTTAACCACAATGGACACCACCAAATTCAATATGAGCCTGGAGAAAGCCGCTCTAACATGTTTGGAGGCAACTCAAATTGGCGCGGACCGATTTGGATGCCCTTAAATTACATGATTATCCAATCGTTACGTAAATACTACGAGTTTTATGGCGATGAATACACTTATGAATTTCCAACAGGTTCAGGCAACAAACTTAATCTAAAGCAAATTGCTAATGAACTAACTAAAAGATTAATAAAACTTTTTGAACCGAATGAAGATGGTAAATACCAATACCACTCAGATGATCCTGACAAGGTTTTCACTAATGATGAATATTTTAAAAAGGAACACTTTTTCTACGAATTTTTTGATGGCAATACAGGCAGAGGACTTGGAGCATCTCACCAAACAGGATGGACATCTCTTATTGCCAATTTAATTATGGAAATGGACGAGGACTAATTTCTATTTTCTGAATATATACCTACTCCATTAAGGCATCTTAACATACAGATATCTTAATGGAGTTTTTATTTTTAATTATTCACTACAAATTTCACCCAAAACCCAAAGGTAATCACTTCTGTTTGCAACAAAATCTCTATCGGAAATATCAATAATTTTCACATTAAAATCTTTCTGACTTTTTAAAAACTCTAAATATCCAGAGTTAATCTTCTCCAAATAATCGTCGGCAATATTTTGCTCGTAATCGCGTCCACGTTTTTTAATATTTTCTTGTAAACGTGTGGTGTTTTGGTATAGATAAACATAAAGCTCTGGCTTCGGGATATCCTTATACATTAAGTAAAACAACTTTCTATATAATCCATACTCATCCGTATTCAATGTTATTTTAGAAAAAATAAGCGATTTAAAAACATCATAATCGCTAACAACAAATTGCGTGAATAAATCGAGTTGTGCTAAATCTTCTGAAATTTGCTGATATCGATCTGCTAAAAAAGACATTTCTAAGGTAAACGCATAACGCTGTGCATCTTTATAAAACTTAGGTAAAAACGGATTATCTGCAAAACGCTCCATAAGTAATCTTGCATTAAAATCTTGCGCTATTTTATTTGCCAAACTGGTTTTACCCGCACCAATATTACCTTCTATTGCAATATAATTATATTTAGAAAAATCTAGGGTTTTACTAGGGTTTTTAAGCCAAATATTTAAAGGTTCTAAAACCGACTTATCTTCACAAACCTCTAACAACTCCGATACGGTTTTATTAAGTTTAGCATGCTTTAATTTAGGCGCCAAATCGTTGAGTGGCATTAAAACAAACTTACGCTTATGCATTTCTGGATGCGGAACCTGCAAAGTTTCGGTGTTTATTATTTGTTCTTCTGCAAAAACAACATCCAAATCTATTACTCGCGCTTCATACTCGTTTTTTAATTTACGAGTACGTCCTAATTCTATTTCAATAGCCAAAAGCATACCCAAAACATCATGTGGCTGTAAATCACTTTCTAAAACCAAGCAGCAATTTAAAAAATCGTCACTTTCAAAACCTAAAGCAGCAGATTTATATACTTTAGAAATTAACTTTGTATTACCAATTTGCCGAAAAATAGCATCTACGGCGTTTTGTAAATTTTTAAATTTATCGCCTTTATTACTTCCTAATGCAATATGAAATATTCTTGGTTTCGTCATAAGTATCGGCAAAATAATGAAAACTAAATGGTTTCATTGTATATTTACACGAGGTATTTATTCACAACTTTATATGACTTTAAAAGACAAACTCGCTGCCCAACGAATTTACATGCTTTTGGGAGCCTTATTTATTACCTCATTAGTAGTTTCTAATCTTATTTTTCAGAAGTTTTTTTACTGGCATCCTTTTGATGTTGAAATTTTTGGATCTAAACTTTTCGAAGTTTCTGTTGGCATACTACCCTACCCTATTACTTTTTTAATCACCGATTTAATAAGTGAAATTTATGGAAAAAAGCGCGCCAACCAAATTGTGACAGCCGGAATTTTCGCTTCGTTTTTCTCACTTTTAATTGTTTACGTTTCTAGCATTGTTCCTGCAACACCATGGTCTCCTGTAAAAGACAACATGTTTAACACCGTATTTGGAAATACCGTTTTAGCTGTATTTGCAAGCATGATGGCCTATTTATTTGCTCAATTTATAGATATTCAAATTTATCATTTCTGGAAACAACTTACAAAAGGCAAACATTTATGGCTTCGGAATAATTTTTCAACCTTCTTATCTCAATTTGTTGATACCTTTACCGTAGTTGGATTGCTTTGTGTTTTCGAAATTATTGCCTGGGATCGCTTTTTAGGTTTACTACTAAGTGGTTTTCTATTTAAAGTAATTATTGCATTTTTAGATACTCCTTTTTTATATTTAGGCGTATTTTTGTTTAGAAAACGATTCAATTTAAAAATAAACCAAGAAATAGATTTACTTTAGAATTGCGTTAAAATTAACTTAAACCCGCCCTTAATTTCATCCCCTAATCCATTTTTTACGTAAATATTTTTATAAACAGCTTATTATGAAGAAAGTTTTAAAAATCACCGGTTTCACTATACTTACCGTACTTATATTATTAATCGCGATTCCTTTTGTTTTCCAAGGAAAAATTCAAGGCATTGTAAAACAATTTATAAATGATAATGTAAATGCTCAAGTAGAATTTAGCGATGTAAGTCTAAGCTTTATCCGTAGCTTTCCTGAGGCTCACGTTGGTATAAACGATTTTGTTATTACAAATTTCGAACCTTTTAAAGGCGATACCTTGGTAGCAGCAAAATCTATTGCGTTTACCGTGTCTATCCCCGAATTATTTAAAACAGCAGGTGAAGAGCCTATTGTTGTGAATAGCATTTTTGTAGATGAAGCAATGATTACTTTAAAAACCAATGCAGAAGGACAAACCAATTACGATATTGCCAAAGCTAGCGAACCTGAAACAACAACAGACACAACTGGCAGCAGTTTTACTTTTAGCATAGACGAATACAGCATAAAAAATAGTGGTTTTGATTATATAGATGAAAGTTCTAAAATGATGATGCAAATCTCAGAGCTAAACCATACCGGAAGCGGAACTTTTTCGGGAGAAACATCGGAACTCGATACTGAAACAGAAGCCAATGTTAGCTTCACCATGGACGGCACAAATTACCTAAACCATAATGCCATAAAACTTGATGCTTTAATAGATTTAGACTTAACAAATAGCAAATACACTTTTAAAGAAAACAAAGGCTACATCAATAAATTGCCAATAGAATTTGATGGTTTTGTTCAGTTATTAGATGAAGGTCAGAATATCGATTTAACCTTTAAAAACCCAGAATCTGATTTTAAAAATTTCTTAGCCTTAATTCCAGAGACGTATTCAGGAAGTTTAGATGGCGTACAAACTAGTGGAGACTTTACTATTAATGGTATTGTAAAAGGTATTAATTCTGATAAAACCATCCCTAAATTAGATATTAATATCGCCTCGAACAATGCGTCTTTTAAATATCCCGATTTACCAAAAAGCGTAACAAACATTGTAATTAACACCTCTATAAAAAACACAACAGGCTTTTTAGACGATACTTTTGTTGACATAAAAACCTTGAACTTTAAAATAGACGACGATGTTTTTAAATCGTCTGCTAGTATAAAAAATATGACTAAAAACATGCTTGTAAGCGCCAATTTAGACGGTGTTTTAAACTTAGCTAATATCACAAAAGCATACCCTGTTGAATTGTCAAGTCCGCTTACAGGTATTTTAAAAGCAAAATTAAGCACGGCTTTTGATATGAATGCGATTGAAACTAATGCCTTTGAACGCATTAAAAGTAACGGAACTGCTAGCCTTAGTAATTTTGTGTATACTTCTGAAGATATGGCAAACCCTCTAGAAATTTCAGAAGCAGATTTAACCTTTAATCCTCAAACCGTTTCACTAAATCACTTTAAAGCAAAAACAGGTGAAAGTGATTTAAATGCTAACGGAACTATAAACAACTTACTAGGTTTTGTACTTAGTGACACAACACTAAAAGGTAATTTCGATTTAAATTCGAACCTTTTTAAAATGAGTGATTTTATGTCGGAAAGCGAAACAACTTCAACCGAAACAAAAACACAAACTCCAACAGAATCGGAAGCCTTAAAAATCCCTGCTTTTTTAGATTGCACTATAAACGCCAATGCTAAAACCGTAATTTATGATAATTTAACGTTAACCGATGTTAAAGGAAAATTATTAATAAAAGATGAAGCTGCAACGTTAAGCAACGTATCATCAAGTATTTTTGATGGAGCGCTTTCTATTTCAGGAGATGTTTCAACCAAAACAGAAACACCAACATTTAGTTTCAATTTAGGTGCTAATAACTTCGATATTTCAAAATCGTTTAAAGGTTTAGAATTACTTCAAAACTTAGCCCCTATCGCCAAAATTTTACAAGGAAAATTAAATACAACTATTAATTTATCAGGAAGTTTAGATAAAGATTTTGCTCCAAATTTAAGCACTGTTTCGGGTAATGCACTAGCAGAATTATTAACAACAAACCTATCCGAAAACGAAAGTGGCCTTTTAAGCAAACTTGATAACTCATTGAGCTTTATAGATTTTAGTAAACTCGATTTAAAAGATCTAAAAACCAAGTTAGAATTTGCCAATGGGC
Organism: Algibacter sp. L3A6; assembly: GCF_009796825.1. GTDB lineage: Bacteria > Bacteroidota > Bacteroidia > Flavobacteriales > Flavobacteriaceae > Algibacter. The sequence continues at coordinate 1,051,533 of NZ_CP047030.1, forward strand.
AAGTAAGCGTAAAACCTTTCGATTTAAAATATAAAGATATCGCTATTACGGTTTCTGGATCACACGGCTTTGATCAAACATTAAATTACAATGCTATTTTTAATGTGCCAGCAAAATACTTAGGCTCCGATATTACAGCGCTTATTAGCAAAATTGATAGTGAAGAGGCCAACAACATTACCATTCCGGTTACTGCAAATATTGGAGGTTCTTACACGAGTCCGACTGTAAAAACAGATTTAACAAGTGGAGTTACCAACCTAACAAAACAACTGGTTGAAATAGAAAAGCAAAAACTACTTAATAAAGGTAAAGACAAAGTTACAGACCTAATTGGAGGTATTATTAGCGGTAACAAAACAAAAACAGACTCGACTAAAACAGAACAAACTAATGCCGTTAAAGATGTTTTAGGAGGTATTCTTGGCAATAAAACAACTCAAACAGATTCTACTCAAACCACACCTACCAATAACACTACAAATGCAGTAAAAAATGTATTAGGTGGTTTATTAAAGAAAAAAACAAAGGATACGGTTAAATAATTTTGAGTAACCAAAATAAACTTTCAATAATTATTGAAAGTTCAGAAATATTATATATATTTGCTGTATGGAATACCAAGAAGCAAAAGATAAGTTTATTAGCACATGGGGAAGTTTAGGCACACTTTGGGGTATAAACAAAGCTATGGCGCAAATACAATCTTTGCTTTTTATTTCTACTAAACCCTTATCCATGGAAGAAATTATGGCAGAACTTAAAATCTCCCGTGGTAATACAAGCATGAATTTGCGTCAACTAATGGATTGGGGTATTGTTACAAAAGAGCTTATTCCTGGCGAACGTAAGGAGTATTTTTCTACTGAAAAAGACGTACAAGAACTTGCCAGACATATTGCAAAAGAACGTAGCCGTCGTGAAATAAAACCTGTTATTAAAGTTTTAAAAGACGTATCCTCGATAAAAGATGATGGCACAGAAAAAACAAGAGAACTTATTAAACAAACTAAAGCTTTGCATGATTTAGCTGAAACTGCTGATGCGATGATGAATAAAATTGTAAACCAAGAACAAACTTGGATCACTAAATCTTTATTGAAACTCATCAAATAAAAAAATTTCAATAATACTTTCAATAATTTCTGAAAGTTTAAAATGTTTAGAAAATGAATTATAATCTTCTTACATATAGCATTTACCTACCCATCATCTTTTTTATCATGATAAAAATTGGTTGGTTGTTTTACACACACGGAGAAATATACCTCATTCATCTATTTCAACAAAACACCCAACTCGTAAAAAGCATAAACAACATTTTACTTATTGGTTACTATCTCACCAACCTTGGTTATGCCATTTTCTCTATTGCATATTGGGAACAATTAAATTCAATAATTCAAATTATTAACTCGCTAAGCTATCGCTTAGGCATCATTATTCTCGGGTTAGCCATTTTACATTACAACAATGTTTTTTGGCTCACCTTTCTTGTAAAATCAAAATCAATACATCATGGAAAATTCTAAAATCATTATCGCTTACTTAATCTATTTACCAATTGTTATCGCCTTAACAATCTACGTTTCCAAAATGCTATTTAAAAATGGAAAACTCTTCATGATTGATATTTTTAAAGGCAAAGAAGATATCGCATTGGCAACAAACAAATTATTCGAAATAGGTTTTTACCTTATTAATATAGGTTGGGCTATGTTAATTCTGAAAATAACTTATCAGGCACACGAAAGCCTTACTTATCAATCAATCATTGAAATATTAAGTAAAAAAATCGGCGCCTTTTCTATCTATTTAGGCGTGATGCTGTTCTTAAATTTATATTTCTTTTTTAGAGGAAGAACCAAATCTAAACAGTCTTTAAAAGCAAATACTAAAGTTCAACTTCAATAACTAAACCTATGACAACTGCAACCATTAATTTAGAAAAAAGCCCAGAAACGAACCGTATCGAGATGATTGATTTCTATAACGAAGCCACTGAAGATTACGAGTTTTGGAGTAAAGATTTCAACATGCACTTTGGGTATTTTATTCCTTTCAAAACAAATCCCTTTAAGAGAGATTCTATGCTAAACGAAATGAATAATCAGGTAATAAAAAGATTAAACTTAACTAATGAAAAAATTTCATTAATAGATATGGGCTGCGGTATGGGAGGCACCATGCGTTATGCTTTAAAAAATAAAAAAAACTTATCTGCTTTTGGAGTCACCCTATCAGAATTCCAAATGCAACAAGGCAACATGCTTCTTAAAAATTATAAAGGAAACATTTTAAAAGAAAATTATAACAACACATCATTTCCTTCAAACACATTCCATGCGGCCTTAGCCATAGAAAGCTTTTGCCATTCTGGACATAGTGATAAATCTATTCAAGAAGCTTATCGTGTTTTAAAACCAAATGGAAGATTGGTTATTGCCGATGCTTTCTTAAAAAAAGAAGCTTCAACCTTTCAAAATACCAGCAAGTTTGCTTACAAAAGCCTTTGTGATCATTGGAGTTTAGAAAAATTAGAAACTATCGAAAATATGGTCAACAAACTAAAAGAGCAAGGTTTTACGAATATTAAGGTAGAAAACACATCCTACAAAGTCGCTCCATCTGTTTTACACGTTCCTTTCGCAATAACAGGTTTCATCTTTAAAAAACTATTCGCATCAAAAACATTAAAACGAGAAAGCCTGCATAACCTAAAAGGATCTTTTTACGCCTTACTTTCAGGATTACACTTTAAAAGCTTTGGTTATTACATTATTAGTTGCACCAAATAATATATTCATTTTTTTACCTTATTTTTGGTGAAAATTGTACAATATGCCCAAACACGAAATACATCCCGATAAGTGGATCGATTTATACGCAGATTACTTGTTTAATTACACAGTAACCCGCGTAAGCGATAGAGAGATCGCTCAAGATTTGGTGCAAGACACATTTTTGGCAGGGTTAAAATCAATGAAAAATTTTAAAGGAGAAGCAAGTGAACGTACTTGGTTGATTTCTATTTTAAAACGAAAAATTATTGATCATTACCGAAAAATAAATTCAAATAAAGGAAAAGCAGAAGTTAGAATTCAATATAACGATGCAGAATCTGAAGGCGATTGGCTTGAAGAACGTGTTGCCGACCCGTTCGACAAAACAGCCGAAGACAGCATGCAAAACAGTGAGTTAGGCGACGCTATACATAATTGCTTAAGCAAATTACCAAAGAAACAGGCCAACGTTTTTAAAATGAAAACAGTACTTAATTATGAAACTGAGGTGATTTGTAATGAACTTAATATCACTGCGTCTAACCTATGGGTAATTATCCACCGAGCACGAACTGCTATGGCCGATTGCTTAAAAGAAAATTGGTTTTAATTATGAGTAAAAAAATAAACATATTCATGCCCTGCGATGAAGCAAACCACGTTTGCGACAAATCGCAATATAAAGAAGCGTCTTTATTAGAAAAGATAAAGCTGAATCTGCATTTAATATACTGCAAAGCATGCAGAGGCTATTCTAAAAACAACGCTAAGTTAACTAAACGTATTGATGCTGCTGAGCTAGAATGCTTAGACCCAAAGTGTAAAGAAGACATGAAAAAAGATTTAGAAAAAGCTTTGAAAGAACAGTTACATTAGTCGAAAAACAGCATAAGTACTAGCCAAAAAACAGGTAAAGCTTCTACCCAAAACGAAGCATAATAAATACTTTGTTTTTTGCTAGACCACAATAAAAATACTGCTGTAAGTATCGATAATATTAGTAATACCATTATTTTTATTTGATGCGTTTCATCTTTAAAAAACTCTAATAAAAAAAACACTACTAACAGAACCATACCCATTAACTTGGTTCCTTTAATACCTATTTTTTGAGGTACGGTAGATAGTTTTAAACTATCGTATTGTAAATCTCTAATTTCAAAAGGTAGCATAAGCACCAACACATAAAGGTAGCGCTGTATAGCTGTTATAATCACGTCGGTATCTACTGCATATTTATTTTCTATTATAGGAAGACACACCGTTACACCCATCCAAACTAATCCAATTAAGTAAATTTTAAGCCCGCCAATACTACGTAGATTATTCTGTTGATCTAAAAAAAAACGTTTTGGCAAAAACGGAATCGCATATAAAAAAGTGACCACCCCAAACCCTGCAATACCCAACAAAGTAAAAAAGCTAAGTTGTAATCCATAATAGCACATTAAAATAAAGGCAAAAAACGAAAAAATCTGAATAGCTTTTAACCAACTTGCGAAGCCTCGATGATGAAATTTGGCCACTCCAAAATACTTAACAAAATTATATCCAGTAATTGACGCATAAAACACAAAGCAAAGCACATTTTTTTCATAAGAAAAACCGAACTCTAAAAGTGTAACATAAGTAAGCGCATACACAGACAAAGCCACGTGAATACTACTATTCAAATAGAAATTAAAAAACTGCTTTAATAGCCTCATGCTGTAAAAATAAACAAACTGTTGATAACACATGTAAATGGTTAAAAACTTTCTGCTTTCTTCCATAAAAAACATCAATTATTATTTATTTTTGCGAAATCTATAACAAATTGTAACTGTAATGAATACAAACGCTTTCGCTTTGCGTCATATTGGTCCTAGAGCAGATGACCAAAATAAAATGTTAACAACCATTGGTGCCGATTCTTTAGATCAGCTTATTTACGAAACCATTCCAGATGATATTCGTTTAAAAAAAGGTTTGGATTTGGACGAACCAATGACAGAACATGAGTATTTACTTCACATTCATGAGTTATCCAAAAAAAACAAAGCCTATAAAACTTATATTGGTTTAGGTTATCATCCTAATATCTTACCTGCAGTAATCCAGCGTAACATATTAGAAAACCCAGGTTGGTACACGGCTTACACACCTTACCAAGCAGAAATTGCTCAAGGTAGATTAGAAGCGCTTTTAAATTACCAAACCATGGTTATTGATTTAACAGGAATGGAAATTGCAAACGCATCGCTGCTTGATGAAAGTACAGCTGCGGCTGAAGCCATGAGTTTACTATTTGCAGTTAGAGAACGTGACCAGAAGAAAGCAGGAGTAAATAAGTTTTTTGTTTCAGAAAACATATTACCACAAACGCTTTCTTTACTACAAACAAGATCGAACCCAATTGGTATTGAACTTGTTGTAGGTACAGAAGAAGATTTTGATTTCTCTGAAGACTTTTTTGGAGCTATTTTACAATACCCAGGAAAAGACGGTCAAATTACAGATATCAAATCTTTTATTTCAAAAGCGAATGATAACAGAATAAAAGTAGCCGTTGCTGCCGATATTTTAAGTTTAGTAAAACTAGAAGCTCCAGGTAAATTTGGTGCAGATGTTGTTCTTGGAACCACACAACGTTTCGGAATCCCAATGGGTTACGGAGGTCCTCACGCCGCTTACTTCGCTACTAAAGAAGCTTACAAACGTGATCTTCCAGGTCGTATTATTGGTGTTACTAAAGATGCTAATGGTAACCGTGCTTTACGCATGGCTTTGCAAACACGCGAGCAACATATTAAGCGAGACAAAGCAACATCAAACATATGTACAGCACAAGTACTTTTAGCTGTTATGGCAAGTATGTATGCCGTTTATCATGGTCCAAAAGGTTTAACGCATATTGCTAATAAAGTACATAACAAAACAGCTATGTTGGCTGGAGCGTTAGAAAAGTTAGGTTACAAACAAGTTAACTCTTCTTATTTCGATACACTTCAAATAAAAACGAAAGCAAAAAAAATAAAGAAAGTAGCCACCGAGAAAAAGGTGAACTTATACTACCCAGATAAAAACACAGTTACTATTTCTATAAACGAAACCACTTCAATTAGAGATATAAACTATTTAATTTCTATTTTCGCTAAGGCTGCAGACAAAAAAACCATTAAAATTTCTTCTATTGAATCTTCAAATAATATTGAAGAAACAATTCAGCGTCAATCAGAATTTCTAACTAGTGATATTTTCAATACACATCACTCAGAAACCGAATTAATGCGTTACATAAAATTACTAGAACGTAAAGATTTATCATTAAATCACTCTATGATTTCTTTAGGTTCTTGTACCATGAAACTTAACGCTGCCGCGGAAATGTTACCATTAAGTATTTTTAAATGGGCAAACATTCACCCATTTGTTCCTGCTAAACAAGCCAAAGGTTATTTAACAGTAATTAAAGAATTAGAAGATCAACTTACCGAAATTACTGGCTTTGCAGCAACATCGCTACAACCAAATTCTGGTGCCCAAGGTGAATTTGCTGGTTTAATGGTTATAAAAGCATATCACGAATCTCGTAACGATCATCACAGAAATATTTGCTTAATACCTTCTTCTGCACACGGAACAAACCCTGCAAGTGCTGTTATGGCTGGCATGAAAGTAGTTGTAACAAAATCTACAGCAGAAGGAAATATCGATGTAGACGATTTACGCGAAAAAGCAGAATTACATAAGGATAATTTATCTTGCTTAATGGTCACTTACCCATCTACACATGGTGTTTACGAGTCGGCTATTAAAGAAATTACACAACTTATTCACGATAACGGCGGACAAGTTTATATGGATGGTGCAAACATGAACGCACAAGTAGGTTTAACAAACCCAGGTAATATTGGTGCCGATGTTTGTCACTTAAACTTACACAAAACCTTTGCTATCCCTCATGGAGGCGGTGGCCCAGGTGTTGGTCCAATTTGTGTTGCCAAACAGCTTGTACCATTTTTACCAGGAAATCCTATTGTAAAAACAGGCGGAAAAAATGCCATTACTGCTATTTCTGCAGCGCCTTTTGGTTCTGCTTTAGCCTGTTTAATTTCTTACGGTTATATTAAAATGTTAGGTGCAGAAGGTTTAACAGAATCGACTAGAATAGCCATCTTAAACGCTAACTACATCAAACAACGTTTACAAGGTAATTTCGATACATTATATTCTGGAGAACGCGGACGTGCAGCTCACGAAATGATTGTAGATTGTCGCCCATTTAAAGCAAACGGTATTGAGGTTAGTGACATCGCGAAACGTTTAATGGATTATGGTTTCCATGCTCCAACAGTTTCTTTTCCAGTTGCAGGAACATTAATGATTGAACCTACAGAAAGTGAAAGCAAAGCTGAAATTGATCGTTTTTGTGACGCTATGATCTCAATAAAAAGAGAAATAGACAGTGTATCTAAAGACGATGACAACAACGTTTTAAAAAACGCACCACACACATTAGATATGATTACGGCAGACGAATGGATTTTTCCGTACTCGCGCGAAACAGCAGCATTTCCGCTAGATTACGTAAGAGAGAATAAATTTTGGCCAAGTGTTCGTCGTGTAGATGATGCTTACGGTGACCGTAATTTAATATGTTCTTGTACGCCTATAGAGGCTTATATGGAGGCATAAACACCCTTTGAACATCGTAAAATAATAGAAAATAATTTATATATTTTTTAATAAGATTTTATATTGCCGATATATAAACCATATCGGCAATTTTATGTCTTTTTCGTTATTGAATTAACTCAAAATTGAATAACATTTTTGGCTTTATATAACTAAAAAAAATACGCAAGCCTTAAAACTACGGCGTGTTTTTCTAAAGAAATGGAGATGTAAAGAGGACTTCTTATTGCAGTCCTTTTCAATTAAGAATTAGTAGCATATGAATATTAAAATCACCGGAACAGGAAGCTATATTCCTGATAATGTTGAAAAAAACGAAAATTTTCACAGTAACGAATTTTTAAATAGTGATGGCACCGTAATAAACGCTCCAAACGAAGTTATTGTTCGGAAATTTAAGGCCATTACAGGTATCGATGAACGTCGTTATGCCAAGAATCACTTAAACACATCAGACCTAGCCTCTTTCGCGGCAGAAAAAGCCATTGAAAGCGCTAAAATTAATCGAGAAGATCTAGACTATATTATCGTCGCTCATAATTACGGCGATGTACGTCATGATAGCATCCAGAGTGATACCGTACCAAGTATGGCCTCTCGAGTTAAACATTTATTACGCATAAAAAGCCCAAACTGTGTAGCCTACGATTTACTTTTTGGTTGCCCAGGCTGGATACAAGGTGTTATACAAGCTCATGCTTTTATTACAGCTGGTATTGCTAAAAAATGCTTAGTTATTGGTGCAGAAACGTTATCTAGAATTCTAGATCCGCACGATCGTGACTCTATGATTTATGGTGATGGCGCTGGAGCTGTTGTTATTGAAGCTACCACTGAAGAAGGTGGTATTATCAATCATAAATCTGCTACATATTCTTTAGACGAAGCACATTACATTTATTTTGGAGAAACGAACAATCCTGAAATAAAAGAAGACCGTCGCTATATAAAAATGTATGGTCGTAAAATTTACGAATTTGCATTAACAAACGTACCACTAGCCATGAAATCGTGTTTAGATGAAGCTGGTATAGATATAAAAGAAGTAAAAAAAGTACTTATACACCAAGCCAACGAAAAAATGGACGAGGCGATTGTAAAACGCTTCTACAAACTCTATAATTTAGAGATGCCAGAAGGTGTTATGCCAATGTCTATCGCTAAATTAGGGAATTCTAGTGTGGCTACTGTACCTACATTATTCGATATTATCTTAAAAGGTCAATTGGAAAATCAAGAAATTAATAAAGGTGATATCATTCTTTTTGCTAGTGTTGGTGCTGGTATGAATATTAATGCTATTGTTTATAAACATTAAAAATGTACGAAAATAGTTTTCCTAATAAACGTTTTAAACATACTATTGAGTTCTTAAAAAAACATGTTTCAAACTCCGAAACTATTTTAGATTTAGGCGTTGTAAACCCGTTTACTAAAATAATGGAAGAACATGGTTTTTCAGTAGAAAACACCAAAGGGGAAGATTTAGATGAAGACACCTCAACTATAACAAACACTCAAGCTAGCGTTGTAACTGCTTTCGAAATTTTCGAACATTTACTTTCTCCTTACACTGCTTTAAAAGCTATTAAAGGAGATAAACTAGTAGCGAGCGTACCATTAAAATTGTGGTTTTCTTCAGCATATAGAAGTAAAACAGATATGCTCGACCGTCATTACCACGAGTTTGAAGATTGGCAATTCGATTGGCTTCTAGAGAAGGCTGGTTGGAAAATTATAGATCGTAAGAAATGGACAAACCCACCTAAAAAAATAGGAATTCGCCCTATTTTAAGACGCTTTACTCCGCGTTACTATATTGTTTATGCTGAAAGAATTTAGGCTATTCCATTCTGAATCGAAATAAATAAGTTTAACTTTGAATCTTAAATTTTAAACGGTTGAACATCCATATAATAATCCCTGCGCACAACGAAGAAAGCTCTATCGGGCTCACTTTAGAATCTTTAGTAACTCAAACTCTGTTACCAAAACGCGTAGTGATTGTTAATGATAACTCAACTGATAATACAGGAAATATTGTTAGCGCTTACGCGGAAAAATATCCGTTTATTACTTTAGTAAACAATCAATCTTCCGAAGCACATTTACCAGGCTCTAAAATTATAAATGCTTTTTATAAAGGTTTTGAAGTTTTAGATGAAGATTACGATATCATTTGTAAATTTGATGCCGATTTAATTTTTCCTGAGAACTATTTAGAACAAATTTCTAAGCATTTTAAAGCGAACACCAAACTTGGTATGGCAGCTGGATTTTGTTACATAGAAAAAAACAACGATTGGGTTTTAGAAAACTTAACCAATAAAGATCATATTCGTGGTGCTTTAAAAGCTTATCGAAAATCTTGTTTCTTACAAATAGGGAAACTAAAACCATCTATGGGTTGGGATACCGTCGATGAGTTACTTGCAAAATATTATGGCTGGGAACTTTTAACCGATGAATCTCTGCATGTAAAACACCTAAAACCCACAGGGATTAGCTATAACAAAGCTTCCAAATATCTTCAAGGTGAAGCCATGTACAAAATGCGTTATGGTTTTACAATTACTTTAATTTCCGCAGTAAAACTTGCTTACAAAAAAGGAAGTTTCGCTTTATTTAAAGATTATATGTCAGGCTATTTTAAAGCTAAAAAAGAAGACATTACACCTTTAGTTTCTGTTGAAGAAGGTGAGTTTATTCGAGATTTACGCTGGAAAGGTATTATGAGTAAGTTCAAGAAATAAGTTTTCAAAACCTACCAAGCTAACACAATTTATCCCGCGTCATTTCGACGATAGGAGAAATCACATCATCTTTTGTGAAAACTATATACGCTCGCAAAACAATGCGTTATTTCTAACCCAAACCAGTAATCGCCTTGGACACAATAAAACCACTCGTCCAAGCATTCTGAAAATTAAAACCACCAGTTACAGCATCAATATTTAAAACTTCACCAGCAAAATAAAGGTTTTCGTGTTTTTTACTTTTAAAAGTTTTAAAGTTTACTTCTTTTAAATTTACACCACCTGCCGTTACAAATTCCTCCTTAAAAGTACTTTTCCCATCAACATTAAATATAGCAGTAGTAAGTTGGTTAGCCAAAGCTTCCAATTGCATTTTATTTAAATCTGCCCAACGCGTATCTTCGGTCATTTGCGCTGCTAAAACCAGTTTATGCCAAAGGCGTTTTGGTAAATCGAACTGTGTAGATTTAAATACGGTTTTCTTGGCTAAATCGAGTTTTAAGGTTTTTAAAGCATCCAAACAAGTATCAAAATCCTGACGAATAAAATTAACTTCAATAGCAAACTTATAATCTCTTTTAGCTAATTCTATAGCTCCAAAGGCCGACAACTTTAAAATTGCAGGCGCACTCATACCCCAATGCGTAATAAGCAACGGACCTTCACTCCACAAATTAGTATCTGCAACGGTTATCTCAACGTTTAAAGCGACAACACCTGGAATATCGGTAATACGGTCATCTTTAATATTAAACGTAAACAGCGACGGCACAGGCTGTGCAACCGTATGGCCTATACCTTCTAAAAGCTTCCATATTTTTGGATTACTTCCTGTTGCTATCACAATTTTTTCAGCTGAAAAATCACCTTGTATTGTTTCTATTTTATAATGAGCTTCTAAATGCTTTATTGATTTTACAGCGTGATTCTTTAAAACCTCTACACCATACTTTTCAGCTTCACCTAAAAAACAATCGATTATGGTTTGCGAAGAATTGCTTTCAGGAAACATACGTCCATCATCTTCAATTTTAAGAGGCACACCTCTGTTTTCAAACCACTCTATGGTGTCTCCCGTCATAAATTGATGAAAAGGACCTCGTAATTCTTTTTCGCCACGCGGATAGTTTTTTACTAATTCCTGCGGCATAAACTCAGCATGCGTCACATTACAGCGACCGCCACCAGAAACCTTAACCTTGGTTAACACTTCACTACCGCGCTCTAAAACAGCCACTTTCAAATCCGGATTTTGTTCCGCAATATTAATAGCACTAAAAAAACCCGCAGCGCCTCCGCCAATAATTATAACATTGTATTCCTTCATAAGTTTAAAAAACTCAGTAAATTTACCATTTAAATTTTAAAGCTCAGATGAACAAACTTATAATATCATTATTAATCCTTAGTGCAGGTTGCCAAAACAAGAATATTAAATTTCTAGGGGAGTTATCAAAATCTTTAGATGAAGTTTCTGGAGCAGAAACCACCGTAAACTCAGACTATATTTGGATGCTTAACGACGGCGGAAATTCACCAAAACTTTACGGCGTTTCACCTAAAGGAAATATTAAAGAAGAAATAAAAATAGATGCAAAAAACAACGACTGGGAAGATTTAACCTCAGATGAAGAAGGCAACCTTTACATTGGCGATTTTGGCAACAATGATAGTAAACGCAAAAACTTATCTATATTAAAGGTAAAAAAGAAAGCCTTGAATGATAAAGGTAAAGTTGATATTGATCGTATTTCTTTTAGCTACCCAAACCAAGAAAAATTTCCTCCTAAAAATAAAAATTTATATTTTGATTGTGAAGCTTTTTTCTATCATAAAAACAATTTTTATTTGTTCACTAAAAGCCGTGTTAAAAACGACTTTGGAAAAACCTCTCTCTATAAGGTTCCTGCAAAAAAAGGAAAGCATGTTGCCGAGCTACTAGGAACCTTTGATACTTGTAGTGATATGGATTGCTGGATAACATCGGCAGATATTAGCAGTAACGGAAAATCTATGGTGCTATTAAGCCCTAAATCAGTATGGCTATTTACAGACTTTGAAAATGATAACTTTTTCAACGGAACTACTACCGAAATCCCTATTAATGGCCGTATATCGCAAAAAGAGAGCATTTGCTTTAAAGACAATAACACGCTATACATTACCGACGAAAAAGCCCATGGTAGTGATGGCAATCTATATGAATTTAACTTAAACTAATACCCTCTTTAGAAACCAAAACCAACTTTAAAAGCGAAACGCAAGCCGTCGTCACTATTAAAGGCCGATAAATTTAATGTCATAATATTGGCAGCATTTGCAAACACACCGCCACCAACGGAAGTGTTCCATCTGTTAGAATTAAAGGCGCTATTGTTGTCTAGAGCTAGATTATCATCAATCCATACACGACCATAATCGAAACCTCCATAAACCCCAATGTGTAGTGGCAATAAACTAGTACGAAGCTTAGTTAAATTTAAACGTAAATCTGTGCTTTGATAGAATGCGTTTTTACCAGAAAACCTTTCATTTCTATAACCTCGTAACCCATTATCTCCACCTAAACTTGCTGCTTGATAAAACTCAAAATCGTCACCAAAAATAAGATGCGCTTTAACTTGTGTAGCTAAAACCAATTGTCCGCTAGGAATTAATTTATAATCAAAACCAAGTCCTGGAATTAAATATCCAAAACCTCTAGAAGCTTCTATATTTGTTTTATAACCTGCCTGTAAACTTGTTTGCATTCCCATTGTTGGAAAAGCCTCATTATCTTTATTCTGAAAAGCATACAAGGCATCGATACCTGCAAATTGTTTGTGGTTATCAGCTCCATTTTCTACATAAAATGTATTGATAAATCGATCTGTAGACTCCTCTACCTCTATAGCCTCGTAACTTAGGCTTACTTTAAAATGACCACCCATTTTACCTCGCCAGTTTAAAGAAGGCGCAAAAGAGAGCGTACTATACTTTACACGGTTATAATCTAAGCTAAAGGCATCCTCATTATCGATGTTTAAATTTGGTGTACTATTACCGTAACCAAAGAAATTAACAGCATAATTAGGACTTGTAAATTTAGCATTTACACCTAAATTCCATTTCCCTACTACATTAGAAAACTCGCCTGTATATTCAAAATCGAAACCACTAGTTGCAAAATAATACGACGCTCCAATACTGTGTTGAGAACTAAAAGGATTACTCTCAAAACCATAGTGTGTTAAGGTATTTAAAAAACCAATATTTAAACCATCGTCGGGATTCGCTCCTATAACTGGCACAAATTGATTGGTGCTACTTTTAAGCCTAGCGAAATCGTAAACATTCGTGTCGTAATCATCGGTTAATTTATCTTTACCGTTATTTAACTTAATGGTGTTTTTCTTAGATTTATAATCGTAAAAAACAACTTTCTTACCATTTTCAATATTATAAGTATCGTTGTTTTGCCCACCAATTAAACGCACTTTAATTAAGTGATCCCCTTCTCCAAAAGCATGAAATTCATCTTCATCATCTAAACCATAAATCCAAATTTCTTTAGTATCGTCTTTAGAATATGTTTTATCAAAAATTACAATCCCTTTTTCACCGTTTTTAATTCTACTAGCGGTTAATCTTGTTTCACCGTTAGGTAATCTTTCAATTTCAAATAAATCATCTTTATCAGTTCCGGTAACAACCGCACACTCATTAAGCAACTTGTAATACTCAATACCAAAAGTTGATAGATTTTTAATACGCTCTAAAAGCACTCGTTTCATTTCGGCAACCGTTACACCTTGTACTTCCTTCGGGAAATGCGTAAAAGCATCATCAATAATGGCTTCTGTTAAATTATTTTGGATGAATTTAATTTGTTCTTCCCACTGTGCTTTACTTGTTTGGTTTAAGAAAGTCATATCTAAAGAATATGGACTAAAGTTGAAACCTTTTACATTTCTAATATCATCATTAAAACCTTCCATTAATTTTAATGAAGGAATAATTCTAGTGGCAACTTGCATTAATCCGCCATCACCCATTATAGAAAAGGCCTGATCACGATCTCTCGGAATAGGCTTATAAATAACCTCTCCTGTTTCTTTATTTTCAAATTCTGCCCAACGCCATTGGTCTCTATGCCTATCCCAATCACCAATAACCATATCGAACAAACGAGCTCTTAAATACGATGTTTCATCTACTTTATACTTTTCGTCTTTTCGAAGTTTTTTCATTAAGTCGTCGGTGCTTTCAATTTTATTCGCAAAACCAAAACTTGCAATATCTCCATGACCGTCGGATACATGTTCTTCAATCATGTACAACTCATCACCAAAATCATCATTAAAACCAATTAAAGCTTTTTGCTTTGGCACGTAATAAATAGTTGGATTGGTATGAAACAAATCAATAGCATCAGACAATGTTCCTGTTACAAAAGGCGCATAAGGATGCGAACCTGTGTAAAAATCTAATAGAACACTCTCGGTTACAGTATCCTCAAACTCATCAGCGATATATTGATCTTTAAAAGCCATAGCCTGTAAATAAACTGTGGCACTTTTTCTAAGCGCACGCATAACGTAGCGTTTACCTGTTTTATCTTTTAACTGAAGTGATTTTGATTGGTGTCCTCCACCTTTTCTAGATGGTGTTAATCCACCAAACATAGTGTCTAAATTTACTACAGGTGCTTCTATTTTTGTACCATAGAACTCGCGATAACGATCGCCCCAAATAGCTTTATGGAAACCACTTTTATCAACTTCTTCGTCACTATAAATAGATGCCTTTTTTGTTTTTACAAATGAATCTTCGAAGGCAGACTCATCTATTTTTTTATTTGGACCATGAACTTCGGTTTGAAAAATAACTTTATTTTCTTCAGCTGAATAAAATCTAACAAACGACGAGCCATCTTTAAAGATATCTAACCTCGCATAACCAGGAACACTAGCCGAAAATGCATCTACAACATTATGAGTAGGTGTAGATTTAGAACCTGCACCACTTACTATTTGTGCTAAATTATACTTTTCGAAATATTGTAAATTATGCTCGTGACCAGAAACCAATATAACCTTATCATTCTCTTGAGCTAAAGTTACTACACGTTTCTGTAACTCGTTGTATCTTTTATTTTGAATATCCTCTGGCGATATACCTATAGTTTCTCGTAATACATTTTTTAAGGTTCCCAAAACTGGTAATGGCTGCATATGCGATTTAAAATCGTACTCACCTCCGTGCAAACCATTGGTAAACATTGGGTGATGCATGGCGACTATAGTCGATTTTCCGCGAGCCTTTTTTATTAAGCTTTCTAATTCTTCAAAAAATCGAGAGCGTGTTTTTATTTCGCAATCATCATTAATTGTCGGGTGTTTATCCCAATTAGCCAAATACCATTCGGTATCAATAATAATCATTTCAACCTCATCTGAAATCTCTACCTTTTCAATTGGGCAGCCATCTTCTGGTAAAAACGTGTTTTTCCCTAAGGCATCTTCGATATACTTTTCTTGACGCTTTAACCCTTTTAATCCGTTGCTATACCAATCGTGATTTCCAGGAATAAAAATAGTTTCACCTTTAAAACCTTTAACAGCTTCAGTCTGAATTTTTAATTGATATTCAGCAAACTCACGGCCTTTATCTCCGCTTTTAGGCAAGCCTCTAGGATACACATTATCACCCAAAAACAATACAGTACTTTGCTCGGAAGCTTTATTAATTTCTTCTCTAAAGGCTTTTAATCCTGTAGACTCCGAACCTATTGGTGAATTTCCCGCATCGCCTACTAAATAAAACGAATAAATAATTTCCTTATTAGGAAACTTGGCATCGCTAAGATCATTAATTTGAGTTTTATAAGTTGCGCAAGCATTAATAAAAAACACTGAGAGGGATAATGTAATGTAGCGTAAAGTTTTAGTCATAATTAATGATATTAATTTCTGCAAAAATAATTGATTATAAAGAGAATCTCGTTGATATAACTTAAGAAAACCCTTTTTACTTTATTGTGATGAAAGCGTAAGAAATGAAATATGCCTATGTTTTATTAAGGGTACTTAGTCTTCGATTAACGTGGTATCAAAAACAACACCACCAGCCAAAGTTTTATGCACAGGGCAACGCGACGAAATTTCTTTTAATCGTGCTTTTTGCTTTTCATCTAAATTACCAATTAACTTTATTTTTTTAGTGATATGGTCTAAATACCCAGGTTTTTCTTGCTCTAAACCTAAATCGTCACTATGTTTTTTAGAATGTGTAACGTAAACAAAAACCTCTTGCAGATCCCATTTTTTACGTTCGGCATACATTTTTAATGTCATGGCTGTACAAGCAATTAAACCAGCATTTAAATATTCGTAAGGTGATGGTCCAAAATCGTCACCACCAACAGAAGCAGGCTCGTCGGCAATTAGGCTATGGTTTTTGGTTTGTATATTGGTTGTAAAATTATCTTCCGTTAAGTTTAAATGCCCAACAAGTTGCTCGCCGTTGGTCTCTAACATATCATTTTCTTGAGGTTCAAAATAACGTTGTACCCAAGTTCCAATCATGTTGCCAGCATAATTACTATCGCTAGATTTTGAAAGCAAATGGTCAGCATGATCTAAAGTTACAAAACTTTTAGGATGTTGCGCTTGGAGATAAAGTTCTTCGGCATTTTTAATACCCACCACATTATCTGTTGGCGAATGCATAATTAGTAAAGGTTTGCGTAAATTTTTAACAACAGAAGGTAAATCTGTTTTTCCAAAATCTTCAACAAAATCATTATCAATTTTAAAAGGTCGTCCTCCAATATTCACTTCAACTTCACCCTTTTCTTTAACATTATCTAAACCATGCGAGAATAAATGAGTAACATGCCCAACCGTGGATGGCGCTCCAATAGTAGCTACAGCTTTTACATTATCTAATTTAGCCGCCGCAGAAAGCACCGCTGCTCCACCTAAAGAATGCCCAACTAATAAAGATGGTGCTTCATAATTAGCAGCCATATATTCACTTACCGCTATTAAATCTTCTACGTTGGCAGAAAAGTGACTATCGGCAAACTCACCTTCACTTCTTCCTAAACCTGTAAAATCAAAACGAAGGACTCCAAAACCATAATTAGTTAAAGCTCTACTAATGTTTTTTACCGCACTTAACGAACTTGTGCAAGTAAAACAGTGAGCAAAAATAGCGTAACGATTCGGTTTTTGGTTTGCAGGCAACTCCAACTGTGCTTGCAATGCCAAGCCTTTTTTATTCTGAATTTTTAGTTTAGTACTTTTCATGAATTTATTTTGAGTATCAGTCGTTTGAAAATCAAACTCCTTAATTTTAATTTAAATGTTTTGAAAATTTATTTACCAATAACTTTAATTTCGGATTAATAAATTGTTTACAAAACGGTTTTTCAGGATTCTTTTTGTAATAATTTTGAATAGCCTCGCGTGATGCTTTAAATTCTGAAAAAGGTAAAACTTCAGTTATAATTTCTTCTTCAAAAGTATTTTTAAAGCCATTTAAAATATCAGTCGCCTCCTTTTTTTGTACTTCGGAAAAATAATAAATAGCCGATCGGTACTTATCGCGCATCGAGTGATTGCTTGTACTTTTATGTGTATGTAAATGAATTTCTATCAACACACTTAAGGTTATAACAGCTTCATTAAAATGTATAATTACGGCTTCGGAAAACGATGTGTTCTCCTCCACAGAGGCGACATAACCTTGTTTTACTTTCGTAACACCTTTTAAAGCCTGAAAAACAGCCTCGGTACACCAATGACAACCGCCTCCTAAAGCTATTTTTGTATAGCTATTCATATTTAAATTAATTCCATTCTAAGTCTTTACGCTCTGCCCAATATTGAGTAACCTCTACCTTAAAATCAGAAAGTTCGTCTAATTCTGATTGCGATAAAACAAACCTATTCATTTTTAAATTCTCTTGTATTTGTTCACGATTACTTGCTCCGCTTAAAACTCTGCTACCAGGAATAGTTTGCGCTGCGTATTGCAAACAAATAGCATCTACTCCAACATCGTGCACTTGTGCTAAACGCTCTAACGCCGTATACATTTCATTATAATTCGGATAATTTTTATTTCTAAAAACGCGACCGTTAGCCAAAGCTTCTTTAATAACAACGGTTTTGTTTTCTTTCTGTAAAAGGCTAGAAACGTCTTTTAAGCTTTGATCCAGCAAATTATAAGTTACCTGAAAAACATCAAACAAATTCTCGCCATCTACTTTTACATCCAATGCTTTTTTAATAACCTCAACTTGGTTTGCACCCGTTGTGCTAATACCCATTTTAATATGATGCGTATTTTTTAAGTAAGATAAATAATTTAAAACAGCTTCACTCTCTAAAACACCAGTTTCCAAAGTTGCTGAATGAATTTGATAGACTTTTAAGTATGGTAATAATTGTTTAGAAACCTGCCATTGTTCCTTTAACTTCTCTAAACTATGCTCCTTTACTTCATGAACTTTAGCATCGGGATTAAAGTTTGCAGTATATGTATAACCCCATTTTGTGGCTACTTTTATAGCTTCATCAGTTTTTGTTGCCAACCAATCTATAAGTAACTGCTCTGCTAAACCATAACCTGGCGCCGTATCAAAATACCGAACACCCGATTGATAGGCTTCTTCTAAAACAGAAAAACTCTCTTTTTTAAACACCTCTAAATTAGACGTATTTGTAGCATCTTGACGCACATTAATATATTGTGGCCTTCCTAAAGCTGCTGTTCCTAAACCTAATTGCATTTACTTTTCTTCTTTTAATTACTCTTATTATGAACTACAAGACAACATAGAACAGCCTGCTTTATGACGCGCCCATTCTGGTCTTTTAGCAAACCATTTTTCATGTTTAGGTTGCTCGCTGTATGGTTTCTTTAGAAGATTAAACAATTCATCTATTAATTTATAATCGCCATTATCAGCATCATCAATAGCTAACTGCGACATATAATTTCGTAAAACATACTTCGGATTTACAGCATTCATTTTAACTTTTCTTTCTTCGGAAGAAACTGTTTCGTCTTTTAAACGTTTGGCATAAGCATCAAACCAAGTCTGCCATTTGGTTTCAATCTCACCTTTAACTTCATCTAAATTATAAAAAGCATCTTTTATTTTTGAAATACCTTCGGAAGGATTTTCTTCTGAAAAACCACTCAAATTCCTAAAAAAAATCGTCATATCTGTTTCTGTTAAATGAAGATTTTCTTCTAATTGCTGAATTAAAATTTTATCATTTTCATCCTCATTTTCAAAACCTAATTTATTGCGCATCATGGCAAAAGATTGTTCATCAAACCCAGTTTGATACCCGTCGAGAATAGCTTGCAACGGCTCTGCATCTTCAATTAAAAGATAAAGCGCATTAGCGAGTTGGTATAAATTCCAAAGCCCCATGTTCGGTTGATTTCCGTAACGATATCTTTTATGTTGGCTATCTGTAGTGTTTGGTGTCCATCCATAACTAAAATCTTCTAACCAACCGTAAGGCCCGTAATCTATGGTTAAGCCAAGAATAGACATATTATCGGTATTCATTACACCGTGTACAAAACCAACGCGTTGCCAATCTACAATCATTTTTAGGGTGCGTTGTGCAACCTCATTAAAAAATGCGATATAGGTTTCTTTTGAAGGTTTACCTAACTCAGGAAAAAAGTTAGAGATGGTATAATCTGTAAGTGTCTTTAAAGTTTCAGTATCGCCTCTAGCGGCTAATATTTGAAAACTCCCGAAGCGTAAAAAACTAGGCGCAACACGAGAAACAATAGCTCCTTTTTCGTAAGCCGCATTACCATCATAAAGCATATCTCGCATAACCTGATCGCCGGATAACGCTAAAGACAATGCTCGCGTCGTTGGCACACCTAAATGGAACATAGCCTCGCTGCACAAATACTCCCTAACGGAAGAACGCAGCACCGCCAAACCATCGGCCGTTCTAGAATATGGTGTTTCGCCAGACCCTTTTAATTGTACGGCCCAATGTTTATTATTGTATTCTACTTCAAATAAATTAATAGCACGACCATCACCTAATTGACCTGCCCAATTACCAAATTGATGCCCACCATAGCACATAGCAAAAGGCTTTGTGTTTGGATAGACTTCATTACCTGTTATTACTTTTAAAAACGTATCGCTTTTAGCATCTGCATCTGTTAAACCTAAACTCTCAAGCATTTCGGGAGATACATGTAACAATTCTGGCTTTGCTGTTTGTTTTGGTGTTACAAACGAAAAGCATGCTTTTTCCACCTGTCGTCTTGTATTTTCTAACTTCGGGTCGGCAGGTAATTGTTTAGTAAACGTATCTTTTATATTCAGTTTCATGGTGTGCTCATTTTAATGCTTAATATAGAATCTATATTTTTCTTCAGTGTGTACTGAAAAGGCATTATTTTTTTAATTTATCGGCGTGTAGACTTCGTAATTTAGCCAATTTAGGAGTAATTACAAAACTGCAATACCCTTGTGTTTCATTATCTCTATAATAATTCTGATGTTCCTTTTCAGCTTCAAAAAACTTAGGCAACTCTGATAATTCGGTAACTATAGGGTTATCAAAATAAGGTTCCATTTCTTTTAAAATCACTTCTGCCAACTCCTTTTGCTCGTTATTATGATAATAAATTACCGAACGATACTGTGTACCTCTATCTGCTCCTTGCCTGTTTAAAGTTGTAGGATCGTGAGTGGTCATGAAAATGGTTAATAAATCGACATATGAAATTTCGTTAGCATCGAAAGTTAATTGGATTACCTCGGCATGCCCCGTTAAACCCGAACAGATTTCTCGATATGTTGGATGGCCAGGCACATTACCGCCTGCATAACCAGAAACGACTTTCTCTACACCTTTTACCTCCTGAAAAACGGCTTCTGTACACCAAAAGCAACCACCACCAAGTGTGGCTAATTGTATATTTTTGCTTTGCATTTGTTTTAAATTTAAACCTGCTTAGTAAAAACTAAACAGGTGTTTTGTTACAACTATGCTTTTTCTAATTGCATAGATTCCGAATTTACACAATAGCGTAAACCACTAGGTTCCGGCCCATCGGGAAATATATGCCCTAAGTGTGCATCGCAAGTATTACACATAACCTCAACGCGAACCATACCATAAGTGGTATCACGCTCGTATTTAATAGCATTTTCTTTTATAGGCTGTGTAAAACTCGGCCATCCCGTTCCCGAACTAAACTTTATTGTAGAATCAAAAAGAGGTGTATCGCAACACACGCAATTATATTTACCAGCATCATGAGCTGTACAAAGCGCTCCACTATGTGGACTCTCGGTTCCTTTTAATCGTGTTACTCTAAATTGCTCAGGTGTTAATTGAGCCTTCCATTCAGTTTCCGTCTTTTCAACACGCTTATCTGGTGTTGGATTTCCGTTAACCGAAAAACTAATAATATCTTTCCAAGTTAGCATATTCTATTCCTTTTTTTTGTTTAATTTATATACGCTCGATATAAAAATTTAGTCGAAAATTAAGCAAAAACCTTACTATTTCCGCAGATCACTTTAATATGAAAGCATTCAATAAATTTACGACAAATAATAGCGTTACTATAGTAATTATATTTTGATCTTTTAAAGTTTCGTACTTTTACTAAATAATCTTTTTACACGTTTTACATATGCTTATAGCTGAAGCTGAAAAATTTGTTATCAACCTTCTCAATGAAAAGTTAACTCCGGAGTTTACCTACCACAACATTCCGCACACGCAACTTGTTGTAAACAAAGCTACTGAATTAGCAGAATTGATAAAAATTGACGATAAACAAAAAGAATTACTCATCATAGCTGCCTGGTTTCACGATACCGGATATACTAAGGACAAAAACAACCACGAGGAAGCGAGCGTGCTGATAGCTAAAGAATTTCTTAAAGCCAAAGGCGTAAGCGAAGACGATATTGTTGCTATATCTAATATTATTATGGCAACCAAAATGGGAGTTGTTCCTAGTACAACGCCTGAAAAAATTATAAAAGATGCCGATTGCGCACATATTGGAAGTAAAAATTACACCGATACTTCGGAATTACTTCGAAAAGAATGGGAACTTATTAGTGATTATAAAATATCTGAAAGTGACTGGCTAGAAGAAAACATTACTTTTTTAAGCACAAAACATCGTTTTTTCACAAATGAAGCTGCCGCAAACTGGGAAAAACGTAAAGGAAAAAACCTCGCTGGTTTAATTAATAGAAAGAAAAAAATTAAACTAGATACAGGTAAACTTGCTCAGAAAAAAGCCGAATTAAAGTTTAAAAAAGAAAAAATAGAATTACCTGAACGTGGAATTGAAACCATGTTTAGAGTAACCTTAAAAAACCACATTACACTTAGTAATATTGCCGATACTAAAGCCAATATTTTACTATCTGTAAATGCTATTATTGTTTCTTTAGTGCTTTCTAATTTAGCTTCAAAACTAGACAAACCTTCTAACGATTATTTAATTACACCTACCATCATTTTTATAATGTTTACAGTAGCTTCCATAATTTTATCTATTATGGCTACACGCCCTAATGTAACAAGAGGGGAGTTTACAAAAGAAGATGTTGCTAATAAAAAAGTAAATTTATTATTCTTCGGAAATTTCCATAAAATGAGCCTTCAGGACTTTGAATGGGCCATGGGAGAAATGATGCAAGATCGCGATTATCTTTACTCCTCAATGAAAAAAGATTTATACTTTTTAGGCTTGGTTTTGGATAAAAAATATAAAATACTCAGACTCACCTATACCGTTTTTATGGTAGGCATAATAGTTAGCGTTATAGCCTTTATTATTTCATTTTACTCTGCAGGAATACTCGTGTAGTCTATTTCTTTAGTTAATTAAAGTGAAATAATATCTTTCAATAATCTTATTTAGAATTAATACAAATAGCTTGGTTATATTTAACCTAGCACATATATTTGCACGAAAAACTCAGTTATTCATATTAAGTCTAAATAAAAACAAATGAAAACATCATTTACTTTAACAACCTTTTTGTTGCTTAGCCTCTTCACTTTTGCACAATCTGGAACTCTAAAAGGAACCATAACAAATACATCTTCATCTCCAATATTTGGAGTTAACACCATTATTAAAAACACTGTAAAAGGTGCACAAACTAATGAAAATGGCACATTCGAAATCTCGAATATTAGCGATGGTGATTACATACTATCCATATCCTACTTAGGTTACAAAACTAAAGAAATAGCTTTTTCTATAGCCAACAGCAATACTTTCGATTTAGGAAACATATCACTTTACGAAGGAAATGAACTTTTGCAAGAAATTGTTCTAGACACAAAACGTAAAAACAAATTCTCAAGAAAACAAAGTGCATATGTTTCTAAAATGCCACTTAAAAACATTGAAAACTCTCAAGTTTACAGCACAGTAACCAACCAATTATTAGTATCTCAATCTGTTAATAATTTTGAAGATGCTCTAAAAAATGCGGTAGGTGTGAACAAATTATGGTCGTCTACTGGACGAAGTGGTGATGGCGCAGGTTACTATTCTATTCGTGGTTTTTCGGTACAACCGCAATTGGTTAACGGTGTTGCCGGAATTACAAATGGTTTTATAAACCCATCGAATGTAGAACGTGTAGAAGTTATCAAAGGTCCATCTGCAACTTTATTTGGAAGTTCTATAACCTCATACGGTGGACTAATAAATATTGTAACAAAAAAACCTTATAGTGGCACAGGCGGAAGTATTTCCGTTGCGGGAGGTTCTAATGATTTTAGAAAACTAAATGCAGATGTTAATGTAAGCGCAAGCGATAAAGTATCATTACGTTTTAATGCAGGTTACCAAAAAGATAATAGTTTTCAGGACTTTGGCTTTAAAAAATCAGTTTTTGTTGCCCCTTCAATTTCATATAAAGTAAATAACAAACTGACGTTAAATTTTGCTTACGAAGCTTCGGATAACGAGCAAACTAATCAAACTTTTTTATTCTTTAACAGAAGCGCACCTTTACTATTTAATACCGTTGAAGAATTAAATTACGACAGAGACAAGTCGTT
The DNA here is from genome assembly GCF_009796825.1 of Algibacter sp. L3A6. GTDB lineage: Bacteria > Bacteroidota > Bacteroidia > Flavobacteriales > Flavobacteriaceae > Algibacter. The sequence goes on from NZ_CP047030.1 coordinate 1,075,842, forward strand.
AACCAATAACGATGTTGTTATTAAAAACATTACACAAAATTATAGAGGTGAAGCCGTTTATAAAATTTCAGACAACTGGTCTTCTCAATCTATTGTAGCCGGTGGTCTTGCTAAATCTAATGGGTTTTACACTTACTTATTCAACTCTGCAAACAGTCTTAACTTTGCTTTGTACGCACAAGATACTGATGCAAAAACAAGAACCATGAATCTACAACAAAATTTCACTGGAGATTTTAAAATAGGTGATTTACAAAACAAACTATTAATTGGCGTAGATTATTTAGAGTCTACTATAATAGACCAAAGTTCAGGCTGGGGCTATTTGCATAGCGTAAATGCGCAAGGCGACTTGGTTTTCTCAGAACCAGAAGTAAATGCCGATAACTTAAATGCTATTCTATCCGGTTTAGATCGTAATAATATTGAAACTAAGCAAAACGTTTTTGGTGCTTATATTTCTAACGTTTTAAACATAACACCTAGCCTTTCCGCTATGGCAAGTTTACGTTACGACAGGTTTGAATACAAAGGCGATATAAACGATCCGTCGGATGATCATCAGGCTTATGATGAATCTACATTTTCACCTAAATTCGGAATTGTATTTCAGCCTATATTAAATCAACTTTCTGTATTTGCAAACTACCAAAACAGTTTTTCATACATCAATCCAGAATTAACAGCTATTGATAATAACGATCCAACAGCTGGCACTCAGTTACAATCTTTCGATTTAGAGCAAGCCAATCAATTAGAATTTGGTGTAAAAACCAATCTATTCAACAATAGATTAGAAGCTACCGTAAACTACTATAACATTACAGTAGACGATAAAGTTATGGGCTTCGGCTCTAGCAAACAACAAGATGGCACCGTAAAAAGTAGCGGTATTGAACTAGAGATAAACGCAAGCCCTGTAAATGGTTTAAACTTACGTGGTGGTTTTAGCTTTAATGATTCTGAAGTTACAAAATCGGCATCAAGATCAGATTTAATAGGCTTACGCCCTGCTGAAGCTGGGGCAGATATATTATATAACTTTTGGGGTGATTACCAATTTACTCAAGGATTTGCTAAAAACTTCGGTTTTGGAGCAGGCTTTAATGGTTCTAGCGATTACAATACCATGAACGATTACACACCCTCTGGCGGATTTACCTTACCAGCATACACAGTTTTTAACGCTTCAATCTATTATGAAAATGATACCTTCAGAATAAGTGTTAAAGGAAACAACATCACAGATGAAGAATACTACTCTGGCTGGAGCACATTAACTCCGCAACAAAACAGAACATTCTTAGCGTCTTTCGATTACAAATTTTAACCATACACACACAAAGGCAACCCTAAAAAGTTGCCTTTTATTAAATAACTATGGCATTTAAAAAAAACATATTAACGTTACATAAAATATTAGGTTTAGCTACCGGCATAGTCGTTTTTATAGTTTCCGTAACGGGTTGCTGTTGGGCATTTAGAACCGAAATTGAAAACCAGTATAACGATTACAAAAAAGTTACACCGCAGGACCAGGCTTTTTTAACACCAACGGAAGTGAAAAAAACTGCAGAAAGAGTCTTTCCAAATAATACCATTCACGGGAGTGTATTTGGAAAAGCAGATGATGCTATTGAAGTTATTTTTTACGATGCAGAACCCGAATTTTACCAAAGCATATTTCTAAACCCTTATTCTGGTGCCATTATTCAAGTAGACGACCACCTTAGTGGTTTTTTTGCATTTATTTTAAAAGGGCATACACGAGTATGGCTGCCTAAAGCCATTGGAGAACACGTGGTAGGCGCATCCATTTTAATATTTATTTTTATTATTATTTCTGGATTTATACTCTGGATTCCTAAAAAACGTAAAAACTTAAAACAACGTTTAAAATTCGACTGGAAATCCACAACGCGATGGAAACGTAAAAACTTCGATTTACACACCGTAGTTGGTTTTTATATTTGTTCTCTAGCTCTAGTTTTAGCTTTTACAGGATCTGTAATGTCTTATAATTGGTTAAAATATGTAGTTTATGTTTCTACAGGAGGTGATAAAGTTCCGGCGTTTATAATACCTGAAAACACGAGCGGAGTAGCTCTTAACAATGCTGACATATTACCCATTGATCAATTAATGATGAAGCTTAGAAAAGAATCGCCAAGAGCAGAAAATTTTGAATTGCATTACCCAAAAACCGATTCTTCTAGTGTTTATGTTGAAGTCTCAAACAGTAACGATTTATTTTACGATTCTGATTTTAGATTTTTCGATCAAAACACTTTAGAAGAAATAGAAACACCTGCCATTTTTGGAAAATATGTTGACGCTAAAGTTCCAGATAAAATACTTCGTATGAATTATGATATTCATATAGGAGCTATTGGAGGTATTGTTGGAAAAATAATTGCTTTTATAATAAGTTTACTAACCGCAAGTTTACCCGTAACAGGTGTACTTTTATGGTATGGCAGACATTATAAAAAGACAAAAACTACCACAGTATAATATTATAAAATGAAGGAAGTTAAGCTTTAATTTCCTTCATTAAATCGTTGTAAGTATAGAACGCTTTATCTTTTTCACTTCTATGATAAAGTATGCTTACTCGAATGGCTTTTAATCCTGTTACAGACTGTAAATCTTCAAGTTCTACAATTTCCTCATCGGTATCTACATAATGTTTTGCTTGCAAGAATTTAATGTATCTTAAATACTCCAATTCATCTTGCTTTTGAGAATACACAATACTGATTTTTCCTTTTTGTGTAACACGCTCAGAGGTTCCTTTTATAAAAGCTTTATCTACACGTTTTTTAACAATTTCGTATCGGGCATTATAAGTACCGTCTACATCAAATTGTTTTTCGTCCATTCTAAAACTAATCGTTAAAGGTTGGCTGAAGACTAACACCATAGAAGCTACATCTAAGGCTACCGGGAATTTATGTTGTTTTTGATAGAAATCATTTTCCATTTCGCACATGACTTGCAATTGCCACAAGCGTAAATTGTACAAATAGATAGGATTGAAAGAGTCCTCTTTGGTTATCGATTCTCCAATATACATATTGTGCTCTACGCCGTCCGTTTTAAAACGTTCGAAGTAATGCGGATACATACGTTGTGCATCTTTTTGCTTTTTATCAAGCAAAGATGCCATGTCTTTATTTATTAAAGTCACCGTATCATCATATTGTTTACGGTGGTTATAAAGCATACCTAACTTATCATCTAGTGTTTCAAAATACACATCTAAGTGTGGTTTTAATTCATCTATAACATATAAATGTTTTAAAGCCGAATCGATATCATTCTTAAAAAACGTAGAAATTTGCTGTTCACTATCTACCTGAAAATGTACATTTAGTGCAAGTAAAAACTCATCAATTTGAAAAATAAACTGATCGTAAATTGGCAATGCTTCTATTTTTACAGCATATTCAAAAATAGTTTTAGCAGCACTTAATTGCAAAGCTAAATCTTGTTTTGTAGCCTCATTTCTAGCTTCTGAAGAGCCTTTAATATCTATTTGACCATAAAGCGGATATATGTTTTCGAAAGCTATCTTTTTAAAAGCAGCTTGCTCTCCAAGCATCTCCGATTTTATAAAGTTCTTAGCTTCTTTTACAAATCTCCAATGTACACTAGGGTGAATTGAGGTACATTCTTTTTGAATTATCGCTTCAATTAAATTAGCTTCCTCTTCTATATTACGTTCTGCAGCAGATACAATATACGGTAATACATCTTCTAACTTATTTGCATTAACGCTATTTAAAACTTGTTTTTTTGTAGAAACAATTTCAATAATACCCATAAGCCCTTTATCATTTGCAATGGGTGCAAAAATGGCGCTTTTAACACCTTGTTCATGCAAACTAGCAATATGGGGAGCTTTACCTTGTGATAACTCGAACATTTTATCGACATCGGATACCGAAAAATGTTTATGTTCTTTTAATAATTTATCGTAAGACCATGTACATAAAGCGCTAGTACATTGTTTTGTGGTTTTCTTACCAAGTAAATAACTGTGCATACCAGAACCGTATATGCGCTCAAAAACATCTTCTTCTTTATTATAAATAGAAAAACCAACTTTTAAATCCTTAATTCCAAAAAGAGAACTAAAAATATCTTGAAAACCTTCAACGAAGCTATTTCGCTTACGCTTGTCTTTACTAATTAAACTCGATTTTATATTCGATATAGATTGATCGTCTGTAACATCAAAAATATTAGAAATCACAAAACCCTTGAATGTATAGCTATTTGGTGGAAATTTCTCTTTCCAAAGTGCTATGTTGTCAAAATTATCGAGTAACTCATCGTAATCGGCTTGTGTTATTTTCGGAGCGTTTTCATCTGGTGTTATTTCGCAAAAATCGGCATTATAAAGTATTTTATAATAACGCATAATACCTTTGGCATCAGGTATTTCGTAATAAAACGGACGCTTAAAATTGATATTAAACCCGTGACAAAAACCTAAAATAATGGTACAAGCTCCAACATAAATATCATCATGCGGCATGTTTTTCATTTGAAGTTGAAACCCATCACCAGCTGTTTTTATTATGTTTTTAAAGCGTTCAGACGCGTTGAAAATCACATCATTAAAAGGAGCTGAAGCTGTTTTAATTTCGTTATGCGTTAGCAACGGACTAAACGTATCTTGAAGAATAAACGCAATCTCTTTTTCTCTTTCTTTAATAGACGAAACTCTACTAAAACCATCGCGCAACTCTGGGTATTGCTTAGCAATATCCAAAACCCCATTAGCCTTACTTGCCAAAAAAGGATCGGTGCTCAATGCCAAAGTTTCATATTGTTTTAACAATTTATTGAAACTTATCTTTACGTTTAAAGGCGATTCTATGTTATCGTTTATATCCATTTACTTTTACTACTTCGAATGCAAAGTTACAAATTAATTGATTTGGTCGCCTATTATACCCTTTACTAACGTTATTTAACGATATACGACGTTCTAAAGTTTTTTTTAACTCTAAAAAAGACACACTATAACATACAGAAACGCTTTAGTTTTTCTGAAAAGTTCATTTTAAGTGAAGTTTTCAGAAATACTAAAGCGTTTTAATGTATTGACATGAAAGTTTTAAATAGAGTCTATTTAAAAGCCTTGATTTATTTTATTTTTTTAAGACATCGCAAAGTATAAACCAATAACTAAAGCTACAATAATAGCTCCAACAGGTTTTAAATATTTCCAATTTGTAATATCTACTTGTTTAGTATACTCTTGTACGTAATCTGTTTCCCTAGGAATAAAGTGACTAATTACAAACATAACAACTACTGTTAACACAAACAGAATACCCATTAAATGTAAGAAACTAATGTCTGGTTCAATACCGTATAGTGTTACTAAATAAGTTACTACACTAATTAATATAGCGATGTTTGCAGCTTTCCCAGAAACACGTTTAGAAAACACACCTACAATAACAATAGCTAAAATTGGCACACTATGCGTTCCGTTTAGTTGTTGTAAATAAGTAAAAATACCACCTTCTACACCGTATAATAATGGAGCAATAGCTATAGAAAATATAGCTAAAATTATACCGAATATTTTCCCAGCTTTTACCACTTGTAATTCTGTAGCTTCTTTATTAATATACTCCTTGTAGAAATCTAAACCAAAAAGTGTTACAGAACTATTTAAAGCACTATTGAATGAACTTAGAATAGCCCCAAAAAGCACCGCCGCAAAGAAACCTATATAGGCTACAGGTAATACTTTTTTAACTAACATTGGGTATGCTTCATCCGCATTTGCTAAATCACCATTGAAAATATAATAAGCAATAATACCAGGTAGCACCACAATAATTGGCCCTAATATTTTAATAAAAGCCGCTATTAAAAGTCCTTTTTGACCTTCTTTTAAATTCTTAGCACCCAAGGCACGTTGAATAATAGCTTGGTTGGTTCCCCAGTAATAGAAATTTAATATAACCATACCTGTGAAAAGTGTCCAAAAAGGAACATCAGAATCCGGACCTCCAATAATATCAAATTTTTCAGGAAGTGCAGTTGTTAAGGTATCAAGCCCCGTAAACATGTTTCCATCACCAATATACATTAGTCCAAATATAGGAATTAACGAACCTCCAATAATTAACCCAACAGCATTAATAGAATCTGATACTGCAACAGCTTTTAGACCTCCAAAAACAGCATAAATACTACCAATAACTCCAATTGAAATTACAGTTACCCAAAGTGTAGCTTCTGGCCCCATACCAAGTTTTTCAGGAATATCGAACATGGTGTTTAACGCCAACGCTCCGGAGTATAAAACAGTAGGCAGCATAGATATAGCGTACCCTAAAAGAAATAAAAGTGAAACAATTGTTTTTGTTGTTTTACCGTAACGATTTTCTAAAAACTGTGGAATGGTTGCAATACCACTTTTAAGATATTTAGGTAACAACACAAAGGCTGTAAAAACCATAGCAATGGCTGCTAAAACCTCGTATGCCATAATAGGTGCCCCATCTCTAAAGGAAACACCATTCATTCCAACAATTTGCTCGGTTGATAGGTTAGTTAATAACAATGACCCTGCAATTACTGGCCCGGTAAGGCTACGGCCTCCAAGAAAGTAACCATCGGAAGATTTTTCGTCTGTTTTTCGTGTTGACCACCACGCAATAAGCGCAACTAGCAAAGTAAATCCTGCAAAAGAGATAATAGCCATCATAATATTTTATAGTTTGGTTTAGTTAATATTTTCATTATTTTCTTTAAAGAAAAATAATAGGCGCTACAATGTCATAAAAAAAACTGAAACAACCGTGCTGATGTATACTTTTTTTATTCGGTTACAAGATTAAAACAAGAATAACTTATTGATAATTTGTACAAATCATAAAAATTAGTATTACAGAAAAACGTACCGTTTTAACCAAAAAAAAAATCTGCAATTAAATTACAGATTAAAGTTTTGTTCATTTTCGAATAACGTTTCATCAAAGCGATATAAAAAAGCCCCTCTTCTGGACTCCGACATATCTTTCTCTTCGAGCCTTACTAAATACTTCATTTGAGCGACCTTTCTACGGAAGTTTCTTTTATCTAATTCTTCATCTAAAATCCCCTCATAAAGCACTTGTAATTGTGGTAAAGTAAATTTTGGAGGTAATAAATTGAAGGCAATAGGAAAGTTTCTAACCCTACGACGCATTCTTTTAATGGCAATATCAACCATATCATTATGATCAAAAATAAGTTCAGGAACTTCGGTTATTGGAAACCATTGCGCATTGTACTTGCTAATTTTATCCTCGGTATAGCGTGATTTTAAAATCATGGCGCTATAGGTCGAAGATATAATACGATCGAACGAACAGCGATCGACCTTTCCGAAGGTTTTAATTTGCTCCATATAAATATCTTGCAAACCAGATAAATCGGATAGTATCCTATTGGCAGCTTCGTCTAAATCTTCATCGAAGCCAACAAAACCGCCAATTAGAGACCATTTTCCCTTTTCGGGATTTTCTTTCTTTTTAATTAATAACAATTCTAACTTGTTATCATTAAATCCGAAAATAATGCAATCTACTGCTACCTTAATTTGCTGAATGTTGTTGTTTATGCTATTCGATTCAATCATTCAGTTAAAAGTAAAAATTCAACAAATTAGTATACAGTTATTATTGATTTCCTTTATTATAATCTTCTAAAAACTTAGCTAAACCACTATCAGTTAAAGGGTGTTTTAACAAACCTGTAATTGAAGATAAAGGTCCTGTCATAACATCCGAACCTAATTTAGCACAGTTAATTACGTGCATAGTGTGGCGTATAGAAGCTGCTAATATTTGAGTTTGAAAACCGTAGTTATCATAAATCATTCTAATTTCATCGATAAGGTTTAAACCATCTGTAGAAATATCGTCTAAACGACCTAAGAAAGGAGATACGTAAGTTGCTCCAGCTTTTGCTGCTAATAAGGCTTGCCCTGCAGAAAATACTAAAGTTACATTAGTTCTAATACCTTTATCAGAGAAATACTTACAAGCTTTTACACCATCAGCAATCATAGGTAATTTCACTACAATTTGTGGGTGTAAAGCTGCTAAAGCTTCACCTTCTTTTACCATACCATCAAAATCGGTAGAAATTACCTCAGCAGAAACATCGCCATCTACTAAATCACATATTTTTTGGTAGTGCGCTAAAATATTTTCAGAACCAGTGATTCCTTCTTTCGCCATTAATGACGGGTTTGTTGTTACACCATCTAAAACGCCTAAAGCTTGTGCTTCTGCAATTTCACCTAGGTTTGCTGTGTCAATAAAAAATTTCATATTGTTAGTTGTTATTGTTTTATTAATTGAATATGCCACACCTAAAACACAGATAAACTATAGCTTTAGGTGCAGTATATTTTAATTTTTAAACTGTTTTTAAATACTCTAATACTTGGTTGCTTACTTTTTCACCAGTAAAACCAAATTTCTCATCTAGTACAGATGCTGGTGCAGAGTAACCGAAGTGCTCTAAACCAAATACTTTACCATTAGCTCCAACTAAACCTTCTAAGTTTACAGGTAAACCAGCTGTTAAACCAAATAATGGTGTGTTAGCAGGAATTACAGAGTTTTGGTATGCTTTAGATTGTAATCTAAAAACACCTTCTGAAATTACCGAAGCAATATTGACTTTTAAGTTGTTTTGAGATTCTAATATTTCGGCTGCTGCAAATAAAGTAGCAACTTCAGATCCGTTTGCGATTAAAACCACATCTGGATTTTCAACTTCTTTTACTAAATAACCACCTTTTTCAGAAGCTAAAGCCTCTTCATATCTTGAAGACCCTTCAGGTTCGATATCTTTAATACCTTGACGAGAAAGTATTAAACCTGTTGGTGTGTTTTTATTTTCTAAAGCCATTTTCCAAGCGACACTAGTTTCTGCAGAATCTGCAGGACGTAATGCTAAGAAACTTGGGTTTCCGCTATGGTTCTTTAATTTTTCTAATAAACGAATTTGAGCTTCTTGCTCAACTGGTTGGTGTGTTGGCCCATCTTCACCTACTCTAAAAGCATCGTGAGTCCAAACATATTTCACACCTAATTCTTGAATACCACTTAAACGAATAGCTGGTTTCATATAATCTGAAAACACAAAGAATGTTGCTACAACCGGAATAATTCCGCCGTGAAGCGCAATACCATTTGCTATACAAGCCATTGTTAACTCAGCAACACCTGCTTGTAAGAACGACCCTGTAAAATCACCTTTTTTAAGAGCGTGTGTTTTCTTTAAGAATCCGTCAGTTTTATCAGAGTTTGATAAATCGGCAGAAGAAACAATCATGTTTTCTACATTTTCGGCTAAGTAACCTAAAATACCAGAAGATGCTGCTCTTGTTGCTAAACCTGCTTTATGTTCTACTGAAGCGAAATCTAATTCTGGTAACTCACCAGAAAGGAAGAAATCTAATTTTGTAGCTAAAGCTTCGTTTGCTATCCTCCAAGTTGCTATTTCTGCTTTCTTTTCAGCAGCTTTTGCTGTTTTTTCTGCAACTAAGTTTTTATAAAATTCTTGAACGTCATCGAAAATATCGAAAGGACTTTCAGTATTTGCACCTAAATTAGCTAAGGTTTTTGCGTAATCTGCTCCGGTAGCTCCAATAGGCTGTCCGTGTAATTCACAATGTCCTTCAAACATGCTACCATCTGCAGTAACACAACCTTTACCCATTATTGTTTTACCAATAATTAATGTTGGTTTTTCAGTTTGGATATTAGCATCTGTTAATGCTTTTCTTATTTCATCATGGTTATGGCCATCAATAGTTACTACATTCCAACCCCAAGCTTCATACTTCATTGCGGTATCTTCTGTAGTTACCTCATCTGTAGGTGTAGATAATTGAATATCGTTAGAATCGAAAAACATAATAAAGTTACTCAACCCTAAATGCCCAGCAATACGCCCAGCACCTTGAGAAATTTCTTCTTGAATACCTCCATCAGAAATAAAACCATATATTTTATGATTCATCCAATCTCCAAAACGTGCTTCTAAAAACTTAGCTGCAATTGCTGCTCCCACACCCATAGTGTGCCCTTGACCTAATGGTCCAGACGTATTTTCAATACCACGTTTTACATCAACTTCTGGGTGACCTGGCGTAATAGAACCCCATTGTCTGAAATTAGCAACATCATCCTTTGCATAGTTACCTAACAGGTAATATTGTGCATACATTAAGGTTGATAAGTGACCAGCATCCATGAAAAAACGATCTCTAAACGCCCATTCCATATCTGTTGGATCATAATTAAAGAACTCTGAATACAGGATGTGCATAAAATCTCCTCCACCCATTGGACCACCTGGATGACCTGATTTCGCTTTTTCTACCATTGCTACAGCTAATGCTCTAATATTATCTGCTGCTCGTTGATCAATTTGTTTGTTCATTTTAAATTTATGGTTAATTTTTAATAACTCTAACTTTAATAGATTCACTATTTCAAAACAATTAAAACCGTTATAAAATAGCATGATGCAAATGTAGTAATTAAAATATAATTAAGTGTCGGTAAAACACTTAATTATTAAAACACTAAATTTTGCGCCGTAAAAATACATCTAATTAAACGATAGGCATAATAAACATGTAACGTTTTATACAACAAATGAAGCTTTTTGTTAATAATTTTAGTTTTAAATTGAATAATTAAAAGATAATTTGCCTTATTATTTTTATTTCACAGAAATACCGTCTTATAAACGTGAAATTTTTAATTGAACCAAAAAAGGAAAATTTAAGATGAAGCGCTCTAATATTTAACCTTATTCCGAAGAGTTTGCAACATCACAAATTTCAACACATCGAATTTGTAATACAATACGGTTTTATTTTGAAGCCATAAAAACCGCAATACTAAACTATTAAACACAAAAAAGCCGACTAAAAATTAGTCGGCTTTTTTTGTTACTGTGCGGGCGGGGAGACTCGAACTCCCACACCGTGAGGCACTAGATCCTAAGTCTAGCGTGTCTACCAATTCCACCACGCCCGCTTAAGGACTGCAAATATAAACAAGATTTTCAAATTGCAAACTTCTTTGCACAAAAAAACATTCTTTTTTTTATACTTTTGATAAAATAAAGAAAAACAAGCCCATGAACAGTATTCAAAACTACATATTAGAGCACAAAAATAGATTTTTAAACGAACTCATCGAGCTTCTTAAAATTCCATCCATTAGTGCGGACTCCGCATACAAAAACGATGTATTAAAAACAGCCGATGCTGTAAAATTAAGACTAGAACAAGCAGGATGCGATAGCGTAGAAATTTGCGAGACAGATGGCTATCCTATTGTTTACGGACAAAAAATAATAGACAAAAACCTGCCAACTGTACTTGTTTATGGACATTACGATGTACAACCGCCAGACCCAATAAATCTTTGGGATTCACCACCATTTGAGCCCGTAATTAAAACAACAGAAAAACATCCCGACGGTGCTATTTTTGCACGTGGTGCTTGTGACGATAAAGGCCAAATGTACATGCATGTAAAAGCCATGGAATTTATGACCTCTACGAACCAACTACCATGCAACGTAAAATTCATGATAGAAGGCGAAGAAGAAGTTGGCAGCGCTAACCTAGCTACCTTTGTAAAAAACAACCACGATAAACTTAAAAACGACGTTATTCTAATTTCCGACACCGGAATGATTGCCAACGATGTTCCTTCTATTACCACAGGTTTACGAGGCTTAAGTTACGTAGAGGTTGAAGTTACAGGTCCGAATCGCGATTTACACTCCGGACTTTACGGTGGCGCAGTAGCCAACCCAATAAACGTGCTAACAAAAATGATTGCTTCATTACACGACGAAGATAATCAAATCACCATTCCTGGTTTTTACGATAACGTAGAAGATCTCTCTATAGAAGAGCGCGCCCAAATGGCAAAAGCTCCTTTCAGTTTAGAAAATTACAAAAAAGCATTAGATATTAACGCCGTTTATGGAGAAACCGGCTATACTACAAACGAGCGCAACGCCATTCGCCCAACACTAGATGTTAACGGTATTTGGGGAGGTTACACTGGCGAAGGTGCAAAAACAGTTATCGCTAGTAAAGCATACGCAAAAATATCTATGCGCTTAGTACCAAACCAAGACTGGGAAAATATCACCCAACTTTTCAAAACCCATTTCGAAAGTATTGCACCCCAAGGCGTAACCGTAAAGGTCACACCACATCACGGTGGCCAAGGCTACGTAACACCAATAGACAGCATAGGTTATAAAGCTGCAAGCCATGCTTACCAAGACACTTTCGGAAAAACACCAATACCACAACGTAGTGGCGGTAGCATACCAATTGTAGCGCTATTCGAACAAGAATTAAAAAGCAAAACCATACTCATGGGCTTTGGTTTAGACAGCGATGCCATACACTCACCAAACGAACATTTCGGAGTTTGGAATTACCTGAAAGGCATCGAAACCATTCCGTTATTTTATAAATATTTCACCGAGTTTTCAAAATAAATTCTTTGGGCGTTACCATAAGCTCGCTTTTATGGCGAGCTTATGGTCGGGCTTTCACTACTCGCTCCCTCCTAAGGTCGGGGAGCTTAAACAAACCGTTCAATCCCTAACGCAACCAATCCGCTAACTTCAATTAGCAACTTAAAATAAGTGCTTACTTGTACAACAATGAAAAACCAACACAACAATCACTTATTTCTACTCGCATTAGCCACACTACTTATAAGCACATCAGGAACACTTGGTAAATTTATAGATTTACCAACACCTGTAATTATATGGGGTCGCAGTGCTATAGCATCCATCTTTCTTTTCGCTTACTGTCGATTTAAAAAATTCAGCATTAAAATAAAATCAAAAAAAGATGCTCCAACTATCATTCTAGGCGCCGTACTTTTAGCAACACATTGGATTACCTATTTTCATGCCCTAAAACTATCCAACGTCGCCATAGGTATGCTCGCCATGTTTACCTTTCCAGTCATAACCGCATTACTAGAACCCTTTTTCACCAAATCGAAATTAAACCCCATACATATACTATTAGGGTTTATGGTTTTACTCGGCGTTTATATACTAGCACCAGATTTAAACCTAGAAAACACCCATTTAAAAGGTATACTTTACGGTATATTTTCGGCTTTATGCTACGCCTTACGAAACTTGATTTTGAAAGGCCATGTAAACAATTATAATGGCACCGTCCTCATGACACAGCAAGCCATAATAGTTGCTATTATACTCATACCCGTTATGTTCACCATGAACCTTGGTAATATGCAAACCCAATTTCCATACCTCATTATTTTAGGCTTAGTAACAACAGCTATTGGTCATTCACTTTTTATTGGTAGCTTGAAACATTTTTCAGTAAGTACCGCAAGTATCATTGGTAGCGCACAACCTATATGTGGTATTATTATCGCCTTTTTCTTTTTAAACGAGATACCTACCATAAATACTTTTATTGGTGGCGCCTTAATTTTGGCTACAGTTGTTATCGAAAGTATTCGATCTAGAAAGGCTAATTCTTAATAAAATAGCACACTTTATCAGTCCATAGTGCTTGTTTTCTTAAAAATTGTATTTTTGGTGTTCATCACTTTTAAACAAAGTGCCTCTTTACAGCTCTCAATGCAGGATTATAGCCAAACCGAATTACTCAACTTTGAAAACCTAAAATCGGGTAACGAGAAGGCTTTTGAGTATTTCTTTAATAAATATTATAGTCATATTTTAGGGTTTTGCATTCAATTTATTTACGACAAACCCCAATCTTCGGGCATAACTCAAGATGCCTTTTTAAACCTATGGCTCAATAAAGGTAAAATTGAAAAAGTTAGTGGCGTAGAATCTTTTTTATACACCTATGCCAAATCTAAATGCTTAAACGCTATTAGACACAACCAGGTTAAAGAACGATATAAGAGTAAAACATTAAATGAAAAAGAGCGAGAATTAGATTTCGATATTTTAAATTCTATAAATTTCGACACCCTAGCTTTATCGGAATTAGAAGACTTAATCTCAAAATCTATTGAAAACCTACCTGAAAAAACAAAGGTGATATTCTTAAAAAAACGCTTCGAAAACAAAAAAAACCAAGATATAGCCAACGAATTAAACGTGACTATAAAAACGGTTGAAGCACATATGACCAAGGCTTTAAAAATTTTACGCCAAAATTTATCCGATTACCTTCCTCTAGTTCTTATTACGCTTATCCTATCTAAACACTAAAAAAACTAGTATTCCGCTTTAAGCGAAATCACATTTACTTCCTTTTAAAACATCTAAATATTTATCTATCTACCATCCGGTAAAGTCAATAATTATTATACTTTTGTAATTATTTTTAATAAGTCTAAATAAGAATAATTTTATTTTATAGGGTTTTTAAATATTGGCGTGTACTCATTATTGTAGCACCAACTAAAAAAACCAAATAAAATTAGCATATCATGATTTCGAATTTAATAACTAAATATTTAAATGGCGATGCCACTGAAAAAGAAGTTGAATTAATTTTTGAGTGGATTGATGCGTCCGAAAATAATAAAAAGGAATTTATAGCCTTAAAAAAAGCATGGGCATTAACCGAAGTTTCTAACACAAACAAAGACATTGCATGGAAAGCAATTCAGAAAAACATATCAAAAACAAAACCTTCTAAATATAAAACGTGGATTAAATATGCTGCCATTTTGGTTCTGTTCATTTCGATTGGACGATTAGCATGGATCAACAATAATCAAGATCAAAATCTAGAACAAAACAATACTATTGTTTTAGAAATTGAAGGCAACAATATCCAACTAGATTCCTTAATACAGCATGTTACAAATCAATCTGGAGAAGTTATTGCTGAACAAAATAATAACGAAATTATATACAAAACATCAAAAACATCCGCTCCTATCGAGTATCACACTTTAAATATTCCGTTAGGTAAAACATTTAAAGTCACATTATCCGATGGCACAAAAGTGTACTTAAACTCCGGAACTACCTTTAAATACCCAAAACAATTTAGTAACAACAGTAACCGCTTAGTGTATTTAACTGGTGAAGCTTTTTTTGAAGTTAAAGAAGACAAGGCAAACCCTTTTGTAGTTAACATAAACGATATAGCAGTAAAAGTTTTAGGCACTAAATTTAATGTAAATGCTTATCCAGAAAACTCAAAAACCTCATGTGTTTTAGTAGAAGGATCGGTGCAAGTTTACAATCTAAACAACAGTAATAACAACGCGTTAATAACACCTAACCATAAAGCAACATGGAACCCAGCATCTAAGGTTTTTAACTTAAAACAAGTAAACACAGATTTGTATACCGCTTGGATACATGGAGAAATTATTCTTGATTCAGCACATTTTAGCTCTTTTTCCAAAAAGTTAGAACGCGCTTTTAATGTAAAAATAATTAATAATAACAGCTTACTAGAAGCTCAAGAATTTAGCGGAACAATAAACTTCAAAACATCGAGCCTAGCCGACATATTGGATTTACTAAAGTTCGATACTTATTTTGAATACAGCATTGAAGACAACCAAATAATAATTAGCAACAATTAATAGATGAAGCATTTTTTGAACCAACATGTAAAAGTACTAATTCTCACCTTTGGAATTATTTTGCTTTACAACAGTGCTAACGCACAATCTAATACCATTTCAATTAACGCCACAGAGCAATCTTTTGGATCGGTTTTAAAATTAATAGAGCAACAATCTACATACCGCTCTATTTATAATGCAAACAAAATAGACCTCAACAAAAAGGTAAGCCTAAATGTGAGCAACGTAAGTCTAGCAATAGTATTAAACAAATTACTAGAAAACACAGAGCTCACTTATATTATAAAAAACAACCAAATACTTCTGGTTGAAAAACAAATAACTTACAATCCTACCATCACTAAAAGCACAGAGCAAAGGTTAATATCTGGCGTTGTTTATACTAGCCCCGACAACCTTCCTTTACCTGGTGCTACGGTGTTAATAAAAGGCACCAAACGAGGTGCTATAACCAATTTTAATGGTGAGTTCACTTACCGTTTACAAGGCAACAACCTCAACACTTTGGAACTTGAGGTACATTATTTAGGCATGCAAACCTTAACTCAGGTCGTTGGTAACAATTCGAAATTCACGTTTTACTTAAAGGAAGCTGCTGATGAACTCGATCAGGTGGTTATTACATCATCTTACGGAACAAAAACACTTAGAGAAGAAATTGTTGGAAGTATAGAAACGCTTAATGCTAAAGATATTGCGGTAGATCAAGCTTCTGAAAGTATTGATAAAATGGTAGACGGACAGATAGCCGGTGTTTATATTGAAAACACATCGGGAATAGGTGGCCCAGTAAGTATTAACATTCGAGGACAAGGGAGTTTAACACCTTTAAACGGTGCCGTATACGGAACTTCAACACAACCGCTTATTATTATTGATGGCGTTATTATGGCCGAAGAAATGGCGATAGATAACAACTTTTTTGATGCTAACGGAAGTTCTTCTGAAGATTTATCGAATCCATTATCTCAAATTTCTCCCGAAAACATTGAAAGTTTCACGGTTCTAAAAGATGCCGCCGCTGTTAGTATTTATGGTGCCGATGCCGCCAATGGTGTTATTTTAATTACCACAAAAAAAGGAAAAAAAGGCGCTGCTAAATTTGGATTTTCATCACAATTAGGAATTTCATCTGCAATTAATCAAATTGAATATTTAAGTGGTGCTCAATACCACGAACTGAGAAATGAATACTTAAAAAACACAACCGTTGGCTACACACCAACACCATACAATGGCGTAGACACCGATTGGTTTAACTTACTGAATGGCACAGGGGTTTACAACAAATACAACTTTAGCGTATCTGGAGCTTCGGAAGCCTTTTCATACCGTGCGAGTTTAACCTATAAAAAAATAGACGAACCTCAAAAAGGGAATACCAATGAACAACTAAACGCAAGTATCAACTTAGGATATCGTCATAAAAAATTAGACATCAATTTATCTTTAAGTCCGAGCTACGTTGCAAAAGATGCCCCTAACATTTATTACAGCTATGCTTTCGCACCAACCCTATCGCCTTATAACGAAGACGGATCATATGCTGACGTTGGTGTTACCGGCTTAGGAAACCCATTGGCAGCCATTGATCAAAACAAAAACACTTATAATAGTTACGGTATGCTAGGAAGCTTACAAGCTACTTATAATATTACAAAAGACTTAAACATATCGTCTCTTTTTGGTCTTTCGTACAGAGATAAAGAACAAGATCGTTATTTTTCTGGAGAAAATGAAAGCGGTCAACTTAATGGTAGTTTTACGCTAAATGATACATCGTACCCTCTCTATGGTCGTCGCTTAATAAACAACAGACACACCAATAAATGGAACTGGCAAACACGCGCACTTTACAATAAGCAAATAACCGAAAACAGCGCTTTTGATGGTGTTTTTGGTATTGAACTTACAGAAGAAAATGTAGACTTTGATTATGCTTCAGGTCGTGGGTTTGTAAACCCCAATATTATAAATGGCGTTACCGATGCGGTTCAAGACGATGATCCTTCAACGACTGACGATGAATCTACAGGCAACCAAACTTATAGTTCGGACATTAGTAACAACTCTAAAGTATCACTCTTTTCGCAACTTAATTACAATTACAAAAAACGCTATTTTATTCTAGCTAATTTTAGGCGAGACCAAAGTTCTGTTTTTGGAGACGACACCAATGTGGCCTACACAGGAGGTGCCGGTGTAAGCTGGATTTTATCTAACGAGAATTTTTTAAACACCAACAATTGGGTTGATTTATTAAAACTGAAATTAAGTTACGGAACTACAGGAAACTCTAGAATAGGTTCTTACCGCTCTAAAGGCTTATACACCATTGATGATAATGGTTATAATAACTTAGATATTGCCTACCCATCTGCAGCTCCTAACGGTGAATTGAGTTGGGAAAAGAACAAAAAATTTAATGCGGGTTTAAACTTCAACTTTTTAAACACGGTGAGTTTAACGCTTGAATATTATTACGACGATATTAAAGACCTTATCACAAGTAGAAACATACCTACCGAGACCGGCTATAGCTCCATCCAAATTAACGCTGCAAGCATGTACAATAAAGGGCTAGAACTATCAACAAGTTTTAAATGGTTTCAAAAAGAAAACTTTAAATGGACCACTTCATTCAACATATCTACACTACAAAGTGAAGTTACAGAACTTAAAGGTTTAGGTAGTGAGTTTTCACTTTCAGAAATTGCATTGGCACAAAAAGTAGGCTATAGTACTTCTACTATTTGGGGTATTAAATGGGCAGGTATCGACCCTGCTACAGGGCGTGACTTACTTAAAAAAGATGGCGAAATTTACGATGCCGTTACTTACAATAGCTTATTTAGCAGTGCCGATTGGGTTCCTATTGGAGATTATCAGCCCGACGCATACGGTGGTTTCAACAACACATTTACCTTCAATAATAACTTAAGTTTATCTATTCGAGGAAGCTTTCAAATAGGAGGTGATTATTTAGCAGAAGATGAACTTATTGCCAAATACAACATCACTTCAAACAGAAACCTATCGGTTAACGCTTATGATTACTGGAGAAACCAAGGTGACATTGCACTTAACCCAATTGTTACCAGTAACAACCCAACCATTTCTAATTACGATAAGTACCTATACGACGCTACGTCTTTAAGAATAAGTAACGTAAATTTAAACTATAGCTTTCCGCGAAATAGCGTTAGTTTTTTAGATGCATTATCTATTTATACCGATGTATCTAATGTACTTTATTGGTATAAGGAAAAGAGCCTGAATGGCAGAAACGGTATTAGTGAATTTAGATTTAGTTACCCACAAGCAAGAACAATTTCAATAGGTTTAAACGCAAAATTTTAAGGTGATGACACAAACAAAACAACTCAAACAATTTTCGAAATATACCCTAATAGCTTTGCTACTAACTTGCTTTAATTGCAGTAGCTTTTTAGAGCAAGAACCAGGATCACAAACATCTATCACAGAATTATTAGATACTACGGATGGTGTGGTAACCGCTCTAAATGGTGCTTATCATGATTTAGAATCCAATGTTAGAGGGAACTATACCATTTATGCTGATATGCAAGCCGGCAATACCACATTTACCCCAACAGAAACCGGTAGTAATACAGGACAGATTACGGCGCCATCCAATGTGGAAAACATTTACAACTTTACAGATTTAGCAGATGAGAGTAACCTTGAAGGATTTTATGATGATAGTTACGACATTATAAACCAAACAAACCTCATACTAGAATATGTAGACACCCTAACAGACTCTAATGATGATGTTAAAAACCAAATAAGAGCCGAAGCCTTAACGATTAGAGCCTACGCTCATTTTCTATTATCTCAAGTATATGCACAAAACTATGGTTTTACTGCAGATGCTAGTCATTTAGGGCTTGTATACAGCAAAACAACCTTAACCAATGGCATCACTTACCCTTCTAGAGAAACATTAGCAACAACCTACAATTTAATTATTGACGATTTAACTTCAGCAATAAACAACTACTCCAACACTTTACTTTTTGATGGACCAACGTATTCTTACTTTAATAAAGTAAGCACTCAAGCTTTACTTGCTCGAGTTTACGTTTCTAAATACGATTGGCAAAATGCTTATGATTTGGCAAATGAAGTGATTCTGAATTCTGGAAAAACACTAACACCTTCTGAAGATTATATAGCAGAATGGGAAAAAACAGACTTACCAATTTCTGAAGTATTGCTAGAGTTTTCAATTCCTCGGGATACTGGCGGTACAGTTGGTGGCTCACTATCGAGTTCTTATGGTTTTACCTCAACTACAGATTATGCAGATTATGTAGCCTCGGAAGATATACTAAACCTTTTTGAAACTAACGATTTGCGAGGACAACTTTTTCTTGAATCCAATTTACCAACCTTAATTGATGGTGAATTAGAAGATCGCCCCTATTATTTCACCAAAAAATTTCAAGATAACCCAGGCTTTGTAGCCATCAGATTAAGTGAAATGTATTTAATAAGAGCTGAAGCATCATTAGGACTTGAAAATCTAGAAGACTGTAAAGACGACATCAATATATTAAGAAACCGAGCAAATACCACACTACTAACAGAGACCACCAATTTAGAAGATATCCTTTTATTAGAACGCCGAAAAGAAATGTGTTTCGAAGCTCAATATTTATTCGATTTAGCGAGATTTCAACAAAATATTGTACGAGGTGCAGACTGCGTATCGCAAACTTGTAACTTAATTTATCCTTCAGGAAAATACATACTTCCAATTCCAGATAGCAACATCGAACTTAACTCTAATTTACAGCAAAATGACACATACTAAAACCATATTAGCCATAGCAACCGTTTTTACCATGATGTTTTCATGCTCTAAAAATGATGATAACACAGCCGATAACGTGCCTAGTTATGTTCGGTTTAATTTTTTAACCAACAGCAACAACGAACCATTAGAATACCCACAAGTAAGCAGTGCCATTATACCAAGCGTTAGTTATACAAACACAGGGATTAACACTTTAAAAGTACCTGTAACTCTAACATCTTACACCTTAGAAAACGAAGTAACCGTAAATTACAGCGCTGTATCTTCCTCTAATGAAGACTTGTTTACTATCAGTCCGGTAAACCAAGTTTCGTTTCAAAACAATCAATTAACCGATACCATTTATATCAACTTTAACAAACGATGGTCTAGTGAAGAAAGCATCATTTTAAACCTAGAATCGGTATCAGACCCTTCGATAAATTTAGGCAACTTAAATTCAAATGAAACTAATACAGAATTCACTATTAATTTAGAGCCTATTACAACCACCTATACATTTCTGGCAAACAGAATTGAAATTACAGGTGCAGCAGGTGAACAAATAGACTTTGCCGTAAATTTCCCTAACGGATACCTTCCTTCGGAAATTGAAACCTCAGATATTTTTAAATTTTTAAACGGCTTCGATTATAGCATTGAGCCACTAGATATAGGAGAAAACACTTCGACTATAAACTACAGAATTACTTTAAATGAATCTATTGAAAATGATGATGTATTATACCAAACCATAATTACGTTAATTGATAGCGAAAACTACACAACCACAGGAAATAGTACACTACAAATTGTAAAGCCTATTAAGTCCGACCGTGATGTTACTGTTAATATAGCTGCGAATTTCTACAATTTATCAGATTCATTTTATCGTACCTACGTAGAGCATTGGAACGATTTTAATGAAGATGGCGAATGCGCTTGGCAATCTACTTTTGCTTTCACCTACCCTATTGTTGTAGAATCTACAAACCCTAATGCTGTACTTTATAGCGATAATGATACTGCCGATCCGCTAGACGACATTTACCATCATGCCTTTCAAATTGGTTTCGATAGCCCTATTGCAACCACTACTACAAATGCATTCAACTTAAAAAGATACTTTAGTAACGAGAGCACAAGTAGAGCAAACTCTCCTGGATTTAATACCACACCTGCTATAGAGTTTTTCCCAGAAAACGGAACAAGTACAACTAACGGTTCTATTTTAATAATCCCTCAGTTTTTAACCATTTCTAACACAAGTGACGAAAGTTTTTCTTTTGCTATTTCAGGTGAAGGCACTTACGAAGAAGTAAGCCCAGGTATTTTCGAACTTAAATTTCAACTAAACCTAACTAACGACGCCATTTTCGGAGGTACAATCACTTCAGAATATCGCTTATACAACACTAGTAGTTATACCGACCCCGAAGATTTAACTACTAACAACTGCATTACAGAATACATACTAGAATAACCATGAGAAACAACCTAATTTTATCCTTATTCATTTGTGTTTTTATATGCTCGTGCAAAACAGAACATAAAGACGAATACACCAATATTGCAAACTTAAAAGCAATTTACTCTAATGGTGATATTACTAAATGGCCTGCACCAGATTTAGATAGTACAGTAAATAAAGAAACTTTTAAAGATATTGGCGCTTTACCCAAATTACAACATCCAGAATACAACCCGTTTAGTCAAGAAAAATCGAAACTCGGTAAAACACTCTTTTTCGACCCAAGACTATCTGTTAGCGGACAAATAGCATGTGCGTCTTGCCATAATCCAGAATTAGCATGGACGGATAATTCCACACGTTCTTTTGGTCACAATCGTCAAACCGGAGCGCGAAACTCTATGACTATTTTAAACTCTGGTTTTGCGCACAGTCTCTTCTGGGATGGTCGCGCTTCTAGCTTAGAAGACCAAGCCAGATTCCCTATTGGAGACCCTTTAGAGATGAACGAAAAACTCAATATTGCCGTTGATAAAATAGCCGAAATAGAAGGCTACAAACCCTTGTTTGAAGCAGCCTTTGGAAATGACACTATTTCATTAGAACGTATTCAATTTGCCATAGCAACCTTTGAACGTACCGTAAACAGCTACAAAACAAGGTTCGATAAATTTGTTGAAGGCGACTCTACAAAACTTAACAATCAAGAGGTATTAGGACTGCATGTATTCCGTACAAAAGCAAGATGTATCAATTGCCATAATACACCATATTTCTCAGACAATCAATTTCATAACGACGGGCAAACCTTGTTTGGAACAAAAGATGAAGATTTTGGCCGCTATAACGTAACCAAAAACATGGATGATATCGGAAAAATTAGAACTCCAACATTAAGAGAAGTTGCCAGAACTGGGCCTTGGATGCATAATGGGCACTTCCCTAGCTTATTAGATGTTGTTCAGTTTTACAACCTTGGCAACCCTGCAGTTGTTCAGAAAAAATATTTAGGTAAAGGGCGCGACTCTTTAATACCTGAGAACTCGCCGATCTTAAAAAAATTAGATCTAGAAAAAAATGAAATTGAAGCCTTAATAGCTTTTATGGAAACGTTGTCTTCTAGCCGAGGCAGAACATTAATACCAAAACTCCCACAATAAATTTTTATTAACTCAAAATTTTAAATTATGAAAAAACAATTACTCTCACTTGTCGTCATTTTAAGCGCCTTAATTTCAAATGCCCAAGTAACTTTAGTTAAAGAAATTAACGACAATACTACATCTAGCTCGAGCCCGGCAAACCTTACTGTGCACAATGGCCAAATATTTTTTGCAGCCGATGATTCCAATGGCTCAAACACACCAGGTGGTGCTGATTTAGGAAAAGAACTTTGGGTTACCGATGGCACCAGCACAGGAACCACTTTTGTTAAAGATATAAGAACTGGCTCATCTGGATCTAACCCTTTCAACCTCTTTTCTTTTAACGACAAATTTTATTTCACAGCTTTCGATACAAGTTCAGAATTATGGACATCTGATGGTACTGAAGCAGGAACTACTAAAGTAGATATCATGCCTTCCATTACAGGCGAAGCACCACAACGTTTCGTTGAACTCGATGGTTTAGCATATTTTACAGTAGGTGGCCAACCCGGAAGTACCTCAGCCGAAACCGCTAATAAATTAGTGCAATGGGATGGTATAAATGATGCCGTACAAGTTGCAGATGTTGGTTCGGGTTTCGAATCGATTTTACAAAGCATGATTATATTTAACAATCAAATTTTCATGTACATGAATTACTCTACAGATGATGCTACGGTTGGAAATGAACTATATGCATATAACCCCACAGCAGATACTTTTTCGCTAATTAAAGATATCGACACCGGAACAGGAGACTCAAGTATTAGCAACTTTACTATTCTGGGCAGTACACTTTATTTTGAAGCAGATAACGCACTATGGAAAACCGATGGAACCACAGCTGGAACTCTTGCTGTAGCATCTGCATCTACTCTTGCTGGTATTGCAAATTTATACGCTTGGAACAATCTATTGTTTTTTGAGGGAGATGATGCCTCAAACGGCGACCAACTCTATGTTTATAATCCAACTTTAGATACAGTAACAAACATTAGCAACATATCAGGGAGTAACAATGATCATAACCCTAGTGATTTTGCAGCGTACAACGGTTATTTATATTACAGCGGATCGAGTTCTACTAGTTCAGACAAATATTTATTTAGAACCGATGGTTTAACCATATCTCAAATAGACGCTACCATTAAAGACATAGATGAAATAACGCTTCTAGAAGATGTTCTCTATTTTGAAGGTGATAATGGAACTACAGGGAATGAACTTTACAGTTTAGATCCTTCAACACTATCTGTTACTAATGCTCAAGCAGAAATAATTAGCATCTACCCAAACCCTACTTCAGATTACATTATGGTACCATCAAGTTTAGTAAATACAAATTATACTATTCATGATATTACAGGAAAACAAGTCGCTCAAGGACTTATTTCTTCAGAAAAAATTGAATTGAGTTTAAAAAGCGGTATGTATTTATTAAATATAAAAACAGACCTAAGTAGCATTACAAAAAAGGTTGTGGTAAAGTAATTAATAGCAAATTATCTATCCCATACTTTGAAAGCCTCGTTAATTCGAGGCTTTTTTTTATACAATTTTGTAACAAAACACCTGCTTTAACGTTCTAATAGTCAATCAATCAAAAATCAATCACATTATGCTAAAGCAATTCTTCATCATTTGCTCTGGCGCCGACACCGATATTCTAGAGCAATGCTCTAAGGGTGAACAAAATAAATATGCGGGCATTGGCGCAACCGTTTTCTTTACTGCACTTATGGCTTTTATAGCCGCCAGTTATGCACTCTACACTGTTTTCGACAATAACTATGCTGCCATTGGCTTCGGTTTTATTTGGGGATTACTTATTTTTAATTTAGACCGTTACATTGTTTCTACAATCAAGAAAACCGGTCGTTTTTTAGACGAGTTACTCCAAGCTACACCAAGAATTATGCTTGCCGTAATTATAGCTATTGTCATTTCTAAGCCTTTAGAATTAAAGATTTTTGAAAAAGAAATTAATCAGGTTTTATTAGAACAGAAAAACGATTTAACCTTAGCCAATCAAAATCAAATATTAGCACAATTTAATCCAGAAATAACTGCTCTAGAAACAGACATAACAACTCTAGAAAGCGAGGTTATCAATAAAGAAGTTGAGGTTAATGCGCTTTACAATACTTACATCTCAGAGGCCGAAGGCACAGCAGGAACTAATCGCTTAGGCAAAGGCCCTGTTTATAAAGAAAAAAGAGAAAAGCATGATGCTTTACTTGCCGAACTTCAACAATTAAAATTAGAAAATAAAGAGAAAAAAGCAGATTTAGAGCAACAGATTGCTACACTAAAAACAAATTACCAATTACAGGTTGACACTACGCAACCTGTAATTAATAATTTTGATGGATTAATGGCGCGTGTAAACGCTCTAGGCACCTTATCATGGATGCCATCCTTTTTTATATTCTTGTTATTTTTAGCTATTGAAACTTCACCCATTTTCGCGAAACTATTATCGCCAAAAGGGCCTTACGATTTTAAATTAGAAGATTTAGAAATGGCTATTAAAACCCATGTTCTTCAAAATAAAAATCAGCGAGAAGCCTTACTAAAAACAGATAACGCCATTAATGACCGTGTATATACCGATTTAAAAACCGAAGATGAACTTTACACCTATAAACGCAAAAAAACTAGAGAGCTTATGCAATTACAAGCCGATGCTTTTTTCAAACATCAAAAGAACATTTTATAGGCTAACACCAATAATTACGCAGCCACATTGGTTTTAAAATGATTGTATAAATCTTTACTACCAAAACCAATAATAGCCATACTTTTATTTTTGGCTACGGCTTCGTTGTGTAATTCTGTTAAAGCTTTTACACCGTGACGATCCATACTTTTAACATCTTCTATACTGATGGTAAGTGTACTTACGCGATTAAAAATATCTTGAAATTCGTTTTGAAAAACAGATAAACTCTTTTTATTTAGTTCACCTTTAATCTTGAAAAAGTTGTTGCAGTTTGTAATACGTAAATCCATAATAAGTTAATTTTTTAGTTAAATGATAAATCTGAGGGAAACATAATCAATTGATTATGAGATAAAAGTATATTATTAAAGAGTTACGTGAAGAATTTTTTCGATTAAAAGAATTCATCCTTGGACGAAAAATAATTACGTGTCAATTTAACCGATGAGTAACCTACTTAAACATCATTTTAAAACAAAAACAGTAAAATACAGCAAGAACTAGAATCACTTATTAGCACTTTAACTATATTTCGCTCTCATAAATCTATTTTCCATTCCCGTTTTAATTTCGGCATAGATTTGGTATCAAAATTTTTATATAAATTGCAACATGAAAAAACTCGTTCTACTCATCTGTCTTATTTCAGCTTTCAATAGTTATTCTCAAAACGAAGAAAAAGATATAAAAGCTATTAATAAAGTATTAAAAGCACAACGTATTGCTTGGTCTAAGCACGACTTAGAAGGCTATATGGAGGGGTATTGGAAAAGTGATTCTCTTAAGTTTTACGGTAAAAACGGCGTAACTTACGGCTGGGAAGACACTTTTGATCGTTACGAAAAAAGCTATCCAACCAAAGATCACACGGGGACTTTAAGCTTTAAAATAAACGACATCACTAAAATAAGTGCAGATGCTTACTATGTACTTGGTGAGTTTCACTTAAAGCGAGAAGTTGGCAATGCAGACGGTATTTTCATGCTTATTTTCAAGCGCATCAATGGCGAGTGGAAAATTGTTGCAGACACCTCGTGCTAAACTTGTAAAAACAGGAAAGTATCACCTTACTTATTACAAATATTCTTCAATAACACTAATAAGTGTGTTTGCATCTTGCGTTCCGGTATGGCGCCATTTCATTTCACCATCTTTATAAACAATTAAAGTTGGCAGGCCTTTTACTTGTAAAGCCTCTGTTAATTCTTGGTTTTTTTCGACGTCAATTTTTATCACCTTAGCTTTATCGCCTAAGGCTGCTGCTACATCTCGTAAAACGTCGTGCATAGCTTTAGATGGCTCACTCTCTTCTGCAAAAAAATCTAGCAGTACAGGTGTATTAACATCGATAAGTTCCCCAAATTTTGACATATTATAAAGTTTTTTTGTCTATTTAATAGTTTTCTAAGCGGATAGAAAATCGTGATTAAAAATTCTATTTGATTATTATAAATATAAACAATTTAAGATAAACAGCAACAACAAAGGCCGTTTAAACCGGTTCGGCACCTTTCTTAAGTTCTATTACAGTAATTTCTGGCCAAATACCAACACGCCCAGGGAACGCCAAATAGCCAAAACCACGGTTTACGTTTATGTACTGCCCCATTTCTTTGTAAATACCAGCCCAATATTTGTAGCGCCATTTTACCGGACTCCATTTAAACCAACCCGGAATTTCAATTCCAAATTGCATACCGTGTGTGTGTCCGCTTAATGTTAAATGGTAATGGTAATCATCGTCAATCACCTTTTTCTCCCAGTGCGACGGATCGTGACTCATTAAAATTTTAAAATCGTTTTTATCAATAGTAGCGGCTGCTTTATGCAAATCGCCTGCAGTTTTAAAACCACCAGCACCCCAGTTTTCAACACCCACTAAAGCAATACGCTCACCATTTTTTTCAAGGTATTTACTTTCATTCAGCAAAAGGTTAAACCCTATTTCTTTTTGTAAAGCCTTTAAATCTTCAAGGTTTTGGTGTTTCGCTTCATCCGATTCCCAATTAACATAATCGCCATAATCGTGATTTCCTAATACAGAATATAAGCCATCTTTAGCTTTCAACTTATTAAAAACCGTTTTATAAGGCACCAATTCTTCAGCTTTATTATTTACAATATCGCCGGTAAATAAAATCACATCACTGTCCTGTTCATTAATTAAATCTACGGCATATTTCACCTTTTCCATATTATCGAAACTTCCAGAATGGATATCGCTAATCTGCGTTAGTTTATAACCATCAAAAGCAGCCGGTAAATCTTCAAAATGTAAAGTGTATTTTAAAACTTTATAATTGTAGCGACCTTTATAAATACCATAAATTATAGAAGCCAAAGGAATGGCAGCCAAGCCTAAAGCCACTTTACTTATAAACTGGCGACGCGATGCAAAATAATTCCCTTTTGCAGCTTCACCTACCGTAAAATAACGATACAGTGCCTGTGGCACTCTAAAAATATCTTCAAAAAACACACCTAAAACCAACACCATTTTTGGCACTAAAAGCGCTATAAAAAACCCAATAGCATAAGAGTTCGCATGTGTAAAACCATTACGACGACTAAAGCCATAAAATTGAAACACAAAATTGCCAATAATTAATACCGTAATTACCCAATATAGTAGATGTATCCAGTTGTTTCTAACCACCGTTTTAAAGGCCTGAAAGGCGTAATAATCGGCAATCAGGAAAACAGCTAAAAATATAATCCAACGTAGCATATGCTCTTTTTTTCATCAAAGATAACGGTATTACCAATTAATGTGCGCCATAGCAAATGGATTTAACGAATTGTTAAGAGTCTTCATTTAAAACAAACCACCATATTTTATTGACAAAATGCGGCGTTATTATCTAGAGTTTCAAAATAATTTCTGAAGTTTTAATTAAAATGAAAACGAGATTTTTCGACTAAAACATTTTAACACGTTTAGGGCATTCAAACTTTAAATTATAACCATAACTTTTTGTAGTTTTGAAATTCTATCAAAATTTATAAAATGTCCGATAACAAACGCGTATTTCTAGTTGATGCTTTTGCATTAATTTTCCGTGGCTACTATGCCTTTATAAAGAACCCAAGAATAAACTCTAAAGGCACTGATACCTCAGCAATTTTAGGTTTTATGAACTCACTTTTAGACGTTATTAAACGTGAGCGACCAGACCATTTAGCCGTTTGTTTCGATAAAGGAGGTAGTGCCGATAGAGTAGAAATGTTTGAGGCTTACAAAGCCAATAGAGATGAAACTCCAGAAGCTATAAAAATTGCCGTGCCTATTATCCAAGAGATTCTAAAAGCCATGCACATCCCTATTATGGTAAAAGCAGGTTTCGAGGCCGATGATGTTATTGGTACTCTAGCCAAACAAGCCGAAAAAGAAGGTTACCAAACTTTTATGGTAACACCCGATAAAGATTTTGCTCAGTTGGTTAGCGAAAATATATTTATGTATCGCCCTATGTTTGGTGGCGGTTACGAAACTTGGGGAATCCCTGAGGTTCAGAAAAAGTTTGAAGTTACCGACCCATTACAAGTTATCGACTTTTTAGGCATGATGGGTGATGCCAGTGATAACATACCTGGTTTACCAGGTGTTGGCGAAAAAACAGCTAAAAAATTCCTTGCCGCTTATGGCTCTATGGAAAACCTTTTTGAACACACGCACGAGCTAAAAGGTAAAATGAAAGAGAAAATTGAAGCCAATAAAGAATTGGGTTTACTTTCTAAAAAATTAGCAACCATTATGCTGGATGTTCCGGTGGAATTTAATGCGAAAGATTTCGAATTAGATCAACCCGATATTCCGAAGGTTACAGAAATTTTCGAAGAGTTAGAATTTAGACGCCTTATAGATAATTTCACAAAAACTTTTACAGCTCAAGCAGCAGCAACTTCAACAGAAACTACCGAAAAAAGCAACGAAGAAAAAGCGACACCAAAAGAAGAAGCTTCGGCTGGTGCCGGGCAATTTTCATTGTTTGGTGGCGATCCATCCAGTACAACTAAAGAAGAAATCGTTACCGAGCATACCCGAAAAACAGCCGAAAACACCTCGCATTTTTACCAAAGTGTGGCCGCAGGCATGGGCACAAAATTATTTCTCAAAAATTTAATGAGTCAAACCTCGGTTTGTTTTGATACCGAAACTACGGGCTTAAACCCGCTAACCGCAGAATTGGTTGGTATTTCATTTTCATGGGAAGTTGGAAAAGGCTTTTACCTACCATTCCCGGAAGATAAAACCGAAGCCCAAGACCTTATCGAGCAATTACGTCCCTTTTTCGAAAGTGAAAGTATTGAAAAAGTAGGTCAGAATTTAAAATACGATATTAAAGTTCTTGCAAAATACAATGTCGATGTCAAAGGTAAATTGTTCGATACCATGCTTGCGCATTATCTTATAAATCCAGATATGCGTCACAATATGGATATCTTGGCTGAAACGTATTTAAACTACACGCCAATTTCCATTACCGAGCTTATTGGTAAAAAAGGAAAAAACCAATTATCTATGCGCGATGTGCCTCTGGAAAAACAAACGGAATACGCTGTTGAAGATGCCGATATTACCCTGCAACTCAAAGAACATTTTACAAATGAGTTAGGCGAAGCTAATACACAAAAATTATTCGATGAGATTGAAATCCCATTACTTCGGGTGCTTGCCGCCATGGAATTAGAAGGAATTAATTTAGATGAAGAGTTCCTGAATTCTTTAGCCGAAGCTTTAAATAACGATATTGAAACATTAGAAAAAAGCATTTACGAAGCCGCTGGTGAAGAATTTAATATTGCCTCGCCAAAACAATTAGGTATTGTGCTTTTTGAAAATCTAAAACTGGTAGATAAACCTAAGAAAACCAAAACAGGACAGTATGCCACAGGCGAAGATATTTTATCTTACCTCGCTAAAGATCATGCTATAATTCAAAATATTTTGGATTACCGTGGTTTAGCAAAACTGAAAAGTACATACGTCGATGCCTTACCGCTACAAGTAGAACCAACTACAGGCCGTGTACATACCGATTACATGCAAACCGTTGCCGCTACAGGCCGTTTAAGTAGTAACAACCCCAACTTACAGAATATACCAATACGTACCGAACGTGGTCGCCAAGTGCGTAAAGCCTTTGTACCAAGAAGTGAAGAGTACACGCTTTTAGCTGCCGATTATAGCCAAATAGAACTGCGTATTATTGCGGCCTTAAGTAAAGAGGAAACCATGATTGAAGCCTTTAAAAACGGTGAAGATATTCACGCCTCTACCGCATCGAAAGTATTTAATGTACCCTTAGATGAAGTGACTCGCGAGCAACGTAGCAACGCTAAAACCGTAAACTTCGGAATTATTTATGGCGTGTCTGCCTTTGGGTTAAGTAACCAAACCGATTTATCCCGTGGTGAAGCCAAAGAACTGATAGACACCTATTACGAAACCTACCCAAAACTACGTGCATACATGAGCGAGCAAGTCGATTTTGCACGCGATAATGGCTATGTGCAAACCGTTTTAGGGCGTCGTCGTTATTTAAAAGATATTAATTCTAGAAATGGCGTGGTACGTGGTGCCGCAGAACGTAATGCCGTAAACGCGCCTATACAAGGTAGCGCTGCCGATATTATTAAAATTGCCATGATTAATATTTTTAATAAACTTAATGCTGGTGATTTCAAAACCAAAATGCTTTTACAAGTGCATGATGAATTGGT
Source organism: Algibacter sp. L3A6 (assembly GCF_009796825.1). Lineage (GTDB taxonomy): Bacteria > Bacteroidota > Bacteroidia > Flavobacteriales > Flavobacteriaceae > Algibacter. Next base: position 1,107,382 of record NZ_CP047030.1, read on the forward strand.
TTTTGATGTGTATAAACCTGAATTAGAAGACATGAAAACCCTCATTAAAACCGAAATGGAACAAGCCTTTAAAATGGATGTGCCTTTAGATGTGGAATTGGATACGGGTTTAAATTGGTTGGAGGCACATTAATTTAATATAAAAATTTTAGTTAAAAATGAGGAAACCCGTAAAATAGTACAAATCATTTTTTATACTTTTAACTTTTATATAAACACATAATATTTTAAATAAAAACGCACATTTTTATCTATAAAAAACTAAGTTTATAAATTCACTTTACAGAAAGTGTACCTCACTAGTATTTCTATATTTAAAATAAAGAATAAGATATTATAACATTAAATTTCTAAAACATGAATTGGATTGTATTGTATGAGAAATCTGGAAAAATTGTATTAACATCAAAAAAGAATTCAAATTCTGGACTATTGCCCAAAGGAAGTTACCTTACAGTAGATATGTCGATTAAAGGAGATTTAGATAATAACAAAGAAAATATAGAAGATAATCGAAAATTTGTCCTTAGGGTTGAAGAGAGTGAACAAACAGCAATATATTCACCTAGCCCTCTTCTTGCTGATTTAAACTTAGGCCTTCAGGAAGCTGATCGGGAATGTAAAAATCAAATTACTGCTCACCGAGTTTACGATATCACTCAAAGAGAAGATGGATTGGTTGATTATATAAAACCTCAAGCTCTCGCCAGACTATCTACAGAAGAAGAAATATTAAAAGCAACAGATTCAGAAAGAAACAATGGACCATACCTATTTCCTGCTACTGTTCATACCTCGAGATGCCAAAAAATAAATGATGTAAATAGAAAACCTGTTAAATTAAGAATTCCTGAAGATGTTTACTGGCATCAAATTCAAATAACAGGGAAAACAGGGTCAGGAAAAACTGTAGCTACTAAATATTTAGCACAACACTTCATTGAGAATAAGATTAAAGCAGATGGAATTAATAGATACGGGTGTGTTTTAGCTATCAATGTTAAAGATGTTGATTTCCTTAATATGGATAAAAAAACTGAAACGAACAACAAGGAAGCTAAAAGAGAGTGGGCTTCATTAAATTTTGAACCAAATGGAGTTCAAAATTACGAGATTCTATATAGTGCTCATGAAAACTTAAACAATGTAATTTCTCAAGGAGTAAGCGAAGATTTATGCACACCAATAACTCTTAACGCAAGTAAAATTGACCCAGAATCTTTACTTGGAATAGTAGAAAACTTAACAGAGTTAGCTACTCAAGCTCTTCCTGATGTTTTTAGATATTGGCAAAGAAACAATCCTAATGGTCGTTTTTCACATTTTTTAGATTTTCTAGAAGATTGTAAAGATCAAGATTACAACTTTAACACAAGGGATGTAGCGGAAAGAGACGGAACTACTAGGTTAAACCCTGCTACAGCAAACGCAATGATTTCTAGATTGAAAAATGCTAACAGATATTTTGAAAATGAAAAAGGGAATGAAATAGACGCTGACTCAATTTTACAAGAAGGCAAAATGACAGTTATAGATGTTGCGAGAAGTATAGAGTTCGGCTCTATAGTTTTAAGATATTTATTAAATAGAATAGTAGTTGAGAAAACTGAAAATAATAATGATATACCCATCCTAATAATAATAGATGAAGTTCACCAATTTTACAAATCATCTGCTTCTAGGAATGCATTAGGAGACTTAGATACTATTTGTAGGATTGGTAGAAGTAAAAAAATAGGGGTAGTTTTTTCTTCACAAAACATCAACGATATTCCAAATGGTCTAACATCGGTAATTAATACAAAATTCATGTTTAAAACCGATGAATTTAATAAAAAAATAAATGGAATTAATCCTGATGATATTCAGTCAATGAAAGCAGGGTATTGTGTTACCAATATTCATGGTCTACCCCAATTAAAACTTGCTAAATTTCCCCTTTCCAAATCAGGTATATTATGATAAATAAAGAACAAAAATATAGAAAAGAACTTTTTGAACTTCTTAAAGGTGATTTCGAAACAGGTAATGAGAATGATCTATCTTTAGAGTTGATTCAAGAAGTCTTTATAGCGGATTATAAAGATATAAATATAGAAGAAATTTTAAATAAGCTTACTAGTGATGAATAATATAGATTATAAGTTAGAAATACTAGGAGAGCAAAAAACCTATCATCCTAGGCAAGAGTTTATTTTACCAATTATAAATTCGAATAAGAAGATTTTCGAAATAACAGCGGATAATAGTTACGGAAAAACTTTTGTTTTAAATCTCTTAGCGTATGCGCTTGAAGCTGACAAACTAGATGATGAAAGAATTTTAAAATCTATTAAAGAATCCATTTCTAGATATGATGATGAAACAGCGTATGGATTAAATTATGAAATTGATTTAAAATTACCAGATAATAAAAAACTATCATTATCAAAAAGTACTGGTAGAGGTAAAATAATCCAAATTGATGGGGGTTCACCTATTAACCACAAAATTCTGCATAGAGATTTGACTGTGATTTATGATGTCCCAACGAATCCAAACGAAAGATTAAACGCCGTAATTAAAGATTTAGGAACTTGGAATGAAAATTTAAGGTCAAAAACTATTAAAATAGCAAAATATTTCAGTGATATTTCAAAAGAATTTGACAGCGTTAGAAATGAGGATAAGATTGAAAATCTAGAAAAAGAGACCTTATTAACTAAAAAACATATTGAAGATATTGATAAAAGAATTCAAATAAAAGAATCTTGGATATTTGAACTGAAAATATATAGTAATTTAAAAAACCTGAGTCTTTTTTTAGAAAAGCGCTTACTTTTAGAATCTAGATTAGTAAAAAAACAAAAAGCATTTAAGCTTTTAAAAAAACCTTCTAAAATTGAGAAAAAAGACGAATTAAAAATCAGAAATTTCAATAATCAATTAGCGGTTCTAGAAAAGCAATTTAAAGAAATTATTTCTAAGCTAATTGCTGAAATAAATAAAGATTCGGAATTAGAAGAACTAATCAGTGACGATAAAGCTATTACGGAATACTATGATTTCATAAAAAACACTGAGATCAATGACATAATTCAAAGCGATAATTATGTCTCTATGCAAAAAAAATATATTGGAAGTATTGATTATATCAAAGACATAATTCTTCGATTTATTTTAGAAAAAAAGAACAACAAATCATACATAATTCATAATTCATACAAGGACTTAATAAACCTATTGGAAGAGTTAGTAGAAAATGAGATTGACCATTTTCTAAAAAATGCTATTTCTGTTGATTCGAAAAAATTAAAAAACAGCCTTGAAGCTATTATTAACGATCATAAAGTAAAAGATTACGACTCACTAAAATCATTCCTAATAACGGGCTTAAAACCTTTAGGAGGATATATTATCCAATATATGAGAATACAATCTCAACTCAACAAGGAAAATAAAAAGAAACTTGTGGATGACGATGGTAGCATTTATTACAAAACGGAGGCTGAAATAAAAGAGATTAAGCAAACTTTGAAATCAATAAAAAACAAATTTGATTTAATCTGTGCTCAGTGTGCTAATGATTTAAAAATTTCTGATTTAAGTAGGTTCGACTCTCTTGATAAATTATCAGCACTGCAATATAACGTTAAACAAAAAATATCAAACCCTCAATTATTGGAAAACTTAAATTTCTCAAAAGCTGATATTGAAAGGAAACTAAGAGATTTACGTGAAAAAATTAAGAGTTTAGATTCGGATAGAAGATTAAATGAGAGGGCTCTTGAAATGGAGAAAACTAAAAAGCCTTCGCGATATAATGATGCTCAAAAGAATAAAATAAAATCTTTTTTACACACTATTACGCTAATTAATGTCAACCTTAAGTCTTATGCTGATTTGATTTCAAAAATAGAAGGAGGTAATCTCTCAGAATTTACAGCACAAGAAGATGTAAAATTCATGGAATTAGCGGGTAAAATAATAGCTTACTCCATGGACAACAAGTTATTAAGAGCTGATGGTGATTTTGTTAATCTGGAATTTTATAATATGATAAAGCAGGAGTTTCATTGTGAAAACGGAATTATCATAAAAAAAGATGACGTATCAACAGGTTTAGCGAGTGCTAATTATTTGAAACAAAGGATAGAAAATGTCGAAGGCAAATATGTAGTTGTATTACTTGACGAAATTGGTAATATGGCACAGAATGCCTTGGATTCAGTAATTTCATCCATTAAAAAGATTGAAAATCAAAATAGATTAGTAATGGCTGTTTTTACAAGGCCAAATTCTAATGGAATTAAAATTATAGAATATTAATGGAAGATTTATTAGAGAAATTATACAACAGTCTTTGCGTTGCATTTCAAGAAAGATTAAAAACAAAAGAGATCTATCATTTTGAAAATGAACAAGGAATAGATGTTTTTAAAACTCTGATGTTTTTAAAAAAAAACAATAACGACTTAAATAAGTTGATGCTAAATGGCTCTGTTTCTATTGACGAATTAAAATATCTTTTTGACAAAGATGTTATCGATAAATGTTTCAAGGATAATTACATAATACGAGGTAATTTAATTAATAATGATAAGGTGTTTATTGGAGCAAATGGAATGTTTAAACTTTATTCAATTAAAAATTATAACATACAGGAGGTTTTCAAAGCATTCGATTCTAATAATTTTAAAATAGAAAAGAAACTTTCTTTAAAAACTCAAGAGAAAATCTGGTGTATTTTCTTGGTGCTTTTTGGGGCAGATAATGCAGAAAATTGTTTTAACACTGAAGGATTATCTACAAATAAACTAAGCGATTATCATAAGTTTTTCATTTCTATAGAAAAAGAAATGGAAGATAACGATTTGAGTTTAGGTAAAAAAGTAGGATGGGAAACTGGAAAAGATTCCGTTTTTAGGAAATTTATCACTAATAATGTTGATTTACCTAAAACATCTTTATATTTTAAAAAAGGATCTTATCAGTACTATTTGGATTTGAGTAAAAGAAAAAATGCAATCTATTTTTTAAACCTTATTTTAGACAACTATAAAGAAGAACAGAGATTAATTGCTAATGAAATATTTTATAATGTTTTGAAAGACCTCTCGTTTAAAATATCTATTGATTTAGGAGAAATGCCTGGAACGATTAATAAGTATATAATTGAAGAGCTAAAGAGTTAATTAAAACTTCTTTCTTCGTTCATACTTTTAGTTAGTCCCATTCTTTCAATTTCTTTATATAAATTAGTGGATTTTAAGACCTCTCTAGCGTACATTTCAGATACTTGAATAATTCTTGGCTGCATGTTATTGGAGCTACCATTTGCAAGATACTGGTAGTATATCAAATCAAATACATCATCACCATACCAACCTTCTTCAAAAGCTTTTAATGGAAACTCAATTCTAACAGGACTTCTATTATCAAAAACTTTCATGAAGCACATTGCTTTACTTCTACCTTCTTTAGAAGTGTATGCAAATACAGGAGATACGTTACCCGTTTTTAAATTAACATAAGCCCAATGCAAGTCAGAATTATATCCTCTTGCAAAATTAAATCGTTCAGTTATTATCGTACTCTCACTATTTTTAACAAAAAACACAGGTCGACAGTTCTTAGAAAGTAAATAATCTATTAACACAAAATTCCCACTAGTTGAGGCACCTGAAAACATTGAACCGTCAATAAAGATTAATGAATTAGAAGGAGCTGCTTTAGAAAGAAAATATGCTCTCTCTTTTACATACTCTTTTGATAAATCCCCAGGAACATCATCTGTTCTAATTATATCCGAAAATTCAGTTGCTTTCCCTGAAATCAAATTAGATTTAGTATAGAATTTTAAGGTAACATAAGCAGCAGGAACATACTCTTTTTTGCTTTGTATGACTGAGTTATGCACAGTACACCTCACTTTCCCTTCTAGAGAGTTAAGTTCTAAAATAGATTCATCATAAGCACATAAAACATCGGCCTGCTTTAAATTTTCAGATAAAATTTTGGTTACCTCTTCATAACCTTTAATTATTCTAATATCTGAACTATCAGAAAGATCTAGTGACTCATTACTAGCCTTAACTATTGTAGCTCGACTAGTAACCGATTTATTTATTAATTTTATAGAATCAATAGTGGTTTTATAATTTTCAGAAAAAATCACTCTCCCTTTGAACTCGTTTTCCATTTGTATTTTTCTAATAATTGATTAATAAATTTTTTATTAAGCCAAAATGATTGCTTGGTTATCTCTACATCTCCATTAGTGTAATTCAAATACGGGATATCAAAATCAGAACTATTCTTAGCATGCGGTCTTAAGTGTATAAAATTTGTTTCCGACTGTTTAGGTAAATTATTATTCGTTCTATATCCTTCTCCATATTTTACTTTTTGCAACACTACTCCTTTTTGAATTACTTGTTGAATCTCCTCCCATTCTTTTCCAATCAAACTCAATTCACTCTCATTTGGCACCCAAAAACTAAAACAACCAATTTTCCAATCATAATAATTATTATAAGCACCTTTCTTTTTATTTTTTATTACCGGTATAAAAAGATAGTTCGAATTTAATTGACTTCTTAATGAAGCATTTTCTAATGGATCTTGACTATCCCATTTCTCAAAAATAGTATTGAATAAAGATACATTAGTAAAAGACATCGCTTCGAAACATTTATAATTTACATCGACAGAAATAAATTTCACCATAATATTATAATCTTTCAACACATCTAAATTATACAATGAATTATTATTAATGTATTTTTTGATTATTACTGAAACTGCCGATTTATTATAAATATTATCTGTTTCTAAATTAATTATATCTCTTATAGTTCTATTTCCTACCAGATTATAAATTTCACTAATTATAATTTGAGTAGCATTATTCATTAGATAAAGATGGTTTCTATTAATTTTTATTTCAAAAGGAATCTTATGAGTTCACAATATAAAAAAACCATATTTAATTTGTCCGATTACATTCAGATAAAAAACCGTTATAAGTATAATAATTATAAAATGTATCTCTATATTTGGACAATATTTGTCTAAAACATTATTTAATTATGAAAACTTTAGGAGAAACCCTTAAAGAAGCTCGAGATAAAACTCATTTAATCCTTAGAAAAGTATCAGATGAAGTTAGTATCGACCAATCTCTTATTAGTAAGTTTGAGAAAAACGAGCGGAAACCCACAAAAGAACAACTCCTAAGGCTTGCAGATTTTTATAATCTGTCTCAAAAAGATTTAATAATAAGTTGGTATTCAGAAAAAATCGCAGAAGATTTAAAATACTCAGAATCAACTGCCGAAATTTTAAAAGTGGCAGAAGAAAAGATTAACTATTACAAAACTCAAGATAATGGCAAATAAAAAAATAAAAGTAGCAGAATTGTTTGCTGGAGTTGGCGGTTTCAGGCTTGGACTTGAAAAAAGTAATTTTGAAATCGTATGGAGCAATCAATGGGAACCTTCAACAAAAAAGCAACATGCTTCAGAAGTTTATGAAGCACGCTTTGGGAAAGAGAACCATTCAAATGAAGATATTAATCAAGTTGTAACAAGAGATGTTGAAGAAATCCCAGATCACGAACTATTAGTTGGAGGATTCCCTTGTCAAGATTATTCTGTAGCGACAACTTTACATAACTCTAAAGGATTAAAAGGAAAGAAAGGAGTGCTTTGGTGGTCGATACATAGTATATTAGAAAATAAAAAAAACAAACCTAAATATTTGTTTTTAGAGAATGTAGATAGACTTTTAAAATCTCCTGCAAACCAAAGAGGTCGTGATTTTGCAGTAATGCTTCAAAGTTTAAATGATTTAGGCTACGCTGTAGAATGGCGAGTTATTAATGCTGCTGAATACGGAATGCCGCAAAGGCGAAGACGCGTATTCTTTATTGGCTACCATAAATCTACAGTTACGTACAAAAAACTTGTGAAGTCTAGCAAAATAGGTTGGCTAACAGAAGATGGAACTATAGCTAGAGCTTTTCCTGTTGCAAAAAACATTAAAATTCAAGAAGTTGAACTAAAAGGAAATTTAGTTGAAATAACTAATGAATTTAATAAAGACGCAAAATTGTCCCCCTTTCTTAATACAGGAATGCTTGTTAAAGGAAAAGTGTACACAACTAAAAGCGAACCAGAATATAAAGGTCCAAAAACAAAACTTCGAGACTTAATCCAAAATGGAGAAGTAACTAACGAATTTTTCATAGCAGATAAAAAATTAAAAACGCCAAAAATTATTACAAATAGGGATGGCTCTAAACGAACTATCACCACAGAAGTAGAAATGTGGGAATATTTAAAAGGCTCTAAAAAGGAGAAAAGAATTACCCAAAATGGTTTTGAATATAATTATGGTGAAGGCGCAATGATTTACCCAGACTCACTTGACAATGCATCCAGAACAATAATTACAGGAGAAGGGGGGAAATCTCCATCACGCTTCAAGCATGTTGTTGATTCCGATAGAGGATTAAGGCGATTAACACCTATTGAACTAGAAAGGCTAAATATGTTTCCTGATAACCACACAAAACTAGAGGGAATAACGGATGCAAAAAGAGCTTTTTTCATGGGTAACGCTTTAGTGGTTGGAGTTATTGAAAAAATAGGAAAAGAACTATACAATAAAATTATAAATGGATAAAAGAACTAACAGAGTCCAACCAATTAGATTATCACAGAATTTTTTCCCTTTAGACATTCACAAATCAATGTTTATTAATGACCTCATGATAACTATACCCCAATATTATGCTAAATCTTGGACTGAAAAAGTTTTAAAAACTCATAATTCAAATAACAAATCTTGGGAAATTAACATTAATTATGAGTCACCAAAGGAGTTAAAAAAAATTAAACACAAATTCAAAGGTAAATTATCTCTGTTTTTTACAAAAGGTAGAAGTCAAACTAGTAGTTATAGATTGAAATGGGATAATGACTTTGCTGTTCAATTAGCAAAAGATTACCCAAAAAGCTTTGTGCGATCATTAGAGTTTCATATCGGTGATGAATATTACAAAAAGCAAAAATTTACTGAATATGATATTGGAGGTTTCAAAGAACAATTGCAAGTAAAAATTTTATGGAAAAAAAATAAACCAGAAATAACCTTTAAAGAGTTTTTTAGAGTTAGAGAAGCTTCTCAAGGATTCCCTAAAGTTTTTAATGAACTTAGCTCATACTTGATTGCAGATTATTTACTAAGTTCAAAAGAAGAAATACTGCGAAGAATACAAGTTAGCAACTGGAAATCAAGAGATAACATCTCTAAAGAAATAAATGAAAATAATATTTACATATTGCTAAATAGAGAACTAAAAGAAGTTTACTTCGGAGAGACGAAAAAATCTCTATCAAAAAGATATCCTACAACTCAAAAACACCATTCTTTTGACGAATGGACAGAATACTCAATTATTCAATTACCACCAGAAACCTCTGAACATACAAGATTATTAGTTGAACGAATTTTAATTGCTGTAGGATCAAAACTTTTCCCTAACATACTTTACAGCGACAAACCTGTTCTTGATTTAGAAAATGGATTAAAACTTAAAAATAAGAAAAAATAAAAAACTAATTACTACCCTTACACTTAATCGAAAATCTGTTTTGTTTATTAATACAGACATTAACAAAACCCTCAATCCAGTCAAAATAAATATTTATCAAGTCATTCAACAATGAACTTTATCCATAATTTGTTCTTAAAAATATAAATTATGATAATTACAAAAGTATTAGGACTTACAAGTACATTAACAAAAAGTAAAAAAGCTAAAATTGCAATTCTACTTATAGAAGTCGCTGTGTTAGCACATGCTGTAGCAACAAGAAAAGGGAAAACTCAGAAAAAATTAAAAAAGTAGAACGTTAGGCTTTAGTTTTTCCTAGCATCTAAATACTCCTTACACTTAATCGCCGGGTTTGTTTCTCGGTTAATAAAGGCATGCGTAGAACTGCTTATAATTAAAAAAGCCGCAGCAACTGCTGCAGTAAAAGCTACAGTAGTATTGGCGTCGCTATTAGCTACATAAATAGCTATTAAAGCCCAAGCACCAACAAGTGCAAACTCGCGCATGTTTCGTTTCCAGGTTACCATTAAGTTTATTATGGTTGCGATACCTATTAATGCTATAGCCCAAAATGTTGGCGATAACCCAAAACCATCCCAATTGTATTTTACCAAAACGGCCGATACGTTTGCAATACTAGCAACGGTAATCCAGCCGCTATAAATTACAAAGGGCCACCATAAAAAGAGAATAACTGAAATTGGCTCGTCTACCAATTCCATGCTGTTTTTAAGCACAATTTGTAGTAGCGAAAATAGAATGATAAAGATAAATATGGACGATATTAAGGTGTAACCGTAAATCCAGGTTACAATCCAAGCACAATTTGCAATACAAGAGATTGGAAACCACCAACCTGTTTTTAAAATAAAATCGTCGTTTCTAACTTTTACAAATAGACTGCGTCCTTGGTAGATAATAAACCCTAACAAGAGCAAATAGATAATTCCCCAAATGGAAAACGCATAACCTGCAGGAGTAAATAAGGTGTTATAATCTTTAGAAACCTCCCCTATGGTGGTGTTATTTAATAAACCTGTGTTAGATAAATAGTTCATTACAATAACACATACAAAAGCGACACCGTTAATTATTTGTAATTGTTTTTTCATTGTAATAATATAACAAAAATAAAACGATTTGAAAATCCTGTGTGCAAAAATTCTACTTATCACCTGGTGTATAAATTAACGACGCTTCTTCTTACTTTTAAATTTCGCTTTGTTTTTGCGCTTATTAAAAGGAACAGCATCATCAAAGGTATGTTTAGCATCACCATTAGGTGTGTTTTTACGCCACTTCTCTGTTTTCTCGGGTAGTAACACTTTTAGTAAATCTTGACGCCCTAATTTGTTTAAAGTCTTTTTAATCCAGTCTTTATTTTCATCTTTATACCAGAAGAAAAAACGGTGTTGTTCGTCTTTTTCTTTTCTAGTAATTGGCGTGTTTACTTTTTTAAGCGTGTATGGATGGTAACCACTGTAATAAATTACCGTAGCCACCGTCATTGGTGTTGGTGTAAACCCTTGTACTTGCTCTAACTGGAAACCCATATCTTTAGTTTCGGCAGCTAGGTTTGCCATATCTTCTACTTCACAAGCCGGATGATTCGATATAAAGTAAGGAATTAACTGAAGTTTTAAACCTTTAGCAATATTAATTTTATCGAAACGCTCTTTAAACTTATGGAAGTAACTAAACGATGGTTTACGCATTAGTTTTAAAACAGGATCACTAGTATGTTCTGGCGCTACTTTAAGTCGGCCCGAAACATGCTTCGTCATCACCTCTTCCGTGTAAGCATCTAATTCTTTAGGATCGGCATTTTTATTAAATTCCGGCACCAACATATCGTGACGAATACCCGAACCAATGAATGACTTTTTAACTTTTGGATGACTATCAACCGCTTGATACAATTCGGTTAAAGGCTTGTGAGAGGTATCTAAATTGCTACAAATTACTGGCGAAATACAAGAAGGCGCCACACATTTATCGCAAATAGACTGCACTTTCCCTTTCATTTGATACATGTTGGCACTTGGCCCACCAATATCACTTAAATAGCCTTTAAAATCTGGCATATTAGCAACGGTATCCACTTCCTTTAAAATAGATTCTTGACTACGAGAGGCAATAAATTTGCCTTGGTGTGCCGAAATGGTACAAAAGCTACAACCACCAAAGCATCCACGGTGGATGTTAATGGAAAACTTAATCATTTCGAACGCAGGTATCGGTCCGCGCTTATTATATTTTGGGTGTGGTAAACGTGTATATGGGTAATCGAAAGAAGCATCAATTTCAGCTTCCGTCATCGTTGGATACGGCGGATTTATCATTAAGGTTTTATCCCCAATTTTCTGAAAAATACGCCGCGCAGCCAATTTATTAGACTCCTGCTCTATCACTTTAAAGTTAGACGCGTATTTTTTCTTATCCTTTAAACAGACTTCATGCGAAGCAATTTCAACATCTTCCCAATTACTATTTTTTGGTATTTTTTCACCTTCATCTAAAAGCACAGCCGTTTGCAATACCGTATTTATACTACTAAATGGCACGCCTCTTTCTAGCAAACGCACTACTTCACGCAAGGGTTGTTCGCCCATACCGTAAACCAACATATCGGCTTTCGAAGTTTCTAAAATAGAAGGCAATAATTTATCGCTCCAATAATCGTAATGTGTCACACGACGTAATGACGCCTCGATACCACCAATTAAAACGGGTGTATCTGGCCATTTTTCTTTTAAAATTTTAGAATAAACCGTTGTTGCGTAATCCGGACGAAACCCAATATCACCGTTTGGTGTATAAGCATCCTTATCACGGCGTTTTTTATTCGCGTTATAGTTGCTAATCATGGGATCCATACAACCACCGGTAACACCAAAAAACATTTTTGGCTGTCCCAATTTCACAAAATCCTGAAGATTATCGTTTACGTTAGGTTGCGGTACAATAGCTACACGCAAGCCAAAACTCTCTAGCATACGACCAATAACTGCAGGCCCAAACGTTGGGTGATCTACATAAGCGTCGCCACTGAAAAGGATAACATCTAGTGCTTCCCATCCGCGTATTTTCACCTCTTTGTTTGTGGTAGGTAACCAATCCGAAAGTTTTAAATCTTGCATAACGGTGCAAAAATAAGCAAAAAACGACTCGTTGTCATTATAATTCTAGTATTTCGGGCGTTCCCTTCGGGCCGTGCTTTCCGCTATATCTTTTTAAAACGCTAAATCTTCAACCCAAAAAAAAGGCAACTATTAACCTCAACTTGTTATATACTCCAACATTTAGTCTTACTAATTTTTTAAAAAGGATGCCGCATCAATCACTAACGCAGACTAGTTTTCTAATTATGGCACAATAGGCTGAAGTCAGCTTCTTCTCATGGAAAGTTTAAAGGACGTAATCTAAATTTTGTTTGGAAGAAGTATATAATGCTTTTTTAATGAACTAGTACATCTTGAACCAAATATAGATAATTGAAAAACCTCACTTTATTTACCTGAAACTTATTTGTAGAAAAATTAATAAAATATTAATGCGACTTAGTTGCGTTAATATTTTATTAATTTATATTTGCCCTGAATTTATAAAAAATGAAAAATGAAATTATTTAAAATTTTAAGTTATGCATTGGTAATAAGTATATTTTCATCCTGTTCAAGTGATGATACAGATGAATTACCTTTTGAAGAACAAATTGTAGAAAATGAAAATATGGGTTTATTAATTTCTGACTCGGAATCTAATGTGCTAAATTTCTTAAAACCTTATGACAGTTCTATTCTAGACTTTCAAGCTAGTTTTAGTGGAGGAAGTATTTACGCAACAGAATCTGGACTCTACGGCGTAATTACTCATAGAGACAACAACTTTACTGAAACATTTAATTACGGAGGAGAGATTGATCACGGTAGCCATAGTCATGATCTTGGTGAGCAAGGAATGGCTGCAATTAGTTTTGAAAGCCAAAGCCCAACCCATTTCAAATCTGAACAAGGTTATGTTTCAGTTTATAATGATGGCGATGCCACTTTAAGTTTATTTAATGAGAATAGTATTTATAATGAATCTTCTCCTGTTAGAACACTTAATACAGGTTCTGCAGCACATCATGGCGCAATGGTGATTTATGAAAATGGAACTATTGCAGTTACAGAGTTAGGATCTGGTGTAGGACTTCCTGAATCGGTAAAAATTATCAATCAAAGTGAAGAAGTTCTTTTTGAAGATGAGACTGTAATTGTTACTTCTGGTATTCATGGAAATGCAGGGAATGATAATGTGGCTATTTTTGGGTCTAATACAGGGATTTTGGTGGTAAAAAGCACAGGACAACAAAGTTTAATCAATTATCCTAATGACTTTGAAGACGATGCATGGTTTGGAAGTTTATTGAGTACTAGTGATGATAATTTGTTTGTTGGATATACAACTAGCAAAGGCGCTTATTTTATAAACATTGAAGCGGAAGAAATTACTCCAATTTACGAAACTAATAATTTATTTAAATGCATAACTTCAAAAGAAGGAGATTTAGTTGTAAGCTTAACAGGAGAAGGCTATTTAAATATTACAGAAGTTGAAACAGGATTAGTAAAATATCAAGGACAATTAAATGTTACTATGGATACAGAGGCTATAGATCATAGTGCTGTGATTAGTAGTATTGACTTGAGTGAAGATTTTATTTATATTTCAATTCCGACTCAGAAAAAAATAGTACAACTACAACTAAATAATTTAAGTATTACTAATGAATACAACCTTAATATTACACCTTTTCAATTCAAAATTTTAGGAGCAGATTTTGACCATTAAAAATTATAAAAAAGAATGTGAACATGTATTAAGTTCACATTCTTTTTTATAATTTTGATAGTTAAGCGTTTCATAACTTTGTTCGCTGACGAAAATTTAACATTTCTTAGCTTCCTCACCACGTTTAACTCAAGCGTTGAAACACTCCAAAAACAAAGTAAAATAAGCGGATACATGCGTTAGGGATTAAGGCATTTGTTGAAGCTCTTTTTGTGTTGTTGCACCTAATGCAACACAAAAAAGCGACTGCCGCAAGCCCGACCCTTGGGTAACGCCCTAAAAAATTTTTATCTGCGTACGCACATCGCCTTTGGCAACTTCGTCTACGGTTTGTATTGTGGATATTGAACTAACTTGTTGTTCTAGACATGGATAATAAGCTTCAGCCTAAGTTGGCGTGCTTAAAACATCTCAATTTAATCTATAAAGAAGATAACTCGTTACCAGCAGGTAGTGTTTTATTAAAATCTTTTACTGCTCCTGTATCATAAATCATTTCTTCGCTACGATCTAAGTATACGGCGTAAACAACTAGCGTGTTTTTCTTTCCGATACGTGTTGTTAAATCTAGCTCGTTTTTTCTAATTAAAGCATCTTTACGTTTTTCTGTAAACACATTGTATTTACTAGAACTATATTTAAATGCTACGGTAGATACTACACGATAAAACTTAATTTTTTTCTCTTTAACTTCTACTGGAGCTTCAGGAACTTTAACAACCTCTACCACTGCAGGCTTTTTTTCTTTAAGAACAGCAACTTCTGCCGCTTCGGTAGTTTCGTAATTTTCACTTGAACTTAAACCTACAATATCTAAATTGAATACTTTAACATCGCCATTTACATAAACCATTGCTGTATATACACCTGTTTTAACCTGGTCTAAATCGATGGCAATACTTTTTGCTTGGTTTTGATATACACGTTGTTCCAAAGTTTCTTTATTGTACAAAAGCACTTTATTGATAACGTATTTAGAGTCTTCTAAACCTAATGTATTGTCGGTGATAGTTTGCCCTAAATTTAAAGAGGCGTGTATGTTGGGTTGTAATTTACTTTGTGCATTTAAGCCTAATGTAAATAGCGCAAAAGCGATTAATATTTTGTTCATAACGTTAAGTTTCTGGTTGAACTTCCTTTTAAATTCTTAGATCTTGAGGGGGATTATCGTAATCTTTTAACCATAACACACTGACAAATTATTGAATTAGAAGTATTACCATCTAATCGTTACAGATATACTATAATTATACCGCAAAGATAATTTGAAAATGAAGTCTGAAAAAATACTTTAGAAGTAAAAACCTTTTTTTTAGATGAAGCAATAAAAAATTAGGTTAATCGACTTAAAAGGCAAAAAAACTGAATTTTGCCTTTAGATGAAATAACTAGAAAATAAGATAAACAGAACTACAAATCGATAGCTTTTAGGCTTTCTATCCTGTTTCTAACCAAGAAATCGTCAATTGTTTCAAAATGTTCAATAACACGTTTTTCTTTAAATTCGAATACTTTATTTGATAAACCTTGTAGAAAATCTCTATCGTGCGACACCAAAATAAGCGTGCCATCAAAATCTTGTAACGCTTCTTTTAAAACATCTTTCGATTTTAAATCTAAGTGATTTGTAGGTTCATCGAGAATAAGCAAGTTAACCGGCTCTAGTAAAAGTTTCACCATGGCTAATCTTGTTTTTTCACCACCAGAAAGCACACTTACTTTTTTATCGATATCGTCGCCTTTAAACATAAAACGACCTAAAATATTTTTAATTTGTGTACGCACATCGCCTTTAGCAACCTCGTCTACGGTTTGAAAAATGGTTAATTCTTCGTCCAACAAAGCGGCTTGGTTTTGAGCAAAGTATCCAACCTTTACATTATGCCCTAAACTGCATTCGCCTTCTACATCAATTTCGCCTAAAATAGCTTTAATCATAGTAGATTTACCCTCACCATTTCGACCTACAAAACATACTTTTTCGCCACGGGCAATAGACATATTAGCATTATTAAATACCACATGCTCGCCGTAAGATTTCGAAACATCTTTAACCGTAACCGGATAATCGCCAGAACGCTGCGTTTTTGGAAAACGTAATTTTAAGGCAGACGTATCAATATCGTCCACTTCAATAATTTCTAATTTTTCCAACATACGTTCACGCGATGTGACTTGGTTGGTTTTAGAAAACGTACCCTTAAAACGATCTATAAACGCTTGGTTATCGGCAATAAAACGCTGTTGTTCTTGGTAAGCCTTTATTTGATGTGCACGCCTATCTTCTCGCAATTGCAAGTAATGCGTGTAGTTGGCTTTATAATCATAAATGCGCCCCATAGTGACTTCTATGGTGCGGTTTGTAATATTATCAATAAAGGCTTTATCGTGAGATATAACGACTACAGCTTTAGCTTTATTCAGTAAAAAATCTTCTAACCAAATTACAGATTCTATATCGATGTGGTTGGTAGGCTCATCTAACAATATAAGGTCTGGTTTCTGTAATAAAATTTTAGCTAATTCTATACGCATGCGCCATCCACCACTAAATTCGTTGGTGTTTCTAGTAAAATCTTCCTGCTTAAAACCTAAACCTTTTAAGGCTTTTTCAACTTCAGCATCATAATTTACATCTTCTAGAGCATAATATTTTTCACCTAAATCGGATACACGCTCAATAATTTTCATGTACTCGTCCGATTCGTAATCTGTGCGTGTTTCCAATTGTTTATTTAAACCTTCCATTTCGTCACGCATGGTATACACGTGGCTAAACGCTTTAGAAGCTTCATCGAAAACGGTAGTATCATCTTCAGTTAATAAGTGCTGTGGTAAGTAGGCTATAATGGCTTCCTTTGGGCAACGTACATGCCCGCGAGTAGATTTTTGCACACCAGCAATAATTTTCATCATTGTTGATTTTCCAGCACCATTTTTCCCCATTAAGGCAATTTTATCATTTTCATTAATAGTAAACGATACATCACTAAATAGTGTGGTTCCACTAAATTCTACGGCTAAATTATCAACTGAAATCATATTATAAGTATAAGAATGCGCAAAACTAACAAAAGAGATTCATTAGAAAACATAATAATTTCAAAATTTATTGAATTAAACCCCTTCACCTAACAACATAAAAACAAATGATTTACACAAAAAATCATTCTAAAAACTTACAAACGCAAAATAAAACTTAACATATACTTTGTAATGAATAGTTATTCAAATCGTCCTATAATCCCAATAATCAAAAAAAAAGAATGCTATGAAAACTAAATTATTTTTAACTTTAATTACCGTGTTCAGTATTGCAATACAAAACACACAAGCTCAAATTAACCCTGACGGATTTTTTAACAAAAAAGGAGAAGCAAACATTGCTGTTTCTTATACGTTTGCTACTTATGAAAAATTCTACTTAGGCCTTGATGAAGTAGATGCTGTACCTGCACACAACCAAATTGACCAGAACATATATAATGTATATGCTAATTATGGTATTACAGATAACCTTACTGTAATTGCAAACCTACCTTATATTGATGCAGAAGGACAAGGCGTTGCAGATCCTGTAAACGGGACTACAGAGCAATCAAACCTTCAAGATGTAAGCTTATTGGTAAAATGGGCGCCTTTTGTAACTCAACACAAAAATGGTACAACTACATTTGTTGTAGCAGTAGGAGGGTCTTATGCTTTTGATTACGAACCTACAGGAATACTTTCTCTTGGTAACGGTGCGTCGTCTATTGATACAAAATTAGGTTTACAATATAATAACAACTCTGGTTTCTTCGGAAATGCATTTGTTGGTCACTCTATAAGAGGAGAAGCTGATAATAACTTAGGCTTAGGTGATGGTGCTAAATTTGATGTACCAAACAGTGTTAACGCACAAATTAAATTAGGATACGCAGGAAAAGCATTTTATGCAGATGCCTGGTTTGATGCTCAAAAAAGTAACGGAAGCTTAGATATTAACTCGCCAAACTTTGCTGGTAACTTCCCTGAAACTAAAGTAAGTTTTTCTAGAGTTGGCTTAAACCTTTACGCACCAATAACTAAAACAATAGGTGTTAGTCTTGGTTCTGGCACTATAGTTAGTGGTAGAAATATTGGTAAAGGCACTTACTATTCTGGTGGACTAGTAATAGGTTTAGGTAAATAAACTTAAAGCACGCTTCAATTAGAAAAGCCAGATAAAACATACTTATCTGGCTTTTTTAGTTAACAAATGTTACCATAGGTTAAACCCTTAAATATCAATACTTTTAATTTTATTAAAAGAATATAACCACACTATTTGGTAATCAAATATATAATCGTAAATTTGCAAACTCTTTTTAAGAGAGGAATGTTTAATAAAAATAAATTAAAAACGTGGACACATTAAGCTACAAAACGATTTCAGCTAACAAAGCAACTGCAGATAAGCAGTGGGTTTTAGTTGACGCTGAAGGACAAGCACTTGGTCGTTTAGCTTCTAAAGTTGCAAAACTTTTAAGAGGTAAACACAAGCCAAACTTCACACCTCACGTTGATTGTGGTGATAACGTAATTGTTATCAACGCAGAAAAAATCAGTTTATCTGGTAACAAATGGAACGCTAAAACGTACATTCGTCACACTGGGTATCCAGGAGGTCAAAGAAGTTTAACTGCTACAGAATTGTTTGGAAAAGATCCTGCAAGAGTAGTAGAAAAATCAGTTAAAGGAATGCTACCTAAAAATAAATTAGGTGCTGAGTTATTCCGTAATCTTACCGTTGTTGTTGGAACAGCTCATAAACATGAAGCTCAAAAACCAGCTGTAATTAATCTAGAAGAATTTAAATAACATGGAAGTAATTCACAAAATTGGCCGTAGAAAGACGGCTGTTGCTCGTGCTTATGTTTCTACAGGAACAGGAAACATTACGATTAATAAAAAAGACTTAACTAACTATTTCCCTACAGCTACTTTACAGTACAAGGTAAATCAGCCTTTAGTTTTGACTAACAATGACAGCAACTTTGATATTACAGTAAATGTATATGGAGGTGGTATTACTGGACAAGCTGAGGCTGTTCGTTTAGCAATTTCTCGCGCAATGTGTGAGTTAGATGCTGAGAACAGACTAATACTTAAGCCAGAAGGTTTATTAACTAGAGACCCTAGAATGGTTGAACGTAAGAAATTCGGTCAGAAAAAAGCGCGTAAGAAATTCCAATTCTCGAAACGTTAATATCCTGGACGTGGTTCAGGATCTGTTTTTCAGATGCCTGGTATCATTTCAAACAAAATAAAAAAACAAGTTATTGTTGTCCTATTATATTTAAAACAAATAGGATTTAGTTTAGCATCTAAATGAAGCCAAAAGCGTAAAGCGAAATGGAACATTGCTAATTCAACAGAACGTAAACTATTATTACAAAATGGCAGTAGAAGTAAAAGAATTACTTGAAGCAGGTGTGCATTTCGGACACCTTACACGTAAGTGGGACCCAAACATGGCGCCTTACGTATATATGGAACGTAACGGTATCCATATTATCAACTTATACAAAACAGCAGCTAAAATTGATGAAGCTGGAGAAGCATTAGCAAAAATTGCTAACTCTGGTCGTAAAATTTTATTTGTTGCAACAAAAAAACAAGCTAAAGATATCGTTGCTGAAAAAGCGGGATCTATTAACATGCCTTACATCACTGAAAGATGGCCTGGTGGAATGTTAACTAACTTTGTTACTATTAGAAAAGCTGTTAAAAAAATGGCTACTATTGATAGAATGAAGAAAGATGGTACGTTTTTAACGTTATCTAAAAAAGAGCGTTTACAAGTAGATCGTTTAAGAGCGAAGTTAGAAAAAAACTTAGGTTCTATTACTGATATGACTCGTTTACCTGGAGCTTTATTTGTTGTAGATATTAAGCGTGAGCATATCGCGATTAAAGAAGCACAAAAATTAAACATTCCAATTTTTGCAATGGTTGATACAAACTCTGATCCACGCCAAGTGGATTATGTTATCCCTGCAAATGACGATGCTTCTAAATCGATTGATAAAATTTTATCTCACGTAACTTCTGCAATATCTGAAGGATTAGCTGAGCGTAAAGCTGATAAAGATGCTGCTGCATCTGCAAAAGAGGAAACTCCTAAAGCAAAAGCTGCACCAGCACCAAAAGCATCTGCTGAAGAAGAAGAATAAAATAACATTAACAAAACACAAATAAGTCGTTTAGTTCTTTTCTTTGTTGAAAATATATTGAACGACTTTTTTAAATTCTAATAACTATGAGTACTACAGTAAAAATTACAGCCGCTGAAGTAAACAAATTAAGACAAGCTACTGGCGCAGGAATGATGGACTGCAAAAAAGCTTTAGTTGAAGCGGAAGGCGATTTCGATAAAGCAATCGATGTTTTACGTAAAAAAGGACAAAAAGTAGCTGAAAAAAGAGCCGATAGAGACTCTTCTGAAGGTGCTGCTGTTTCTAAAATTAATGCAGACCAAACAGAAGGTGTTGCTATTGTTTTAGGTTGTGAAACTGATTTTGTTGGTAAAAACGAAAACTTTTTAGCTCTAGCTAGCCAATTAGGTGATATTGCTTTAACAGTAGATTCTAAAGAAGCATTTTTAGCTGCTGATTTTGAAGGAATGACTGTTGCCGAAAAATTAATTGAGCAAACAGGTGTAATTGGTGAAAAACTAGACATTACTAGTTTTGAAAAATTACAAGCACCATTTGTTGGAACTTATGTTCACATCAACAAAATTGCTGCTTTAGTTGGTTTATCTGCAAAAGTTGATAACGCTGATACTTTAGTTAAAGATGTAGCTATGCAAGTAGCATCAATGGGAGCAACTACATTATCTTACAAAGATTTTGATCCTGCTTTTGTAGCATCGGAAACTGAAGCTAGAATTGCTGTTATTGAAAAAGATAATATTGAGTTAGGTCGTTTAGGTAAAACACAAAAAAACGTACCTCAATACATTTCTATGTCTCAATTAACTCCTGAAGTTATAGCTAAAGCTGAAGAAGCTGCTAAAGAAGAATTAAAGGCTGAAGGAAAACCAGAACAAATTTGGGATAGAATTTTACCTGGAAAAATGGAGCGTTTCATTTCTGATAACACAACATTAGACCAAGAAAAATGTTTATTAGATCAAAATTTCATTAAAGACGAAAAATCTAACGTAGCAAAATACGTTGCATCTTACGGCGAAGTTGAAATTACAGATTTCAAACGTGTATCTGTTGGATAATTAATTATTCTAATTTTCGTTTACACGGAAATAAAACATATTAAAAACCACTACTCTTTTTTTAGATGTAGTGGTTTTTTTCTGCTTTAAATTGAAACCTCATTTATATCTTAACTAAAAGATTAAAACAAGAATAATTACAGAATGGAATATCATGTCTTCATTTATTGATATGACGGTTACCTTTAGAAATCATTATTAATCAACCTGTACATGGCAGCGATATAACTGTACTTGCCAAACACACGCGGGAGAGATAGTAACGGCATCCTTTTTAAAACTACAAACCTATAACTATACTATTTAACCCAAAACAAAGTAAACCTAAAAGTCCATGGATTGATAAAACGCTATTTTAAAAAGATATAGTGGATAGCTCGGTTTTTATTTTTCTTAAAAACCCGCCCAAAACATTTTAACTCAATTGAAATTACTGCTTGGTATTACTTGTAATAAATTCAAAAAAATAAAAATTTTATGTAGCTTTGCTAAACTTTTGTTTCCGCTTAAGCGAACATCTCATAATTCATAAAATGAAATATAAAAGAATACTTTTAAAACTTTCAGGCGAGGCCTTAATGGGTGAACGTCAATACGGTATAGACCCAGAACGTTTAGCCGAATACGCACAAGACATTAAAACCATTACCGACCAAGGCGTACAAGTAGCCGTAGTTATTGGTGGTGGAAACATTTTTAGAGGTGTTGCTGGAGCTAGTAAAGGTATGGATCGCGTTCAAGGTGATTACATGGGTATGCTAGCCACAGTAATTAACGGCTTAGCATTACAAGGCGCTCTAGAAGATGCCGATATACCAACAAGATTGCAAACTGCCATTAAAATAAACGAAGTGGCCGAACCTTTTATTAGAAGAAAAGCTATGCGTCACCTAGAAAAAGGTCGCGTTGTTATTTTTGGAGGTGGAACAGGAAATCCGTATTTTACAACAGATTCTGCAGCCGTTTTAAGAGCTATTGAAATAGAAGCAGACGTTATTTTAAAAGGAACACGTGTAGATGGTATTTACAATGTAGATCCGGAAAAAGACTCTAAAGCCGTAAAATTCGATAATATTTCTTTTGATGATGTATTACGTAAAGGCTTAAAAGTAATGGATACTACAGCATTCACTTTAAGTCAGGAAAACAAATTACCAATTATTGTTTTCGATATGAATAAACCTGGTAATCTACTTAAAGTTGTTGCTGGTGAAAAAATAGGTACTGAAGTAAACCTATAACATTTGGCGCAATTTTTGAAATAGCTAAACCATATTAAAGTTAAAAACAATGGAAGACATTCAATTTATATTAGACAGCACACAAGAAGCTATGGATAACGCCCTTAAGCATCTTGAAAAGCAATTTGTAAACATTAGAGCTGGTAAAGCTAGCCCTGCAATGCTTGGCAGCGTAATGGTAAACTATTACGGGTCTCAAACACCAATTGGCCAAGTAGCCAATATAAACACACCAGATGGTAGAACAATAACGGTACAACCATGGGAGAAAAACATGCTACAAGAAATTGAGCGTGGTATTGCTTATGCAAACCTTGGTTTTAACCCAATGAACAATGGAGACATTATTATTATAAGCGTACCACCTTTAACCGAAGAGCGTCGTAGAGATTTAGCAAAACAGGCTAAAGCTGAAGCTGAAGATGCTAAAGTAAGTATCCGTACGGCTCGTAAAGATGCCAACAACGACATTAAGAAAAATGAAGATGTATCGGAAGATTTAAAAAAGAATGCTGAAATAGACGTACAACAAATAACGGATAAGCACGTTAAAAAAGTGGATGAACTTTTCGATGCAAAAGAAAAGGAAATCATGACTGTGTAATTATAGTTTTATTTCAGTTTAAAAAATATAAAGCGGCAAATTTGTCGCTTTTTTTATCACTTTACTCCTTTCTCTCTAGATGAAACATTGTATTCTGTTTTTATTTATTTTATTCTCGGCCGCACTAAATGCGCAAATAGAAAATGAAGGTACTACAGAACCCGTACAAGATTCTATTAAAAAGAAAGCCTTTGTAAAATCATTGGGTAATGGTTTTTTTCCAACAAAATATTTTAATTTCGATTTAAGATATTTGGTAAAATACAACCAATACGAAGGTGTTAGAACCGGTTTAGGAGCAGAAACTAATAAGGCTTTTTCAGAGAAATACCGTTTAAACACCTATCTTGTTTATGGTTTTAGAGACCGCAGATTTAAATACAGCTTAGGTGGTGGTTTTAGAGTCGCAGAGGCTACAAATACTTGGGTTAATTTATCGTACACCGATGATTTACAAGAAACAGGAAGCACCAAGTTTTTAACAGACAATCGTTTCTTTCAGTTTTTTGAACCTCGATTGCTTAACATCGATTTATTTCATAAACACATTACCAAGCTCATTTCTCTAGAACATGAGTTTACACCAAAAATTGTAAGTGAAACGGAGTTTTCTATCAGTAAAATAGATCCAACCTATGCTTACGGTTTCAACCTTAACGGAGATGTTTACAATAATTTCGATATTACTTCGGCAAAAACGGCTTTACAATGGAGTCCGTTTAGCAAGTTCGAATCTACAGAATATGGTGTAAAACAAACGAAAGACGGCTTCCCTAAATTTACGCTGCAATACACCAAAAGTTTGAAAAGTGTTATCAAAGGTGATTTCAACTTTTCGAAATTAGATTTTAGAAGCATTTACCAAATAGGAGATCCGAAGGGAGCGCATTCTAGAATTACCGTAGTTTCTGGTATTTCTGGTGGCGATACACCATTAACTCATTTATACCACGCCTACCCTAACAATATTACAAAAGAAACCATTTTACAGCGTTTTTCTGTTGCCGGTTTAAACAGTTTTGAAACTATGTTTTTTAACGAATTCTTTTCCGATAGGTTCGCTACTTTTCAATTTAAACATTACTTAACACCTTTTAATATTTCGGAACGTTACAAACCGCAAATGGTTTTAATAACGCGTTATGCTATTGGTGACATGAACAACCCTGAACGCCACGAAGGTGTTCCTTTTGGTTCTTTAGAAAAAGGATATACCGAATCGGGTTTCGAACTTAATAAATTACTATTTGGTTTTGGTTTGAGCTTCACCTATCGCTATGGCGCCTACCACTTGCCTGAAATTGGTGACAATGTAGCTTTTAAGTTTACATTTAACGTCTCTTTGTGAGGTAATCTGCTCCTTTTTTCTACCTTTGCGCATCTTTTAAATAGAGCATGCTTAAACTTTTTACAAAGGACTTTTGGGACGTTATTGCTAGAGTTATTTTACGCAATAAAATTATTATACTTGTAGCTATTCTGGCTACAACAATTTTCTTCAGCCAGCAATGGGATAATATGAGGTTTACCTATACCGAGGCGAACTTACTTCCTGACGATCATGAGGTTAATATTATTTACAACGATTTTCTGGAGGTTTTTGGAGAAGAGGGCAATTTAATTGTTCTTGGTGTAAAAGACTCTACTCTTTTTACTGTTGAAAAACTAAATGCTTGGAACAACCTAACGGAAAGTTTCAAGAACTCATCAGATGCTGTAGAATCTGTAATCTCCATAAAAAAACTTCAAAAATTAGTAAAAGATACAGAAAATGAAAAGTTTACTTTAGAACCTTTTATTAAAGATTCTATCACTTCAATGGCGCAGATTGAGGTTTTGGAAAACGATCTTTTCAAGAAATATCCATTTTACGATAATTTCTTATTCAACAAAGACACAAAAACGATTCGATCGGCCATTTACATGAATAAGGCCATTGTAAATACTTCGGCTCGAAAAGATTTTGTAATGGATGTTTTAATTCCTAGAGTTGAAGCGTTCGAAGCCAAATACGATTTAGATGTACGTATCTCCGGTATGCCATACATTAGAACCTTAAACTCAACTAATATTGTTGACGAAATAGGTCTATTTATTGGTGCTGCCTTATTAGTTACCTCTATAATATTCTTTTTCTTCTTTAGATCTTTCCGTGCCACTTTTATATCTCTTATTGTAGTGTGTATTGGTGTTATGTGGACCTTAGGAATTATTGGTTTATTAAATTATGAAATTACTGTTTTAACGGCTTTAATTCCGCCATTAATAATTGTTATTGGGATACCCAATTGTATCTTCTTAATTAATAAATACCAACACGAAGTTAAGCTACATGGTAACAAAGCCAAATCTTTACAACGTGTAATTACTAAAATTGGTAATGCCACTTTAATGACAAACGTAACTACAGCTTGTGGTTTCGCGACATTTATTCTTACGGAAAGCAAGCTGCTTAAAGAGTTTGGTTTAGTTGCGTCCCTTAGTATTTTGTCAATTTTTATATTGTGTATTCTTATTATTCCAATTATATATTCATTTTTACCTTATCCAAAAGACCGTCATTTAGAGCACCTAAATAAAAGATGGATTGGTGGTTTTGTAAACTGGATGGAGCTTATGGTAAGAAAAAAACGTATTGCCATTTACATTACTTCGTTAATACTACTTATATTAAGTATTATTGGCGTTTATCAAATAAAAATTTCGGGTAGCTTAATTGAAGATATGCCGCAAGAATCGGAATTTGTTAACGATATTCGTTTCTTTGAAAGTGAATTTAATGGTATTATGCCATTAGAAATCATGATAGATACCAAGCGCAAAAAAGGCGTTATGAAACTATCGACTCTAAAACGCATGAACGAGCTGGAAGATTTGATTTTAGAAACTCCAGAATTATCAAAACCGATATCTGTAGTAGGGTTAGTTAAATACTCCAAACAAGCTTATTATAATGGTAATACCAAGTTTTATCAGCTACCAACTTCACAAGAAAATAGTTTTATTTTAAGCTATGCTAAAAATTCAACTTCAAGTAATGACTTGCTAAGTAATTTTGTTGATAGCACAGGCCAATACGCACGTATCACCACCTTTATTAAAGATGTTGGTACCGATAGAATGGAACGTATCCAAGAAGATCTTCAAACTAAAATAAATAAAGTTTTTCCTAAAGAACGTTACACAGTAACCATGACTGGGAAGGCTCTAGTTTTCCAAAAAGGAACAAAATATTTGGTTAAAAACTTAGCCATTTCTTTATCATTAGCCATTTTACTTATCGCCTTATTTATGGCATATATGTTCCGTTCGGGAAAAATGATTCTTATTTCATTAATTCCAAACTTACTACCATTAGTAATAACAGCTGGTTTAATGGGGTATTTAGGCGTACCAATAAAACCATCTACCATATTAGTGTTTAGTATTGCTTTTGGTATTTCTGTAGATGATACTATTCACTTCTTGGCAAAATACCGCCAAGAATTACAAGCCAATAACTGGAAAATTAAAATATCGGTTTATGGTGCTTTACGAGAAACTGGCGTGAGTATGTTCTACACATCTATTGTGTTATTCTTTGGTTTTTCGGTATTCACAATCTCTAGTTTTGGAGGTACAGTAGCACTCGGTGCTTTAGTATCGGCCACTCTGTTGTTCGCAATGCTTTCTAACTTGTTATTATTACCATCTTTATTACTTTCTTTAGAGCGTAGTATTGCTAATAAAGAAGTGTTACGCGAACCGTCGATTAACATTATCCCTGAAGAAGACGACAAAGAGGAGTTTTAATTACACTTTAAAACAACAATTAGCTATAAATTCAAAATTTTCATAATTTTTAGAATTTATTATTTGAATTTTAAGTACTGAAACCATTATATTTACAGTTCAAAATTAGTTTCTATGCAATCACCTACAGTTTCAGAATTACTATCGCAAAACACTTCTTTACTTGAAGTTGAAATAAAAGGCTGGGTTAGAACCTTTAGAGCAAATCGCTTTATTGCCTTAAATGATGGTTCAACAATAAATAATATACAATGTGTTGTAGATTTTGAAAACTTTGATGAAGCCCTTTTAAAACGCGTAACCACAGGTGCCGCAATACATGTAAAAGGAGAATTAGTAGAAAGCCAAGGTAAAGGTCAAAAAGTTGAAATTCAGGTAAAACATTTAGAAGTTCTAGGAGATTCCGATCCGGAAACCTACCCTATTCAACCTAAAAAACACTCTTTTGAGTTTTTAAGAGAAAATGCTCATTTACGCACCAGAACTAATACGTTTAGTGCTGTAATGCGTTTACGCTCATCATTATCTTTCGCTATCCATAAATATTTTAACGAAAACGGATTTTACTACATGCATGCGCCTATCATTACAGGTAGTGATGCAGAAGGTGCTGGAGAAATGTTTAAAGTCTCTAGTTTAGACAATAAAAATTTACCTTTAACTGAAGATGGCAAAGTAGATTATACTAAAGATTTCTTCGGAAAGGAAACTAACTTAACCGTATCTGGCCAATTAGAAGCTGAAACTTACGCCATGTCGTTAGGTAAAGTATATACTTTTGGACCTACTTTTAGAGCTGAAAACTCTAATACATCAAGACATTTAGCCGAATTCTGGATGATAGAGCCAGAAGTGGCTTTTATGGATTTAGCAGGCAATATGGATCTTGCTGAAGACTTTATGAAATCGGTAATCACTCATGTTTTAGAACATAATCGTGAAGATTTAGAGTTTTTAGAAAAACGTCTATTAGACGAAGAAAAAGTAAAACCTCAAGCTGAACGTAGTGATATGAGTTTAATTGAAAAATTAAACTTTGTAACAGAAAACAACTTCAAACGTGTTAGTTACACGGAAGCTATTGATATTTTAAGAAATTCTAAACCAAATAAAAAGAAGAAATTCAAATATTTAGTTGAAGAATGGGGAATGGATTTACAAAGTGAACATGAACGTTTTTTAGTTGAAAAACACTTTAAATGTCCTGTTATTTTATTTGATTACCCAGCAGATATCAAAGCCTTTTACATGCGTTTAAATGACGATGGTAAAACCGTACGCGCTATGGACATTCTTTTCCCAGGTATTGGTGAAATTGTTGGTGGAGCACAACGTGAAGAGCGTTTAGATATCTTAAAACAAAGAATGGCAGCCATAGACATTCCAGAAGAAGACCTTTGGTGGTACATGGATTTACGTAAATACGGAACAGCTGTACACTCTGGTTTTGGTTTAGGTTTTGAGCGTTTAGTGATGTTTGCAACCGGTATGGGTAATATTAGAGACGTAATTCCTTTTCCAAGAACACCTCAAAACGCAGAGTTTTAGTAAAATTTAACTTGATAATTCCGCTTATACTTGGCGATTATTCATGCTTTTATTTATCTTTGATTAGGACTAACTAATCTAATCCTTTGATTTGTTTATTACTTATCATTATATTTAGTTGCCCATTCAATCTTAATAAAAATCATGCTTAAGCAATATTTACAATTTAAACTCTCGCAAAAACTGTCGCCGCAGCAAATTCAGTTAATGAAACTGATACAATTGCCTACGCAAGCTTTTGAGCAACGTTTAAAACAAGAATTAGAAGAAAACCCGGCACTAGAAGGCGGTAAAGAAGAAAACGATAGTGACTACGATTCTGATTTAGATAATTCTGACGATATTAACGATAATGATTCAATAAATGCTGAAGACATTAATGTTGATGAATACTTAAGCGACGATGAAATTCCAGATTACCGCACTCAAGCCAATAATTACAGTGCCGATGATGAAGAAAAAACGATGCCTTATGCAGCGGGAACTTCATTTACGCAACACTTAATTAATCAATTAAACACCTACAGATTATCTGAAGAAGAACGAGACATTGCTGAATTCCTAGTTGGAAGTGTTGATGAGAGTGGCTATATACGCAGAGAGCTCAGTGACATCATGGACGATTTAGCCTTCACACAAAACGTATATACCGAAGAGCAAAACATTGAAAAGGTTTTAAAAATTGTACATCAATTAGACCCAGCAGGTGTTGGAGCCAGAAACCTTCAAGAGTGTTTAAGCATACAATTACACCGAAAAGACAAAACACCCGATACAGAGTTAGCAATAAATATTATCGATTCTGCTTTCGATCAATTTACCAAAAAGCATTATAAAAAATTACTTCAGAAATTTAATATTACTGAAGAACAATTAAAAGATGCTATAAAAGAAATTGAACATTTAAATCCTAAACCTGGTGGATCTTATGCCGGAAATAACCGTATTGTTGAACACGTAGTACCTGATTTTGCTATTAAAATTGTTGATGGTGAACTTGAGCTTACCTTAAACGGACGTAACGCTCCGGAGCTTCATGTTTCTAGAGAGTACAACAATATGCTTACAGGATATAAAGAATCTAAAGACAAATCGAAATCTCAAAAAGATGCCGTTGTTTTTATAAAACAAAAATTAGATGCAGCAAAATGGTTTATTGAAGCTATAAAACAGCGCCAACAGACCCTATTTGTTACCATGAGTTCTATTATGCATTACCAAAGCGAGTACTTTTTAACTGGTGATGAGCGTAATTTAAAACCCATGATTTTAAAAGATATTGCCGACGAAATCTCAATGGACGTTTCTACCGTTTCACGTGTTGCCAATAGCAAATATGTTGACACACCTTATGGAACGAAACTGATTAAGGAATTCTTTTCGGAATCTATGAAGAATGATCAAGGTGAAGATGTTTCAACTCGTGAAATTAAAAAGATTCTAGAAACAGTAATTGAAGAAGAAAATAAGAAGAAGCCTTTAACGGATGAAACTTTAGCTTCTATTTTAAAAGAAAAAGGATATCCAATTGCTAGAAGAACGGTTGCTAAATATAGAGAACAACTTGATATTCCTGTAGCGCGATTACGTAAAAAAATATAATGGATAAGTTACTTAAGAGTATTTCATATATTTTTCATCCTTTATTGATGCCTATCATTGGCGTGGCATTTTATTATTATATCTCGCCGCATTTTATAGCAGAGCAGATTTTACATGCCAAGCTTATTTCATTATTAATACTCACTATTATACTGCCTATATTAATGTTTTTTTTGCTAAGAACTTTAGGAAAGGCTCAAACTATTCATCTAAAAACCACACGCGAACGTATTTATCCGCTCGCTTTAAATTGTTTTATTACCATTTTGGTAATTAAGCGAGTTATAACAATAACACAATCGTTAGAACTGTATTACTTCTTTGTTGGTATATTAATTTCGAATATGGCCTGTTTAACGCTCGCTATTTTTAAATTTAAGGCAAGTATACACATGATTGGTATTTCGGGACTATTCATGTTCTTTATAGCTATAGGCGTGCAGTTTGGTATAAATATTACGGGCACTCTCGCTTTTATGGCATTAGCTATGGGTGCTGTAGCAACATCTAGGTTACACTTAAACGCACACACCTCGAGAGAATTGATTTTCGGTTTTTTTGTTGGATTGATTCCGCAGCTATTGCTGATTAATTTCTGGATGTAGATTAATTTATAATTTACCTTTCCAAAGTATTAAAAACAACAGTTAATTTACTTTGACGATTTAAGTAACCGATTAGGCCTTGATGATAACGATTTCCTTTAAATCATTAAATTTGACGCCTTATATCTTTTAGGTATAGTCCAAGAGAGTTCAAATCACAAAACATAAAACATTAGTCCCACTTTAATGGCGTGCATATCTATGCTACTACCATCAATCTGAGCGTCATTAGAAAAAACAGGACTTAAAGCATAATACAAATGTAAATTCCATGTATTATATCCAGCACTTAAGGTTAATCCATATTCAAACTTATTAAAGTCTGAGATATCGGTGTATTTAAAGCTTCCTAAATCACCATCGTACTTCGCGGCGTGTGATAACATGTAACTAAACTTAAAACCGGCATAAATACGCCAAAAATCATAACTAGTAGCTGTAGATGTTCGCCATCTAAACTCCAAAGGCACCTCTATAAAGTTACTAGAAAACCTATTTTTAGTAAATGTATCAGAATCCTCGATTACACTATAACTTACTACACCTGCATCGTCTTTTTGAATCAGTAAGTTTTGGTTATATGAGTTTGCAGAAAGTCCGATACCTAAACCAATAGCTTTATTCCTAGCGGCATTTATTGGCATATCTTTAATAAAACCTAAATGAAACCCGGTTGAAAAACCACTTTGCTTTACATCTTCTGGTCTTAAACCAAGTAAATTATAAGTAACACCAAAGTAAAACTGATCTTCTTTATACTTATTATCAGCTTCGGTCTCAACAACCTCTTCATTTTGTGAAAAACACAAACAAGAACTCGCACAAAACAATATGATCATTACATCTTTAATTCTTCTCATTTTGAAAGTTATATTATGGTAAGTTACCAATTGCTACTATTATATAAAAGCAAAAGGCGTTTTGAGTATATCAAAACGCCTTTTACTATAAAATTAAGAGTGTAAAATTTATCTTCCAACAACACTACCCTTTTTAGTGGTATAGTTTATTTTTAGAGCATTAACTTTACGTAGTTCTTGTTTAATATCACCAATTAATCCCATATTAGCATCACTATCAACTTTTAAAGCTGTAGTTAAATATGGTACTAATTCCTCTCTTTTAGAGGCGCGTTCTGCATTAATAAACGCAGCGATTTCTTTAACATCAGCAAACTTGTCATTCAATTGAATTCTTGACTCGTTTCCATATTGTCTATAGTTCTCACTTGGTTTACCAGCATAAATGTACATTACCAAATCTTTTTTATCTAGTTTTTCAACTTGATCAGCAAATGGTAAATTATTTTCAATCATTAAAGTATTTTGCCTCATTACTGTGGCTACCATGAAAAAGAATAATAACATAAATACAATATCTGGTAAAGACGCCGTATTAACCGCAGGCATATCGCCACTTTTTTTCTTTTTAAATTTAGACATGTTTTTATAAATGTTAAATTATTTCTGTACTTCCGATAGCTTTTGAGGATACTCAGCTTTAATCTGATCTATCTTCTTCTTTAAAGCTTCTTTATTCCCCGGCCAGTTTACATCCTTTTGATTTGCTTCCATCTCAACGAATGACATACCGAATTGTGCTTGGGCTCTCGCGTTTCTTAAATCGTTATATGCTGCTACTAATTCATTCTGTACAGCAATATAAGTTTTATAAGTAGTTTCTCTATCATTAGCTAAAGAGATGATCGCTTTGTCTGGATTATCCGAAGACTCAGGATCTCTTGGACCTTTACAATAATCACAAGATTTATCACCGCCATTATCTAAAAAAGCAATGGCTGCTTTACGTAAATCTTTAAGTTGCATCGGTTCATCTTCAACTAATAAATCATCATTCTTATTTACAATAACTGTAAAAATATTTTTTTGCTTAATAACAGGTGGATCTGTTTGTTCTTCCATTGGAGGCAGCTTTCTGTTAATACCAGAATCTGTTTCAATAGTTGTTGTTACTAAGAAAAATATTAATAATAAGAAAGCAATGTCGGCCATTGAGCCTGCATTAACTTCTGGTGCTGCTCTTTTTGCCATAATTTATTTATTTAATATTTTTTTCACACCACCGAATAGCATTGATCCAATTGCTATAACTGCTAAAACATAAAATGCATATAAACCAGCACCTACGTTTTTAGAAATACCTTCGGTAATACCAAGACCTTTGTCATTGAATGGTTGTAGATCTAAATCTGTACCAGATGACAAGCCGTAGCTTATAAAAATGATTGCTAAAAAGGCTCCTACAGACATCAAAGTTTTTTTGATATCTCCAGTAACTAAACCTTTCAAAACAAATATTACAACTAACGCTATTACTAATCCTAGTACAGCATAGGTAATATAAAGTATGTTATCAATCATAGCCTCAGAGCCAGTCATGATCATCAGCGCAAATATAGAGCCAAGAATCGCGAGAGCAAAAGCTACGATTTTTATTATTTTGTGAGTATTCATAATTTTTTCAGTTTTAAATTATTACTTTTTGTGTCTAATCAATAGATCCATTAACGTGATAGAAGCATCTTCCATATCGTTAACAATACTATCAATTTTAGCAATAATGTAATTGTAAAAAATTTGAAGAATAATTGCCAC
Source organism: Algibacter sp. L3A6 (assembly GCF_009796825.1). Classification (GTDB taxonomy): domain Bacteria; phylum Bacteroidota; class Bacteroidia; order Flavobacteriales; family Flavobacteriaceae; genus Algibacter. The sequence continues at coordinate 1,141,084 of NZ_CP047030.1, forward strand.
TACTAAACCAAATACTGTTGTTAAAAGTGCTACTTTAATACCACCTGCAACAAGAGAAGGTTGCATATCACCAGCAGCTTCAATTTTATCAAAGGCTTGAATCATACCAATTACCGTACCCATGAAACCAAGCATTGGTGCAAGAGCGATAAATAATGAAATCCAAGATACGTTTTTCTCTAATTGTCCCATTTGAACACCACCGTAAGCTACAACAGCTTTCTCAGCAGCTTCGATACCTTCATCAGTTCTATCTAAACCTTGGTAATAGATAGATGCGATAGGTCCTTTTGTGTTTCTACAAACTTCTTTAGCAGCTTCAACACCACCAGATGCAAGAGCATCTTCTACAGATTGCGTTAATTTTTTAGTGTTTGTAGATGATAAGTTTAAAAAGATAATTCTCTCAATAGCAATTGCTAATCCAAGAATTAAACATAATAATACAATACCCATAAATCCTGGACCACCTTCAATAAAACGTTTTTTCAAATCTTGATGAAAACCAACGTCTGCCGCAGGAGCTTCATCTTCTTGAGTTAAAGTAGTAGTTACAGTCGTTACAGCTGTACTTGTGTTTGCAATTGTTGTTGCATTTGCAGTTCCGAATGCCACCATTACAGTAATGGCAAGGATAGAAAATAATCTTTTCATGATCTAGATCTTAATTTTATTAGTTAAAGTGTTAAAGATATAAAAAAAAAGCAATTAAAAATAAAAAAATTTAAGCAGAGAGGAAGGGATTCGAACCCTCGATACCCTTTTGAGGTATACACACTTTCCAGGCGTGCGCCTTCGACCACTCGGCCACCTCTCTTTTTTTTTAACAGCTTTTATTCTGGGGATGAAATAACAAAAAAAACTTTGAACGCTAAAATTTTAACAGTTAATTTTAAGTCAATTCTCCAACTAAAGATGTTTCATAGGTGGTTTTGAAGCTTTTAGCCTCTACATTTTTTCCTAATAGATACATTAACTTAGCTAGTGCGGCCTCGGTTGTTATGTCTTTTCCGGAGATTACACCTGCTTTTTTTAACATATCACTGGTCTCATAATGCCCCATCATGACACTTCCGCCCGAACATTGCGTAATATTTATAATATGTATGCCTTTTTCAATGGTCTTTTTTAACATATTAATGAACCACATTTCGGTAGTACAGTTTCCAGAACCGTAGGTTTCTAAGATAACCGCTTTTAAATTGGGCGTTTTAAAAATATTTTTTAAAACGACTTTAGAAATACCTGGATAGAGTTTAATTAATGCTATATTTTCATCTAAATTCTTATGAACCTCCAAAGCTTTGCTTCCGTTAGGTTGATATAAATGTTTATGATTTATTTTTAAGTGCACACCCGACTCCGCCAAATCTGGATAATTAAAGGATGCAAATGCCTGAAAATGCTCTGCATTAATTTTGGTTGTTCTATTGGCGCGATACAGTTTATATTCAAAATACAAACATACCTCCTTTATTAAAGGTTTATCATCCTCTTGTAAAGATGCCACTTGTATAGATGTTATTAAATTCTCTTTAGCATCGGTACGTAAATCGCCAATAGGCAATTGAGAACCGGTAAATATTACTGGTTTTGCTAGGTTTTCTAGCATAAAACTTAGTGCAGATGCTGTGTAACTCATAGTATCACTACCATGAAGCACAACAAAACCATCAAAATCATTATACTTTTCTTCTATAACCTCTACCATTTGAACCCAATATTTCGGATTCATATTACTAGAGTCAATAGGTTCTTCAAAAGAAAACGTTTCGATATTACAATCTAACAACTGCAACTCTGGTATGTTTTTTATAATATTTTTGAAGTTGAATACTTTTAGCGCGCCGGTTTTAAAGTCTTTTACCATGCCAATGGTGCCACCTGTATATATAAGGAGTATGTTTGGTTTCATAAAATTAAACTTTAAAGATAGATTTTGAATTTTCTGTGGTAATTTCAGCCAACGTTTCTTCTGGCATTTGATAAATGGTTGCTAGTTTTTCTAACACCTTTATTATATAGGCACTTTCGTTGCGCTTTCCTCTAAATGGTGTAGGTGCTAAATATGGTGCATCCGTTTCTAAAACAATATGTTTTAAATCTATTTCATTTAAAAACTGATCTATTTTTCCGTTTTTGAAAGTTGACACGCCACCAATACCTAATTTCATATTATAAGAAATAGCCTGATGCGCTTGCTCTAAACTGCCAGTAAAACAATGAAACACTCCAAATAAATCGTCTCCTTTTTCACTTTCCAAAACTTCAAAAACTTCATCGAAGGCCTCTCTGCAATGTATAACAATAGGTAAACCATATTGTTTTGCTAATTGTATTTGATGCTTAAATGCTACTTTTTGAATATCTAAAGTTGTTTTATCCCAATATAAATCGATGCCAATTTCGCCAACAGCATAATATTTATGCGTAGCAAGCATGTGCTCTATATGGTCTAACTCCTCTTGATAATTCTCTTTTACATGTGTTGGGTGCAAACCAGACATTAAAAACATATTATCTGGATAATCTTTCTCTAACTGAAGCATCGCTTTAGTATACGTAGAATCTATAGCAGGTATAAAAAACCTAGTAACACCTTGCTCTATTGCTCGGTTTATCATCTCGCTTCTATCGTCATCAAAAGCTTCACTGTATAAATGGGTATGCGTATCTGTAATAATCATTCGGTAAAAATAATGAAGTATTTAAATTTGCCGAGGTATTTATCAATTAGATTAATAAAAAAAGACCTGCAAAGCGATAAACTTAACAGGTCTTTTGTATTCTAATTTATTTTTAAGCGTTGTTGTTAATCTAATTTATTTAGCAATTTCTGCGCACGCTCATAATCTTCAGCATCTTCAGGTATTGTTTTTAAAATATCTATACATGCCAAAACATCTTCTTGCTTTAATTTACTTAAGGCTAAATACCAAATGGCTTTATTTTTATATACTGAATTTTCATTAGCAATTTCAGTTAACAATTCATCTGCCTTATCATAATCACTCAACTCAATATTACTAATAGCACTGTATAAGTTTAACTCGGCATTGCTTGGATCTATTTGAATTAACTGGGCAAAAGCTTTTTCCGCGGAAGCGAAATCTTTAGAATTAAAGGCGTTTTCGGCCGTTTTTAATAAATCGTCATTTTCACCTCTAACCGTTAAACTTATAGTATCGTAATTATTAAAATCGCCATAAGATGGATTTGAGAACTCACCAAAAGTAAAAACCCCAAGCATTACAATCACGCAGGCAGCAATGACATATTTATAAAATGTGAATGATTTTTTACTTGTTTTTTCTTCGGAAACAGCTTCGTCTTTTTGAATAAAATATTTACTCGATATACTTTTTAAATTCTCTTTAAAAGCTTCCGATTCGGTTTCATTCCCAAATTTATCACTTAAATAATGAGACAAATTTTTATAGGTTTGAAACGCTTCCGCGAAAGCGCTATCAGTTTTTAATTTATTCTCGAACATCTCGAGTTCTGCTTGGTTTAGGCTGCCCGCAAGATATTCTTCAAATTGTATATAATTTTCTTTTTCCATGATGGTTAATTGTTAAACTGGTTAAATTTGGGGGACTCACGAACCAACTCGGTTAGTTTACCAATGCACAATGATTTCTTTTTACGTGCATAGGCATAGGTTACATTTAAACTTGCTGCAACTTCTTCCATCGATTTTATTTTGAAAGTAGCTTTTAACAAATCTTGACATGCATTACCTAGTTTTTCGAACATTTCGGCAAATAAAGCTTGTTTTTCTCCAAATACCGAGGTTTCAAATGCTAGTTCTTGAGCCTCATCTCCTTTAGATAAAACCTCTTCGTTAATTGTTACCTCTTTATTCGATGTTTTTTTCAAAACATTGAGCCACTTCCGTTTACATAACAAGAAAAAATAAGCATCAAAGGGGCAGGTTAATTTCAAACCCTTTTCGCTTGCTTGGTTATAAATAGTAACCAGTGTGTCCTGCACAACATCCTGAGCCTGATCGCGACTACCACTATTCTGCTTAATATAATTAACCACTTTTGGCACAAATTTATCGTAGATGGCTTGTATAATAAAACTGTTGTTTTTTAATAAGCCATCAATATATTTTTGGTCTTCGTGTATTTTTTTTTCACTCATTACCCCTTGTATTTGCTACTAATGTAAAAAAACTTTCAAAAAAAAGGGTAACAATTTTAAAATGGTTTTGATATAAGGGTGTAACAGTCAAATTGACTAACAATTTTAAAACTAATAATAACAACAATAAACATTTAGAACTTATGAGAAATTCAATTTTAATTATCGGAACCGTAGTATTATCAATATTAAATATGAATGCTACTAATGAAAAAACAAATCTTAACACAGTAACAGAAATTAATGCTAACACAGCAAACAATATTGCACAAATTTTTGATTGGGAAGTTAAAACGAATAAAGGCACTTACTCTGGAACAGCTTTAAGTTTCGAAAATGCTAAACGTATGATTTCTTATTCGAGTAGCGGAGAGGTGGTAAAAAACAAAAAAATTACAAGCTATTTTATGCTAGAAGCCGACTTAAACAACGCTACAAACAGAAATTACTTTTGGGAAGTTAAAACTACAAGCGGAACAGCAAGAGGATATTCATCTAGTGAAGCTTATGCACAAAAAATGATTGCTCTTGTAGCCTCTGGAGATGTTATTGTAGAAAAATTAATAATGAGCCAACCACAACAATAAATTAAAATTAGAACCAAAAACAGGGTAACAAAACAAGTGCCCTGTTTATATAAAAGTGAAGAACATATTAAAACCCAATAATCATGAAAAATTTCAAACACATTTTAGGCTCTTTATTTGTATCAGCTTTAGTTTTTACAAGCTGTTCAACAAAAGAAGAAAACGATACTGAAATTATTATTCCAGCAACCGCTGCCGAGTTTAAAAACATACAAGACGATGCTTTGGAAGGCTTAACACAAACATTTCAGTTTGATGCCGCCGATGGATCGATAACTTTAACATCGGAAAACGGGGTAGATATTAGCCTCAACACAGCTAATTTAACATTAAACGGAAACCCTATTACTGGCTCCATAGATTTAGAATTTGTTGAATTATTTGACAGAGCCAACATGCTAGTTACCAACAAACCTACTATGGGGCTTATGGCAGACGGTAACAAAGCTTTACTAATTTCTGGTGGTGAGTTTTTTATAAATGCCACACAAAACGGTGCGGATTTACAACTAAACGGCACCATGCAATTAGGGATTCCTGCTAATTTAACGGGAGATATTGATCCAGACATGATTTTATGGGACGGAAATATTGACGACAATGGTGATTTAGTTTGGGAAGAAGCCCAAAATGAAAATGGTGACGAACGTGGTGTATTTGCAGAACACACCAATTACTATGCTTTTATTGGCGACTTTGGATGGACTAATGTAGATCGTTTTTATAACGACCCAAGAGAAAAAACAACCATTTTAGTTGCTGTTCCAGAAGGTTACGACAACACCAATAGTGGTGTATATTTATCTTACGATGGTGAACCTGCGGCGTTAGCAAACTTAGACACTTACGATGCGAGTACAGGGTTATTTAGCGAACATTACGGACAAATTCCTGTTGGATTAGAATGTCATGTTATTTTTGTAAGCGAAGATGCTGGCAACTGGAAATACGCCGTACAAGCCGCAACCATAATAGAAAATGGCATTATCACCATTACCGAAAGTGAAACTACAACCGTAACACAAGCACAACTTACAGCTATTATTAACGCACTACCATAACACCTTTTTTGCCCCACTGTACTCGTCTACTCAAAACGAGACAGACCTAACCTAATTTTTAACCCAGAAACAAAAGTTTCTGGGTTTTTAATTTGAAAAAACCCACTTATAAAGGGTAACAAAAAACATTTCTATTTGATATAATAGTATGAAGAAGAATCTCTTTTTAAAAATATTAATAATCTGTATTGTAGTCATACTCTGGGCAAACCTAGTTGTAATCTACACGCACTTTTTTAAATGAAAAAGACGTTAAAAACACTTTATAATTTTTATCGACATTCTCTTTTGTATATTTATGATCATATTAACTAAATGGTACTATGAAAAAATACAGCTTCCTACTTTTAACGATAGTCTTCCCTTTATTTATTCTTGGTCAACACCCCATTACCGACACCATTTCTAGAACCGCTACAATTAAAGCAAACATTACCAATAACTCCGTTTTACTAACACCAGAAACACCTGCTTTAACACAAATAGCTGGTGCTCCAAAAGCTTTTTACACCCATTACTGGGAAATGGGAGATGGCACATACAGTACAGATCCCGAACCAAAGCACACCTATAAAAAGAAAGGTGAATATGAAGTAAAACTTTGGGCAACCAATAATTACGACACCGGAAAACCACCAACAACGCGTCCTAAAAAAATAAACATCACTTCCGTTACCGATGATTATCAAGATGAAGCTTCTATGGAAGACGATTTCACGCTTAAAAGAAATAGAGAACCAGTTCCTGAAGAAGAAATTGTAACCATTTTAAGCTACAAAAACATAAAAAACTATATTACCAACGGAAAAATATATCTGTTTTATAATGAACATAAATACAAAGCTGATAATTTCGAGTTAACAGAAACTAGACTACATAATAACGAAAAAAACATATCAACCGATGCTTTTGCTTACACTAAAAACGTTGAAAACAATAACACCTATTTAGCATCTTCAAATAGCGAAATCACAAATTTTAGAAATATAGAACAAGATTCTACCCTAAAAACCAATTTACCACTAACCTTATCAGAAGCTAAATCCATATACAAAAACTGGCGTGTTCTGGAATTCGATAACATGCAACCCGAAGAAGAACGTAATATCTTTTTCAGCTTAAAAACCACACCAGAAATGGTAAAAGATACCAGTGCCATAATTTCTGTTCGAGGTATTTATATTCCTGATGCTAATTACGATAATCATAAAGTGAAAGACATGGAAATGGAAATTGTAACCTCGCACGACCCCAATAAAATGTCGTCTAACGCTACATTTATGAATTATCGTTTGGTGCGTTTTAAAACTTTAAAGTATAAAATAAAGTTTCAAAATAATGGCGAAGGACCTGCAAATACAATCCGTTTAGAAACTGATATTCCAGACATGTTAGACAAATCGACCTTGAAGGTTCTCGATATGTATCCCAAATGTGAAATATGCCCAAAACGTGAAGTACTCTACAGTTGTCTCGATACTGCGTTCACAAAAACGCAAGCTATTTTCACCTTTAAAAACATTTACTTACCTGGTAGCGAACAGAAAAACGTAAAAGAATACGATTCTACAAAAGGCTTTGTACAATACAACATAAAATTTGCTAAGGATTTTCACAAAACAAAAACAAAAAGTAAAACGGCTATTATTTTTGATAAAAACGATCCCATAATTACTAATTATTCCACCACTCGATTTTTACCAGGAATATCCATTGGCGCCAAAATGGGTTATAATTCCTTTACTGATTTGCGTAATTCCGAAAGTTATTTTATAGGAGCAACGCTTTCTCCTTATAAATCGTACAGATTATATTGGCAAGTTGAACTTATGAATAATTTTCATAATTACGATAGTAACATCGAAGTAACAGAAGAGTTTGTAGACGGCCCGCAAGGTTTTCGCTTCTTTCAAAGTACCACAACCGAAACCTCTAACAAAAACATAGATTGGGACGTTCCCGTTTTACTGCGCTACAATTTAAACAACTATATTGGTCTTGGTGCAGGTGTACAAAACACTATATCTGTAAGTAAAAAATCTACTCAAAATACACTTATTGAACAGTTTGATGGTGACACATCTGAAGGTGATCCATTTAACACCTTTACAGAAACCAGCAGTACAAACGAATCTTTCACAAACTTAAGAACCGGTTTATTATTTGAAGCTACAGCAGGTTTTGCAAGAATAGGTCCTAGTGTAGGCGCACGATATATTCTAAATTTTGAAGACGATTTTAACTACTGGCAATTTTATGCTATATGGAAGTTTTAAGTATTACAATCTATAAAAAACAAAACTGCGATTTTGGATAAATACATGATTTCCAATATAACATGAAAACATTTAGCTTTCTTCTTTTTTTTATAACGTCACTTAGTTTCTCTCAAAATTTAGAGGAAACTATTTATTTAGCTGCGGAAACTTTTATTAAAGCGCCTAACAACAATACATTTAGGGTTTTAAATAAACAAGAAGAAACCTTTAAACGGCAAGTAGAATCGAAAGATGAACAATTAGCTCTTGTGTTTTTACAAACACACAAAGGCTTTTACTTATTTCAAGAATCGGAATTATCAAAAGCAATTTCTACTTACGAAGATGCTCTAAATCGCTATAATAGTAAAGAACTTTCCTTAATTTCAGATTTTGATATTATTGAAAACTGCTTAAATCCGCTCGGTACATTATACACCAAAGCTGGCGATTTCACCAATGCTTTAAACACCATAAACCAATATATATATTTAGCTAAAAATAACAAAAACAGTTCACATCAAATAAGTGGCTTTATCAATTTATCTAAATTATATTACACTTTAAGCAAACATGAAACAGCAATAAGCACAGTGGAAGAAGGCTTAAAAATCAAACCCATTACCCAATTACAAAAAACACGCCTACTTCAAATAAAAACAGAATGTCTTGCTGCTTTAAATCAATTAAACAATACTTCAATCACAGATAGCCACAGAAATAATTATTTATTTCATCTGAAAAATAAAAGTTTTAAACAGGCCTTTGTAGCTTTTTCATCATATAAGAAAAATCTATTAAAACAAGGTATTACAAAACGTAAAACAGCACAACTAGATACTGAAGAAGCCCAACTACACTACCTTTTAAAACAACCAAACGAAGCCATAAAAAGCTTACACGCTGCAATAAAAACGTTATTACCAACGCACGACAGCAATAACTTACCGAATAAAAATCAATTATTTGCCGATAATACCTTTATTGATATTTTCGATATGTATGCTGAAATTGAAACAAACCCAAAAATAGCTCTAGAAAGTCTAGACCTTAGTTTTTATGTTTCTAAATTAATGCAAAATAGTTGGACATCTCAAGAAACTAAGATATTAAACGAAACAAACAACCGCATACGAAGCGAAAAAAGTATAGACATTCTTTATGAAACCTATGCTAAAACAAAGAACAAAACACTTTTAAAAAGAGCACTAGAATATGCCGAAAGCAGTAAATCTTCGGTGTTGAAAACTATGTTTTTAAAGAAAACACGCTTACAACAATTCCCTAACGACAGTTTACTTCTAAAAGAGTTTCAACTTTTAAAAACTCAAGAACAGCTTACAAGTTTATTAGTGAAAGAAGATTTATCAGCTTCAAAAATCAACAATTTAAGTAGCAAACTTAGTAGCATTAGTATTCAATTAAAAAAACTTAATTCAAAGATTTTAAAAAAATACCCAGACACTAATGAGCCTTTTAATTTCAACACTTTAAAATCTAAATTAAAAAAAGACAACGCCGTATTAATCGAATATTTTTATGGAAAAAACAGCATCTATCAATTTATAATTTCAGAGCAAGACATAAATTTGAATCGTATCCATTTCACCTTAGATATCAAACAACAAGTTTCTAATTTTATCAACCTATTTAACAAGGCTTCAACCATAAATAATGATATTCAGAATTACACAACACAAGCTTTTGAGGTTTATAAGCTATTAAATTTTGACAAGGCTCCTTCAAGCAAAAACATAATTATAATTCCTGACGGTCTAATCAACTTCATCCCTTTCGAGGCTTTATTAACAAACAAGACCAAAACAACATCGTATTCTAAAATGTCTTTTTTAATCAGAAGGCAAAACGTTGTTTACAACAGTAGTATTGTTTTATATTTAAATGAAAACGCAAAGCAAAACACGAATACCGTTTTAGGTTTTTTTCCGGTTTTTGAAAATGAAACTCAAGCATTAACCTATTCTGTTAAAGAAGCTGAAGCCATTGAAAAGCACATGTCTTCAAAACTATTCATGAAAGCGAAAGCTAGCAAAAGTAACTTCTTCGCAAATGCTCCAAACTACAATGTTATACACTTATCAACACATGCAAGTAGTGGCGATTTTGTAACCTCATCAAATTTATCCTTTTTTGACGACACCTTGTTTTTGAACGAACTCTACAGTTTAGATTTAAGCCCCGATTTAGTCGTTTTAAGCGCCTGTGAAACAGGTGTTGGTAAATTATACAAAGGCGAAGGCGCCATGAGCATAGCGCGCGGATTTCAATATGCAGGTGCTCAAAATATTTTATTTTCACTTTGGCAAATAAACGATTTATCTACGGCTCAAATTATGGAGTCTTTTTACAAAAACTACAGCACATCACAATCTGCATATATTGCCAACCAAGCTTCTAAAATAAGCTATATTGAAAACGAGTCGATTAATAATTCTAAAAAATCACCGTATTATTGGAGTGCTTTTGTCTATTACGGAGACCTTACGGAAGTTAAACCGCAAAACTTCACAATTTATATTTGCATTGGTATATTTATTGCACTGTTTATAGTACTTTTAGCAATGAAATTAAAGCGTAAATGACAACAAACCTCCAAGAATTTCTTTTAAATAAAGGTTACACCAAAGTAAAACTTCATTTAACGAAAACAAATCATTTTGAAATAAAGGCCTCCATTAATGGTAGAAAAGGCTTGTTTATTTTAGATACTGGAGCTTCGAGTTCTTGCGTTGGTTTTGAAGCGATTGAAACCTTTAATCTCAATGCCGAAGAATCTCTAATTAAAGCCGCAGGTGCTGGAGCAACAGACATGGAAACCAAAATGTCTAAAAAAAACAAAGTAAAAATTGGTAAATGGAATCACAACAAAGTTGTTCTGGTTTTATTCAACCTATCGCATGTTAATACAGCTCTTATAAACCACAATGCAAAACCGGTAGACGGTATAATTGGTGCCGATATTTTAAAAAAAGCAAAAGGCATTATTGATTATGAAAAGAAATACTTGTATTTAAAGTTATAATTATTTAAATTACTTCCAAATAGCAATTAACCTCTTCCTAGCACATAAATAATGAACACAAATATCGTCATAGCAGATGATCATCCGTTAATGCTGCGCGGTCTTACCGACTTTTTAACCAACAAAGGTTTTAATATTATTGGAAGCGCCGAAGATGGTAAAGCCGCCTATAATTTAATTATAAAATTAGAGCCAGAAATTGCCATTCTTGATATTAGAATGCCCTTTAAAACAGGTTTAGAAATTGCTGAAGCTTGTAAAAAGCATAATCTTCCCACCAAAATTATACTTATTACTTTTGATAAAGAAGAAGAAGTATACGATCAAGCCATTCAATCTGGGGTATACGGGTATATTTTAAAGGAATTTGCTGTTGAAGAAATTGAAACCTGTATTCAACACGTACTAGACGGAAAACGCTATTTTAGTGAAGAAATAGCATCTTACCTAAACCACAATAACAACGCGAGACCAAAGAATTTAGGGCTTTTAACCAAATCTGAATTAAGAATTGTACGATTAATATCGGAAAGTAAAACAAGCCAAACCATTGCCGAAGAACTTTCTATTTCTGTAAGAACGGTAGATAAACACCGTAGCAATATAGTTTCTAAATTAAATTTGGATAAAAAACCAACATCGCTTGCCATTTGGGCAACCGTTAACAAAGAATTTTTATAAAAATAAGTAGAAGTGCGTATTTTTTCTTACGCAAATATAGTATATCTTTACAGTGCTATTAATTAGTTCTTAGGGAGAATTAAAAAAAGACTCTAAATCGTTATGATTTAGGGTCTTTTGCTTTTTATTACTTTCCATAATATGGATAAAGATATGCTTCATATTAAACACCATCTTCTTCGTAAAAATACGTACAATTGCGTATTTTTTTTTTCGAATCTGTAACATACCTTTACGGTGCTATTAATTACCAACAAATCCAGCGCAAGTCAAACCCTTAAAATTCTCGACAAATGCTTAAAGATCAAATCATGGAAGAAAAGAGCAACCCTGTAAATAAACTAGCACTCGCTGTTGTTTTTATTTTGGCTGTCGTAATTGTATCGTTTAACTTATATATGTTGTTGTCTTAGTCTCTCTCAATTAAAACGACTAAAACAAATAAAAAAAGGGTGTTTCATAAATATGAAACACCCTTTTTTGTACTTGAAATATTATTATTCCTTAAAGCTCTAAAGCCTTTTTAATATCATTATTCATCAATAATTCTGTTGGATTTTCTAAAGCTTCTTTTACAGCAACTAAGAATCCTACACTTTCTTTACCATCAATAATTCTATGATCGTAAGATAAGGCAACGTACATTATTGGACGGATTACAACTTGACCATCGATTGCCACAGGACGCTCTACAATGTTGTGCATTCCTAAAATTCCACTTTGTGGAGGGTTAATAATTGGTGTAGATAACATACTACCAAATACACCACCATTAGTGATTGTAAATGTACCACCTGTCATTTCATCAACTGTAATCTGACCGTCTCTTGCACGAAGTGCTAAACGTTTCACTTCAGACTCTACACCTCTAAATGATAAGTTTTCCGCATTACGAATTACTGGCACCATTAAACCTTTTGGTCCTGATACAGCTATACTAATATCGCAAAAATCGTATGATAACATTTCTTTACCATCCATCATTGAATTTACTGCTGGATACATTTCTAAAGCTCTAACAACTGCTAAAGTAAAGAAACTCATAAACCCTAAGCCAACACCATGTTTTGCTTTAAACGTTTCTTTATACTCAGAACGTAATGCAAAAATAGGAGACATATCAACCTCGTTAAACGTGGTTAACATAGCTGTTGTGTTTTTCACCTCAACCAAACGCTCTGCTACTTTTCTGCGTAACATAGACATTTTACTTCTTGAAGTACCACGACTACCACCAGTTGGTGTTCCCATAGAAGGCACTGCATTTACAGCATCATCTTTAGTAATACGACCTGCTTTACCAGTTCCAGAAACAGATGCAGCATCAATTCCTTTTTCAGCTAATACTTTTTTAGCAGCAGGACTTGCAGAACCTGTTGCATAAGTTTTAGCTTCAGCAGCTTTTGGCGCTTCTGCTTTTGGTGCTTCCACCTTGGCTTCTGCTTTTGGTGCTTCACCACCTGCCGGTTTCTCTGCACTTGTATCAATTAAACAAACTACAGCTCCAACTTCTACAGCGTCACCTTCTTCCGCTTTAAGCGTAATAATTCCGCTAACTTCTGCTGGTAATTCTAAGGTTGCTTTATCACTATCAACTTCTGCAATAGCTTGGTCTTTTTCAACATAATCGCCGTCTTCAACTAACCAACTTGCTATTTCTACTTCTGTGATAGATTCGCCTGGTGAAGGCACTTTCATTTCTAAAATCATTTTTTATAATTTTAATGGTATATGAATTTTATTCTTTTTATTTAATTTCCAAAAACTTCATCGATTACACGACGTTGTCTTCTTTTATCTCTAGTACTAGATCCTGGTGCCGGTACAGAATTAAATGGACGTGACGCTACTTCTAACTTCACTAAATCCATACGCTGTGCCATGTGGCTCCAAGCTCCCATGTTTCTTGGTTCTTCTTGAGCCCAAACATAATGCTCTACATTTGGATACCTATCTATTACATTTTGTATTTTTTCTAAATGAAGTGGGAATAATTGCTCTATCCTTACTAAAGCAACATCTTCATTTCCTAATTCTTCTCTTTCAGCTAATAAATCGTAATAAAATTTACCTGTACAGAATACTAATTTCTTAACATTTGTTGGATTAATAGTATCGTCGATTACTTCTTCAAACTGACCAGAAGCTAAATCTGACAAACTAGACACTGCTTTAGGATGACGTAATAAACTTTTTGGAGTGAAAACAATTAATGGTTTTCTATAATTACGTTTCATTTGACGACGCAACAAGTGATACATATTACCTGGCGTTGTACAATCTGCTACAATCATATTATCCATTCCACATAACTGTAAGTAACGCTCTATTCTTGCCGATGAATGCTCAGAACCTTGCCCCTCGTAACCATGTGGTAATAATACAACAATACCGTTTTGTGATTTCCATTTATCTTCCGCAGCCGATAAATATTGGTCGAATATAATTTGAGCTCCATTACTAAAATCTCCAAATTGAGCTTCCCAAATGGTTAATGTATTTGGGTTTGCCATGGCATAACCATAATCGAAACCTAACACACCGTATTCTGATAAAAAGGAATTATAAATATCCATTTTACCTTTATTTTCAGGATTAGTATTTAGTAAATTAATACGTTCTTCTGAAATTTCATCGCGCAAAATAGCATGACGGTGGCTAAATGTACCACGCTCTACATCTTGCCCAGAAATACGAACATTGAATCCTTCTTCTAGTAAACTTCCGTAAGCTAAAGTTTCTGCCATACCCCAATCTAAGGTATCGCTTTCAAAAACCATTTTTTCACGTCCGGCAAGTATACGCTCAGCTTTACGTAAAAACTTAACACCTTTAGGAACTGTTGAAACAATTTTAGAAATTTCCTCTAACCTTTCTTTTGGATAGCCAGTATCTTCAGAAATAAGCATAGACTCTTCACCTTGACGTTCAAAATCTGTCCAGCGTTCTTGCATAAACTCACGAACTATAGAAGATTTAGCTTCTTTAGCTTTGGTATACTCGGCTTCTAAAGTTTCTTTAAAATCAGAAATAATACCATCAACATAAGCTTGATCAATAGTCTTTTCAGCTATTAATTTATCTGCATAAAGCTTAAACGGGTTAGAGTGCTTTGCAATTTCTTTATATAATTTAGGTTGTGTAAATCTTGGCTCATCACCTTCATTATGTCCATATTTTCTATACCCTAACAAATCGATATACACATCTTTTTTGTATCGCATTCTGTATTCTAACGCCATTTCTACCGCATGAACAACAGCTTCTGCGTCATCAGCATTTACGTGTAAAACTGGAGATAACGTTACTTTAGCAACATCTGTACAATATGTACTAGAACGTGCATCTAAGTAATTGGTTGTAAACCCAATTTGGTTATTTACAACAATATGCACAGTTCCACCGGTTTTATAACCTGCTAACTGACTCATTTGAGCCACCTCATAAACAATACCTTGACCAGCAATAGCGGCATCGCCATGTACTATAATCGGTAATATTTTAGAATCATCACCATCGTAATCCGCATCAATTTTTGCTCTTGTAATCCCTTCGGCTACTGGAGCAACGGTTTCTAAATGTGATGGGTTTGGCACCAAATTCATCTTAATATCTTTTCCGTTTTGGTAAGTTTTATCAAGTGTTAATCCTAAGTGATACTTTACGTCACCATCAATATCCATATCTTCAAAATCTTTACCATCAAACTCACTAAAAAGCTCATGTAAAGGTTTTCTGAAAATATTAACCAGTGTATTTAGACGACCACGGTGTGCCATACCTAATACACATTCTTTAACACCATATTTTTCTACGGCATAAAAAAGCACATTACTTATAGCTGGAATTAAAGACTCTCCTCCTTCTAAAGAAAAACGTTTTTGCCCAACATATTTAGTTTGCAAAAAGTTTTCGAAAGTAACCGCTTGGTTTAATTTTGAAAGTATATATTTTTTTGTTTCAGCCGAAAAATTTGGCTGATTATCATTTCTGTTAAGTTGTCCTTGCCACCAAGCAATAACTTCTGGGTTACGCAGGTACATATACTCTACACCAATAGAACTACAATATATATTGTCTAGGTGTATAATAATTTCACGAAGTGTTCTAGTACCAATACCTAAAATTTCTCCGGCAGTAAAAACGGTATCTAAATCGTTTGCGTTAAGTCCGAAATTCGAGATTTCTAAAGTTGGTGAATAGGTACGACGATCACGTACTGGGTTTGTTTTAGTAAACAAATGCCCACGCATTCTGTAGCCATCAATAAGTCTTACAACTTGAAACTCTTTTTGAAGTTGCTCTGGCACATCTGCCGAAACACCTCCTGTTGTTTCCCCGTCTAATTCCGAGTTTTCGCTACCAAAATCATAACCTTGAAAAAAGGCTCTCCAGCTCGGTTCTACCGAATCCGGGTTTTGTAAATATTGATCGTATAAGTCAGCAAAATATGCTGTGTGTGCTGTATTTAAAAATGAAAATTTATCCATTGCTATTTTTAATCCCTTGTAGGTTAGTCAAAATATTTTTCAAAAATACAACTTTTAGTAAAATTAGAGGTTTCTTTAACTATATTTATGGCAAATAATGTTCATTTCATGAATATGGCAGTGAAAACTGTTAAATTATTAATCATTTCTAATTCTTATGAAACTTTTTTTCCCAATTAACAAAACAGTTATTGCTTTTTCAATATTTTTTATATCTCTGGTTAACCAATCTAATTCACAAAATTTCAAAAGCGATTTTTGGGAGCATGTAAGATATGGTGGTGGTATTGGTTTAAACTTTGGAGACGGATTTTTCAGTGGCACTTTAGCTCCAAATGCAGTTTACGAGTTTAATAACTCCTTTTCTTTAGGTATAGGTGTAAATGGCACGTACAACAGTCAGAAAAATGTTTATAAATCTACTATTTTAGGAGGAAGCTTAATTGGTTTTTATAACCCGATTAACGAAATTCAACTATCTGCCGAGTTCGAACACCTTAATGTAAACCGTAGATATAACGTAAATTTAAATATCCCAAACGATAACTATTGGATTCCTGCATTATATTTTGGAGCCGGTTATAGAAGCGGCAACGTGACTTTTGGTATTCGTTACGATGTATTGTACGACCAGGATAAAAGTATATATTCCGAAGCTTGGGCCCCATTTGTACGGTTTTACTTCTAAAAATAAGAACACTTATTATACGAGCTGATGCTTTACTTATAAAACTGACTTTTGTCATATTTTACGAGTGAGCTTAGTATTATTTTTGATAAATCCTAATTAAGATAAATTTATCCTAATTAAAAATTAAATAAAATCACTAAAAAAATAATACTAATGAGACCATCCAACCTTTTATTAAGCTTAACTTTTCTAAGCACCCTACTATTAACGTCTTGTTTTAAATCGAAAGAACAGGAGTATGAAAATACCGCAGACATACCTGTAAGCAGAGAAATGATTGCGGAGTTAACATCTCCGCCAAACGTACCAACTCCAGTTGGCCGACGTAAAGCAAAAAAACTGATTGTAAAAATGGAGATCCTTGAAAAAGAAGGAGAAATGACAGATGGTGTAAAATACATGTACTGGACATTTGGTGGTACCGTACCAGGCAGTTTTATTAGGACTCGTGTTGATGACGAGGTAGAATTTCATTTACAAAACCACCCAGACAACAAATTACCACACAATATAGATATGCACGCCGTAACTGGCCCTGGTGGTGGAGCAGAATCTTCTTTTGTAGCACCTGGCCATGAAAAAACTTTCAGCTTTAAAACATTAAACCCTGGCTTATACGTTTACCATTGTGCTACAGCTCCTGTAGGAATGCACATTGCCAATGGTATGTATGGCTTAATTTTAGTAGAACCAGAAGGCGGTTTACCTCCTGTAGATAAAGAATATTACATTATGCAAGGTGATTTTTACACCAAAGGCGCTAATGGTGAACGTGGCTTACAACCTTTTGATATGCAAAAAGCTGTTGACGAAAAAGCCGATTATGTTGTTTTTAACGGAAAAGTTGGCGCTCTTACTGGCGACAATGCATTAACAGCTAAAGTAGGCGAAACCGTGAGACTCTTTGTTGGTAATGGTGGGCCAGGATTAGTATCTTCCTTTCATGTTATTGGTGAAATATTCGATAGAGTACATGTAGAAGGCGGAGACCTTATTAACGAAAACGTACAAACCACATTAATTCCTGCCGGTGGAGCTGCCATGATGGAGTTTAAAGTTGAAGTACCTGGTACATTTATTTTAGTAGACCACTCTATTTTTAGAGCCTTTAATAAAGGAGCCTTAGGAATGCTTAAGGTTGAAGGAGAGAAAAACAAAACACTTTATTCTGGCGAAATACGCGATGATATTTACTTACCAGAAGGTCCCGGAATACAAAACATGCCAACAACAGATGAAATTATAGCTTCGGAAATTCCTGCAAAATCGTTTGAAGAACAAATGGAATTTGGAAAACAAGCCTATATGCAAACTTGTTTTGCTTGTCACCAAGGTGAAGGCCAAGGTATTCCACATGCCTTTCCTCCATTAGCAAAATCCGATTATTTAAATGCAGATGTAGATCGTGCTATTGGTATTGTTCTTCATGGTAAAACCGGCGAAATTACGGTTAATGGCGAAACTTATAATAGTGTTATGACAAGACAAATGCTATCTTCAGATGAAATAGCAAACGTACTAACCTATGTATACAACAGCTGGGGTAACTCTAAAAAAGTAGTTACAAAAGAAATGGTAGACAAAGTAAAAAACAGTAAATAATTAATATTATGAAAAACCTAACCTTTAGATTCTTGTTTGTTTTGTTGGTTGTCCAAACATTGGCGCATAGCCAATCTAAAGGTATGGTTTTTATAGAAGGTAGCCGATATATTCCTTTATATGGTAGAGATTCTACGGTTGTAGAGGTTAAAGATTTTGAAATAGACATCTACCCCGTTACCAATGCAGACTTTATTATTTTTTTAAAAGAAAATCCGAAATGGCAAAAATCTAATATTCTAAAACTATTTTCGGATAAAAGCTATTTGGCAAACTGGAATTCTAATTTAGAATTAAAACCCACGGAAAATTTAAACAGTCCAGCAACCTATATATCATGGTATGCCGCTAAAGCCTATTGCGAATGCCAAGGCAAGCGCTTGCCCACCGTAGACGAATGGGAATATGCAGCCATGGCAGACAAAACCACAAGAGATGCACGCGTTAAACCATCGTTTAATAAAAAAATACTGGCTTGGTATGAAGCGCCGCACTCTAATGAAGACACTATCGGGTTACATCCAAAAAATGTTTGGGGTGTTTACGATTTACACGGTTTGGTTTGGGAATGGACACTCGATTTCAACTCTGTTTTAATTACAGGCGAATCGCGAAAAGATGTTGATAAAGATTCTAATTTATTTTGTGGAAGTGCCTCTTTAAATGCTACTGATTTAATGAACTATGCTGCATTTATGCGTTACGCTATACGCGGAAGTTTAAAAGCAAAATACTCTATGAAAAACCTAGGCTTCCGTTGTGTGAAACCTATTAAAAATTAATTATTATGAAAGCATTAAAATTCATCCTTATACTATTTACTTCAGGGTTGTTACTACAAAGCTGTAAGTCTGATAAAAATACTGAAATCTCTCAAGTTTTTAAATGCCCAATGGCCTGCGAAGGTGATAAAACATATAACACATCAGGGAATTGCGCCGTTTGCAAAATGGATTTAGTAGCCATTAATGAAACTGCTAAAACTATAAAAGACGACGATAACATTTCCGAAGAATCGATATTTAACCTAACCTCAAAATGGCAAACCGAAGAAAACAAAACCATTGAACTTAAAGAACTAAAAGGAAAAACTTTAGTGATGGTAATGATTTACACCTCGTGCAAAGCAGCATGCCCAAGATTAGTTGCCGATATGCGAAACATTGAAGCACAGCTTCCACCCGAGAAAATTAAAGATATTCAGTTTGTTTTAATAAGTATCGATCCATTAACCGATACACCAAAACGTTTAAAATCTTTCGCTATTGAAAATATTATGGATGGTGAACAGTGGATGTTTTTGCAAGGCACAGAAAGCAGCGTTCGCGAATTTGCCAATGTAATTTCTATGAAATACAAACAAATTTCTCCTATCGACTTCTCGCACTCTAATATTATAAGTGTATTTAATCCGGCTGGTGAATTAATACATCAACAAGAAGGTTTGGGCGTTGATAATAAAGAAACTATTGAAACCATACTAAAAACAGTGCATTAATAGGTGTATTACATTGCTGTTTACAACTAAAACAAAACCTTTTATTATTGTTTTTTTCGAATTAAATTAAACAGTATTAAAGCGATCCCAAAAGGCAATAAAATACTGAAATAAAACAATAATTGGTAATAATTTGGTAGCAACCCGCTTCCTGTAAAAAACTTATATCCCTGAATAAGCAACATTAACTCCGTTAAAACAAAACCTCCTAAAAAGCTATATATCCCGAGATAAGCAGTTTTAGAATAAGAGAGTAAATTGTTTTTCAGAATGAAGGCAAACAAAAACCCAGAAACCACACCAAGCATTAATAAATGGATAAAACCAATTACAAAATTGCGATGTCCATAAACCGCATTGGCAAATTCTGGAAAAATAGAAGATGCTTGACAAATGGTTTTTAAAACAAAACACAGCACAGCAAAACGATATAAATTTACCACCAGAAAACCATCTCCATTAATCACTTTATTCATTTTAAACTTAATAAGCTTTACAAATAAAACGAGGAGAACTAACTGTAACACAACACCAACACTATTTACCCAAAGGAATACTACATACGGCGCAAACCATTGAATAGGTAGCGCAAACGTAAGCACAGTTGAGGTAACTAAAACCCAATAAAAAGCTTTAAACAACTTAGAGTTTTCAATTTTTAAAAGCTGAAAAAACACAGCTAATACAGCAATTAAAAACCAACCATTAAATTGAAAATGTAAAAAAAATTGAATTGCTATTTGATAAAACGCAGAAGCTTGCCCCAACATAGAAACAGCAGGTCCTAAACACCAAACCCCAATGGTAGAGGTTACCATAAACACGAGCGCTGTTTTTAATAAACGGCTAGTAACTGGCGATTCCGTTTTATGATGTTTCCAAACTAAGTAAGCAAAATAATAACTACAAAAAATATGCAAGGTTGAAAATGAAATTGAAACCACAGCATAACCTTGAAACGGAAAACTTAAAACCATACCCAAAACAGCAAACTGAGTAACCCAAAATAACTTGTTGTATACTGGCTTTTTTTCAGGAATAAAATAATGTACAATACAAACATAAAGCATTAAATACACCCAACCCAACATAGCAACGTGAGAGTGCGCATGGGTTAAAAACCTATAATTTAAACCTATAGAATCTAAAAAGGAATAACGTAAAGCTAAACCCAATAAGGCTGCAATTAAGAAATTAAATAAACAAATTACTACTAACTTTTTAGGCATTATTATGGTTTCTGGCACACTAAATATAGTAAACCTTTTTATGGTAAATAAATATAAAACTAATTGTGCAACACGAGTATAGGTTTTGGTAATTTAGAAATATTGATTTTAGTATTTCCTTTTGAAAACAAATGCTCTAAAAAGCCTTCATGCCTTACAAACAAAGCCATAAAATCTACAGTATTTGTTTGCAGATAACTTAATACAGCATAATCTATAGGTACCATGTTTACAACATTATATTTACAATTTAATATAGATAAGCTAGATCTATCTTGTTTTACTATGTCTAGATTTTCTTTATTCGGCATAAGCCTTAAAACATTGAGATGTAATTGATAGGTTTCCATAAACTCTAACAAATCGGTAAATTGATTTCCGTCTATAACATCTCTAGGCCCAACAGATAAAAGCAACTCCTTAATAGGTCTAAACCTGTAACCTTCTGGAATAGCCAATATTTTACAATCCACTTTTCTGATCACATTAATGGTATTACTACCTAATAAAATTTCTTTGGCCCCAGTAGCACCATTGGTTCCCATAACAACAAAGTCTATATTTCTGCTTACTACAGCCTGATTAATAGCATCAATAAATACATCAAAATCAATATGAATTTCAAATTGATAATCGAAGTTTTTATAGGTATTCTCTAATTCTGCCTTTAGCACATAAAGTTTCCCTTTAGGCTCTCGCGTAATAGATTGATAAATACTTTCACCAGGAAAACGCATTAAATCATCGGAAGTGAAACTCCCCATTTTATGCACATTCATGAGATGAAATTTACATTTTTGATTCTTAAAAAAATGCATGGCGTAATGTATGGCGTTTATGGAATTAGCCGAAAAATCCGAAAGTAAGAGTATATTTTTCATAATGTTGCCGATTAGTTCTTCAATTTATTAAAAAAAACTCGAAAAAACATGACCAAAATCACATAAACACCATGTAAACAAACAGTTATATACATAAACATTAAAAAAACCAATACTTTATAGACAAGCAAAAACCCTAGAATATTATAAAATTAATACAGTAGGGTTTTTAAATCCAAACAATGATTGCACGTCACTTTTAAACAAAGCGCTTCTCTAATTTTATCGCCTCTGGAAATAAAATATTATTTTCTAAATGTATGTGTAAATGCAAATCTTTCTCAAATTCATTGAGCATAGCATAGGTTACTTTATAGGTATTACAAGCATCTGCTGGCGGGTTGTAATTATCTGTAAGTTCAGCTATTTGTCTAAAACGTTCACCTTCATTATCATGTTCACTCATCATCATAGCTATTGGGTTTTCAACAGTACCAAAATGTGGTGCTTGCACAGCGCTATCATCTAAAGTCGCCTTCACCATTTTTTTTATAAAAGGAAAAAGTACAAGTTCTTCTTTTTTAAGATGAGCTGATAATTCTCCAGCCGAGGCTGTAAACAATTCGTTCACTTTAAAAAGTTCGGGATGGCGTTCTCCATGCACTCTACAAAGCTTATCTAAAAACTGGCGCAGCACCGGTATTTTCTCTTCCACATATCTATGGTGTGTTTTTTCAATATATTCTGCTAGTAAATCTAATGGCCAAGATTTATAATCTATAGATTGCCCTGTAGTTGTACTTAGTACAGACTCCAATTCTTCTAACAACATATTACTATCTATCCCCTTTTTTTCGCAAGCAGCTTCCACAGATCGATTACCATTACAGCAAAAATCTATTTTATACTTAGAAAAAACAGCAGCAGTTCTAAAATCTTCTGCTACAAACTGCCCGATGTGTTTTTGTGCGTCTTTATGTAGTGTTTCCATAATTGTTTTATTTCGGATAAATTTATCCTATTTATATTCAAATTTTTTTTATGTCTTCAAAAATGCAGAGCCCGATTTAATATTAAGCGCTAACTCCTCTAAAGTAGTGTTTTCCAACATATTCTGAAGCTCATCTCTAACAACTTTAAATTTATCGTGTGCCGGACATGGGTGATTTTCATCACATTTTTCTAAACCTAAACCACAGCCCATATAAATACTATCACCATCGATTGCTTTTACAATTTGGGCTAATTTAACTTTACTAATTCTATCTTTTTGTATTTCAAAACCACCGTAAGCCCCTTTAACAGAACTCACAATATCATTACGTACTAAAGATTGTAATATTTTTGCAGTAAATGCCTGAGGCGAATTAATTTTCTCGGCTATTTCTTTGGGACTAACACGCTTGTCTTCATAGGATTTTGTAGCAATAAAAATTGCTGCTTTAATTCCGTACTCACAAGCTTTAGAAAACATAATACTTATTTTATAATACAAATATATGAAGATATTTTTAAATAGGATAAAAACATCTTTATTAAATTTTAAGAATATTTATTTCTAAACCAAACCTTCTGCCACTCGCGTTTCAAAATTAAAAACATAACTTCTTCCGATAGTTTTAAAACATCATCTCCATTCAAAGCTTTTACATCTTTTTCGGGAACATCTATAATATAAAGTAGATTTAAATACTCGTTAAATTTTTCCTGAATAAGCTTGTACACCGTTTCATGAAGTAACAACTTCAAGCTAGACGGTAAAACTTCTTCATGAAAATCTAAATCTACATTGGCCAACAAAAAATCTTTGTTAAGCTGTAAAATCAGTTTTTCATATAAATTTAAAGCATTTGCTTCTTCAATTAAATGATCAAAACTAGTGGGTAACTGCATCATGTAAATTTACACTTCCGTGGAAAAAATAAAAACTTAAACCGTACGGTTCATTAAATTACTACCAAACGTTTTAAGTATGGCTTTTTTAGGCTCTGGAATATTTAAAGATTCCAACACTGCAAAGGCTTTTTCAGTATAAGCTAGTATTGCTTTTTTAGTAGCTTCGGCCGATCCTGAATTTACAAAATATTGTTTTGCTGTTTCTATCTTAGCTGTAACATCTTCTGGATTAGAAGCAAATAACTGACTTAAAGCCTTGCTATCTTCCTCATTAGAAAACTCTAAAGCTTTTAAATATAAATAGGTTTTTTTATTCTCAATAATATCACCACCAACTTGCTTTCCAAAGGTTTTTGGATCACCAAAAGCATCTAAATAATCGTCTTGTAATTGAAACGCAATACCTAAATAACGCCCAAAACTATAAATATTATCCTGATCTTCTTTTGAAGCTTTCGCTACAATGGCTCCCATTTTCATGGCAGCAGCAACCAAAACCGCGGTTTTGTATTCAATCATTTTCAAATACTCAGGGACACTAACATCTGTTCTAGTTTCAAAATCAACATCATATTGCTGACCCTCACAAACCTCTAAAGCCGTTTTACTAAACAACTTAGCAAGTTCTAAAAAAACCGGAGCCTCGTAATTTTCAAAAAGTTGGTATGCCATAATAAGCATAGCATCTCCCGAAAGTATAGCTGTATTTATATCCCACTTTTCGTGCACCGTTTCATGTCCTCTACGCAAAGGTGCATCGTCCATAATATCATCATGAACTAAAGAGAAGTTATGGAACACCTCAATACTTAAAGCGGCATTTAAAGCATCTTTATAATCGTCTCCAAAAATATCGGCAGCCATTAAAGTTAAAACTGGCCTTAATCTTTTGCCGCCTAACTCCAAAATATATTGAATTGGCGCGTAAAGATTTTCAGGCTCTTTTACAGTAGAATACGTTTCTAAATATTCTATAAACTCGTGTTGGTATTTTTCTATTGAAAGCATCGCGCAAAAATAAAGGAATTGAACATATTAAAAACCCTGAAAGTAAATTTAATATTAAAAAATGATTAAAACTCAGGAAACTATTTTTGTTTTTAAAGTTTCCTGTTGTACATTTGCCACGAATTATGAGAGAAAAAATAGTACATAAAGCCACCGATTTGTTTTTAAACCTAGGGTTTAAAAGTGTTACAATGGACGATATTGCTCACGAAATGGGCATATCTAAAAAAACCATTTACGTGCATTTCGCCAATAAAACCAAGTTAGTAGAAGCGGTTTCGTTTTCTGTTTTCGATGTTATTTGCAATGGCATAGACAACATTTGCTGCAATTCGATAAACCCTATTGAGGAATTGTATGATATAAAAATGTTTGTAATGAATCATTTAGAAAGCGAAAAATCGTCTCCTCAATTTCAGCTTAAAAAATATTATCCTCAAATTTATGCAACGCTGCATTTAAAACAATTTGAAAAAATGCACGATTCCGTTAGTGATAGCCTTCAAAAAGGTATTGACACCGGCCTATTTCGTGCCAATATAGATATCAACTTTATTTCTAGAATGTATTTTAATGGAATGACGGGTATTAAAGATGGCACCATTTTTCCAACAGATTTATTCTCTATGGATTACTTAATGGAAAGTTACTTAGAATACCACTTAAGAGCCATTGTTACCGAAAAAGGATTTGAAACTTTAAATAAATTTATAACAAAAACTCAATCATAAAATGAAAAACAAACTAATTATATTTTTTAGTTTATTAGTTTCTATAACGGCTATTTCGCAAGAAGAAACCAATAGTTTCTCTTTAGATGCTGCTATAGATTTTGCGCTTGAAAATAACAGAACGGCAAAAAATGCTTCTAGAGATATAGATGCCGCTAAAGAACAAAAATGGGAAACTACTGCAGCAGGTTTACCACAAATTAATGCAGCTGTAGACTACCAAAACAGTATAAAGCAGCAACTACAAGTTGTTGAAGCCTCTGCCTTTGGTGGCCCAGAAGGCGAATACACAGCACTTGCCTTAGGTCTTGAACAAAGTTTAATTGGTTCTGCAACGTTAAGTCAGTTACTTTTTGATGGTTCTTATATTGTTGGTTTACAATCGGCCAAAGTATATTTAGAAATATCTAAAAATGCTAAAACTAAAACAGATTTAGAAGTTAAAAAAGCAGTCGTTAATGCTTATGGTAACGTATTGCTAACAGAAGAAAGTGTTGCTATTTTAGAACGTAACAAAACTGCGCTTCAAAAAAACCTAGATGAAATTACCAAAATTTACGAAAATGGTTTAGAAGAAGAAGAAAGTGTAGAGCAATTAAAAATAACATTATCGAGTATTAAGAGTACACTTAACAATAGTATTAGACTTAAGAAAGTAGCTTACCAAATGCTTAACATCACTTTAGGTTTAGATATTGATAATAATACAATACTTACCGACAACCTAGAAACGTTAACGGCTCAAAACATCGATTTAGAGTTAATTGATAATCCATTTAGTGTAGAAAACACCATAGATTATAAAATTGCCGAAAACGATAAAACATCTAAGGAGTTATTATTAAAATTAGAGAAATACAAAAACCTACCTACAATTAGCGCTTTTTTAAGTGGTGGTTATACTGCTTACAGCCCGGAATTTACGTTTTTAGACAGTGATCAAAAATACTATGGTTATGCTATTTTTGGAGCTAAATTAAGTGTTCCTATTTTCACTTCTGGAGCAACAAAATCTAAAATACAACGTGCTAAAATCAACTTAGAAAAAGCTGAAGATGATTTAACAGAAACCGAGCAACAATTAAAACTTCAAATCGCATCGGCTAAAAGTGATTATCAATTTGCTATCGAAGAATATTCAAATAAAAAGGAAAACTTAAACCTTGCCGAGCGTATTGAAACTAAAAACCAAACTAAGTTTTTTGAAGGTATTGCTTCTAGTTTCGATTTAAGACAAGCACAAACGCAACTTTACTCGGCACAACAAGAGTTTTTACAAGCCATGCTTAATGTTATAAACAACAAAGTGGCTTTAGAAACTATATCTAATCAAATAAACTAATTCATCATCAAAATAAAATTTACTAAAATCAACAATACAATGAAACATATATATTCACTCTTAGCCATAGCGTTAGTTCTTTCTTCTTGTGGTAGCGAAAAAAAGCAATCTGTAGAAGATGTTATTGCAACCAATAATTTGGAATTAATTCATCAAAAGAAAGCCGAATTAGAAACTATCGAGCAAGAACTTGCAGGACAATTAAAACTTTTAGAAATAAAAATTAAGGAAATAGATCCTTTAGAAAAAATTCCTTTAATTACTACTTTTGAAGCTAAACACTCCGTATTTCAACACTATGTAGAATTACAAGGTAACGTAGACACAAAACAAAACATTGTTATTTACCCAGAATATTCGGGCGTTTTATCTAATGTATATGTTAAAGAAGGGCAACGTGTAACCAAAGGACAATCGCTTGCTAAAATTGACGATGGTGGATTAAATCAACAATTAGCTCAATTAAAAATTCAAACCGCTTTAGCAAAAACAACCTTTGAACGTCAACAACGTTTATGGAACCAAAAAATAGGTAGCGAAATTCAATACCTACAAGCCAAAGCTAATTTTGATGCACAGGAACAAGCCGTTGGACAACTACAACAACAATTAAGTAAAACTATAGTTAGAGCTCCTTTTTCAGGAACTATCGACGATGTTATTACAGAGCAAGGTAGTGTAGTTTCTCCAGGACAATCGCAACTTTTCCGTATTGTAAACCTTCAAGATATGTACATTGAAACTGATGTACCTGAGCGTTACATTACTGAATTAGCACCAGGGAAAGATGTAAAAGTAGACTTCCCTATTCTTAACAAACAAATAGACGCTAAAGTGCGTCAGGCAGGAAACTTTATCAACCCATCAAACCGTACGTTTAAAGTTGAAATAGCTATCGATAATAAAGATAGAACTATTAAACCCAACCTAACGGCGAAGCTTAAAATTAACGATTACACTAACGATAACGCTATACTTATTCCGCAAAGTATTATTTCAGAAAATGCAGAAGGCAAACAATATGTTTACGCTATTAGTGATAAAGCTGATAACCAAGCTAAAGCAAAACGTGTTTTTATTGAAACAGGAAAAACGCAAGGCGATTATATAGAAATTCTTTCTGGACTAGAAAACGGAAGCGAAATTATAAACGAAGGTGCCAGAAGTGTAAAAGATGGACAAAGTGTAAAGATTTTAAACGTTGAATAAAATCATTCTAAATTCTAGACCAATAATACTAACGTCTAAAGATTAAATACTGATGACTAAAAAGAAGAAAGAAGTACTAAAAGAATTTCGCTTAGCGTCTTGGGCCATAGACAATAAAACAACGATGTATGTTTTAATTGCGCTCATACTTTTTCTTGGAACAGGTTCTTACTTTAGCATGCCTAGAGAGAACTTTCCGGAAATTAAAGAAACTAAAATTTATATTAGTTCTATTTATCCTGGGAATACTGCCGAGGATATTGAAAAACTAATAACCGACCCAATTGAGGATAAATTAAAAACCTTAAGTAATGTTGTTGAAATCACCTCAACATCGCAAGAAGATTACTCTATTGTAGTTGTAGAGTTCGATGAAAAAATCACTGTTGAAGCTGCCAAACAAAAGGTTAAAGATGAAATAGATTCGGAATCTTCGGGGGAAGATTGGCCAACATTTAACGGAGCCAAGGTAGAACCTAATGTTTTCGATTTAAGTATGTCGGAAGAAATACCGATTCTAAACATTAATATCTCTGGCGATTATCCTGTAGATAGACTTAAGGAATTTGGAGAATATCTTGAAGATGAAATTGAAAACCTTCAAGAAATTAAACAAGTTGATATTCGTGGTGCTCAAGAAAAAGAAGTTGAAGTTGCTGTAGACATCTACCAAATGATGGCTGCTCAAGTAAGTTTCGATGATATTCTAAATGCCATCGGAAGAGAAAACATGACTATGTCTGCCGGGAATTTAATTTCTAGTGGACAACGACGTACCATTCGAATTTTAGGTGAAATTGAAGACCCGAAAGAACTAGAAGGCTTTGTTGTAAAATCTGAAATGAACAACCCTATTTACTTGAAAGACGTTGCTAAAGTCAGTTTTAAAGACGAAGACAAAACTACTTACGCTAGAGAATTTGGACACCAAGTGGTTATGCTAGACGTTAAAAAACGTGCTGGTAAAAACATGGTAGCAGCCGCCGAACAAATAGAAGTTATTGTTAGCGATGCTATAAAAAATGTTTTTCCACCAGACCTTAAAGTCACTATTGCCAACGATCAATCTTCTAAAACCATTGGACAAGTAGACGATTTAGTAAACAATATTATTTTTGGTATCATACTAGTTGTTACCGTTTTAATGTTCTTTTTAGGATTTAAAAACGCACTTTTTGTTGGTTTCGCCATCCCGATGTCTATGTTTATGTCTTTAATGATATTAGACTTATTGGGCTACACCATGAACACCATGATTCTTTTCGGACTTATTATGGGGCTTGGTATGCTGGTAGATAACGGTATTGTGGTAGTAGAAAACGTATATCGCCTTATGAGTGAAGAAGGCATGAGTCGTGTTGAAGCTGCTAAAAAAGGGATTGGCGAAATTGCTTATCCTATCATTATATCTACCGCAACTACGGTTGCCGCCTTTATACCTTTAGGTTTATGGCCTGGTGTTATGGGGCAGTTTATGAAGTACTTCCCGATTACGCTTTCGGTAGTTTTAGGATCTTCATTATTTGTGGCTATCTTTTTCAACTCTGTTTTAGTATCTAAATACATGACAGTTGAGGATAAAAATATGCCTTTAAAACAAATTATAAGAATTTCAGTAATATTTGGGATCATCGGGCTTTTAATCATGTTCTTAGGTGGTACTTATAATGCCTTAGGAACACTAATGGTATCTGTTGTTGTTCTACTTTGGATTTACCGTTTATTCCTTAGAAATTGGTCTAATAGCTTTCAAAATAAAGTATTACCTGTTTGGGAGAGAGCTTACGAGAAATCGCTACGCTACGCCTTGAGTGGCAGAAAGCCAATACTTATTACCGTTGTTACATTTATCTTGTTAATTGTAGCCTTTATGGGCTTTGGCGCATCGGTAGGAAGCCAACGTACTAAAGTAGAGTTTTTTCCAGACAATAAACCAAATCAAATTATTGTTTATATCGAATACCCTGAAGGTACAGATATTAAAAAAACCAATGCCATTACAAAAGAAATCGAAGGTCGTGTTTATAAAATCTTAAACGACGATATGTACATGAATGATGATTTCAACTTTTTAACAGAAAGTGCTGTGTCTCAAGTTGGTGAAGGCGCTGGAAATCCGCAAACCGATGGTGGTTCTGCTGCAGAAATGCCACACCGTGCTAAAATTACCGCGAGTATGCGCGAGTACAAATTTAGAGAAGGTGCAGATAGCCAAGAGCTTCTTAAAAAGGTGCAAGCCGATTTAAAAGATGTTTATCCTGGTATTGCTATTTCTGTCGAAAAAGATGCCAACGGACCGCCTGCAGGTTACCCTATTAATGTTGAATTAGAAGGAAATGATTATAGCGAACTTATTGCTACGGCAGAAAGCATGCGCGATTTTATAAACTCTAAAAACGTACAAGGTATAGATGAATTAAAGATTGATGTAAACAAGTCTAAACCATCCATGCAAGTTATTGTAGACCGAAAAAAGGCTGGAGAACTAGGCGTCTCTACAGGGCAAGTTGGTCAACAATTGCGTAATGCAATCTTCGGATCTAAAGCTGGTATTTACAAAGAAGATGGTGAAGATTACGATATTTATGTGCGTTTCAATAAAGAAGATCGTTATAATACTAGTGCTATTTTCAATCAGAAAATGACATTTAGAGACATGGCTTCTGGACAAGTTAAAGAGATTCCGGTTTCTGCAGTTGCCAAACAAAGTAATACCTCTGGTTTTAGTGCTATAAAACATAAAGATGTAAAACGTGTTGTAACACTTTACTCTGCATTGGCTCCTGGTTATACGGATGCAGCTGCTATTGTTTCTAAAATACAGAATGAAATGAAAAGCTTTACACAAAAGCCTTCTGACGTTTCTATAGATTATACCGGACAAATTGAAGAACAAAACAAACAAATGGCCTTTTTAATGGGCGCCTTTTTTACAGGTTTGGGTTTAATTTTCTTCATATTAATATTCCAATTTAACTCGGTGTCGAAACCAGGAATTATTATGCTAGCCATCTTTTTAAGTTTAATTGGTGTGTTTGGTGGCATAGTACTTACCGGGAGTTCTTTCGTTATCATGATGACCATGATGGGAATTATTTCACTTGCCGGAATTGTAGTAAACAACGGTGTGGTACTATTAGATTACACCCAACTTTTAATAGATAGAAAGAAGGCTATACATAACCTAGAAGAAGATCAGTATTTACAAACAGCCGAACTTCTAGAAGCTATTATTACAGGAGGAAAAGCGCGTTTACGTCCAGTATTATTAACAGCTATAACAACAATTCTAGGGTTAGTACCGTTAGCTATTGGATTAAACATTAACTTTTTTACCTTATTTAGTGAATTCAACCCTCATATTTATATGGGTGGAGATAACGTTATTTTCTGGGGACCATTAGCATGGACCGTAATTTATGGTTTATTTATTGCAACCTTTTTAACGCTAATAGTTGTACCTATTTTATTTTACTTAGTAACAAGATCTAAAATGAAAATATACAGCAACCGTGTTGTTGCATTAAAACCAATTGATGATAAAGAAGTTTTTAAAACGAATAAAAGAATAGAAGAATAATTTAATTGTGTGACTAACTCGATTAATAGCGAAAACCCAGACTTTCTTAATTGAAGCGTCTGGGTTTTTAGTTTTTAAGAAGAATTAAACAAAGCATTCCGCTATATAGAACAGATTCATACAAAAGGAAACGTGTGCGACTCCTCCTAGTATCGGCATGACTTGAATACATGTAATTACCTCTCCTCATTTTAGAGTAAGAAGAAATCGCATAATGATAGTTTGATAAACTAAAAAAGCCTCGTAAATCGATTGATTTACGAGGCTTTTAAGATTAATAAATACTTTCTTCTTATTTTAAAATAAATGTTAATCTACCAAAAACATAACGTCCGTTAAAACCAAATTGAGAGGTTCTACGTGAAAATATAAATTGATCTCCGTATTGAGAACCTTCAAAAGGAACTTCATCTGGATAAACATCTAATAAGTTATTAGCTCCTGCTGTCAGTTTTAAGTTATCAGAAAAACTATAAGTTAAAGATAAATCTGTAATAATTTTTTCTCCGTAAGTAACTGGTGTGGTTGAACCTCTAAAATCAGGATCATTTACTGAACCAAAATATACGTTACGTAACATAAAATTCCAATCACCATTAGAGTAGTTATTCGTTAAATTCACCTTAGCTCTTGGCATTGCATCTTCAATATAACCTTTAAGTGTTTCATCTAAAATTTCTGTTCCAAGAATAGATTTAACATTCTTCACTTCTGTTTTAGAAAACGTTCCAGATAATATATTATTTAAAGTTCCATTAGTACCAATACTTGTTTTATGATCTATTACAATATCTAACCCTCTAGACTCTGTATCAAAACCATTAGTAAAAAATTTAGCAGCACCCGCAGCGGCAGCATCAAAAATATCTTGTTGCTCCGTTGTAGACGGCGTATAACTTCTTGTTATACCGACTCTATCATCAACATTAACCATATATCCATCAATAGTTATTTTTAAACCAGCGCTCGGTATTTTAGCAGTAAACCCTAAACTAGCGTTAAAAGAAGTTTCTTCTTCCAGTTCTGGAATCGACAACAAATCGGCTAATCTACTATTGTTTGCAAAAGTTCCTTGCTCAATTGGAATACCTGCAACAAATTGCGTTGCGGTAGCATTAAAATAAATTTGATGTAAATCTGGAGCTCTAAAACCCGTACTTATTGCACCACGTATAGCACTATTCTCCGTTAATTTATATCTACCAGATAGTTTCCAGTTAAAGGTTTTACCAAAATCATTAAAATTCTCGTAACGTAATGCAGCACTTAATAAAAAAGCTTCAGTTAAATCTGCCTCTAAATCAACATAAGCCGCAAAACTATTTCTGTTTTGATCCACTTCATTTTCTGGTCTATATCCAGGAAAAACTTGAGCTCCACCAGGAACACCTTCACCAAAATAACTCGTTACAATATTACTCGCATCTGTGTAATTTGTAACAATTTCTCCGTTTGTATCGTATTTTGAATAAGAAGCCTCTTCGCCTGCAATTAATTGATAATTTTCAAGCCTATATTCAGCACCAAAAGCAACATTTAAACCTTCAAAAGTATCTTCATAAAAATTTGACAAATCGAAGTTTGTTGTGTTTTGCGCAAATGAAAACCCACCAGCTTCAAATTCTGTTGG
Source organism: Algibacter sp. L3A6 (assembly GCF_009796825.1). Classification (GTDB taxonomy): domain Bacteria; phylum Bacteroidota; class Bacteroidia; order Flavobacteriales; family Flavobacteriaceae; genus Algibacter. The sequence goes on from NZ_CP047030.1 coordinate 1,174,590, forward strand.
AGAAGAAGCACCTAAAGTTGCATTAACCGTATTTTTAATAGTAAAATCGAAACTATTCACACCGTAAGTATTAGAGAAATCTATATCCCAATCACCTATTTTACCTTTAATACCAGCAGCTATAGATTTATCTATAACACGAGAAGCTATATGCGGTAAAAACCCATTTGCAAAAGCTTCAGTATTAGCTCTACCATCTGTATAAGCTGGTCTTCTATAAAAACCTGCCGCAGAACCATCTCTAAAACTCATACCTCCAAAAGAGTAAATAGCAGAACCATTATCGTCTAAAGGTATTTCCATGTTCATCATAAACTGTCCACTTCTTAATTTAGACTGCCCTACTTTCATTCTAAAATCATCACGAGTTAAACCACGTTGTGCTAATTCATAATCAGAAATAGGTGAAGAATTTGATGTGTCACCCACAAAAGTTGCAGAATCTGAATTAATAATATCTAAAAAAGAATCGCCTGCCGCAACACCATTATCATAAACAGTTTGTAATGTTGGATCTAAACCGGCAACATAATTAGCTAAATCACTTGGATCCATAGCAAAAGCATTATCGTAACCTAAAGTTCTTGTAGCAACATCAAACATTGTATAAATAGGTTGTCCCATTGAATCACTTCTGTTAGTTGCACCTCTTGTACTTAAAGACCCAGTAAAGTTAATATAACCACCATTGTCTCCTAGATCTACACCATAGTTAGCATCAATTTGAAATTTTTCACCATCAGTACCTCCTTCATTATACTGATTAGAGTGCTTACTCATATTTGCACCCGAATTCACGTTTAAAGTCAGCTCGTTTGTTGCTTTTTTAAGAACAAGGTTAATTACACCAGCAATAGCATCAGAACCATATTGGGCAGCTGCACCATCTCTTAAAACCTCTATTCTTTCTATTGAAGCCGTAGGAATCGAATTCATATCTGTACCAACTGTACCTGTACCAACTGTACCATTTACATTTACTAATGAAGATTTATGTCTTCTTTTACCATTAATTAAAACCAAAACTTGATCTGGTCCTAAACCTCTTAAAGAGGCCGGATCAACGTGGTCTGTACCGTCTGAAACCGTTTGAGTTGTTGATGTAAATGAAGGCGCAACATAATTTAAAATCTCAGTAATAGTTGTTTGCGGTCCTGATGTAGCAATTTGCGACATATCAATAACATCTACTGGCACAGGTGTATCAATAGATGTTCTAGATTTATTTCTAGATCCTATTAATACAACCTCGTTTAAGGCAACACCAGATTGCATGGTAACATTCATAACCATACCTGTAACGGTTTTGTCTTGCGTTTCATAACCTACGTACGAAAACACTAAAACATCACCTGTTTTTGCTTTTACACTATACTTTCCGTCAAAATCTGTGGTTGTACCCGTAGACGTACCTTTTACAATTACAGAAACCCCTGGTAAGGCTCCAGAGTCGTCTTTTACAGTTCCTGAAATTTCTTGGGCTAATGCCCCTCCTGATAGACCTATACAAAATAGAAACATCAGACATTTTAAATGTAGAATTTTACTCATAGTTATAATTTATTTGAATTAGTTCTAGCTAAGGTATGCATATTATCTTGTAATTTAAACACTTACCGATAAAACATCACTTACAAAACAGCTTTTTAACAGTAAAAACCTACAAATAAAAAAAATGTTTTTGAGTCATTATTTTCTGAAATAAAAAAACACAAAACAACACAATCCCATGACAATCAACATCCTAAAAAATTAACAGTCAACTATTCGTGAAAAAAATAAAACGTCCAATTAACGTTTTATTAGCGTTTGAGAATTATTGTGAATTTTATAAAAAAAATGTTAAACTTAAAACAAAACCCCAGATTTTGGTGTTTTTTCCAAAATCTGGGGTTTCCATAAAATAGAAACGCTTAAATAAACATCTCTGCTAAAACAATAAAATGATCTCTAGAATTTAAAGGCTAAGCTTGCATTTAAAACAGTACCATTAAATCCAAATTGATTTACTTCCCAAGGGTATTTAAAACGTCCTCCAAGATCGGTAACCACGTCACCTTTAGCATCCAATTCATCTGGATACACATTAAGTAAATTATTTACAGAAATGTTACCCGATAGTTTTTCACTAAACTCATAACCAACAATTAAATCGGTGATTACTTTTCCGGCAAAAGTTTGATCCAATGCAGGACTACTGCCGTGTTGCCAAGTAACTTCGCCAAAATAAGTATTATTCAAAATAAAATTCCATTTATTTAAATCGTAATCTAAACCTAATAATACTTTAGATTTCGGTCTAGATGATGTAATTCTAGCCTGTTCTTTTCTACTAAAAATATCATAGCCGTTTGCAGCAAATATAGGAGGCGTATCAATCTCTCCTTTAATTGTAGTCTCGTTAAAGTTAGCAGCTAACGCAGCATTCAAAATACCTTCACCCAATTCAATATTGGTGTAGTTAACCACTAAATCAACACCCGAAGTATTTGTATTTACAGCATTCACGAAAAACTTTAAACTTGTAATAGAATTAGCAATTAATACTGTTTCTACAGGGTTTATTGACGAGTCATCCCCATCGAAACCAATTTCTCCTGTAAATAAAACACGATCATCAACCTTTACATTATAAAAATCTGCTGAAACAGATAAATTAGGCTTGATTTTATAAGTAATACCTGCCGAAATGTTTTTTGATGTTTCCGATGTAAGCTGCGGAACTCCTAAGTCTTCTCTAATTATAGGGTCTACATTATTAAATGTTCCTTGGTTAGAAATACTTCCTCCGGAAACTAAAGTTTGCACATTACTTAAATATATTTGATGTAAAGATGGTGCTCTAAACCCAGTACTATAAGAAGCTCTTAATGCCCCTTTATCTCCTAAAGAATAACGCCCACTAACTTTCCATGATACATTATCGCCAAAATCGCTAAAATCTTCGTAACGAATAGCCCCACCAATCAATAAAGCATCTGTTGGCTCCCACTCTAAATCTCCATAAACACCATAATTATGTCTATCGGCGCGCACTGCATTAGATGGCTGCAAACCAGGGAAAGATTGTGCATTACCATTCCCAGTGGGGTTATAATAAGATGCCGCATCTCCAGCTCTAGCAGAAAAGTTTTCCTGCTTAATTTCTGCCCCAAAAGCAACATTAACCTTACCTAAAACTCTTGAAAAATCTAAATTCGCTAACGTATTACTAAACGTATAACCCCCAACTGCAAATTCTGTAGGACTGTTTGCTCCCAAATCCGGATTTAACGTGTTGTTTACATCGTAATCAATTCTATTTCTTCCGTAAGTCCCACTAAAATCTACATCGAAATTAAATAATTTCCATTTTACACCAGCTGTTAAATTGTTATCCATAACATCGGTTTCAAAAGTAGGTTGGAATCCATTATAATCAGAACCCGCTTCGTGCAATAAATTAAATGGATCTCCTACCCAGTAAGGCGCTCTATATAAAGCGAAACTTGTTCCTTGCCTAGAAGTAAAACCACCAAAGGAGTAAAACTCACCAGAATCATTATTAAACGGAATTCCAGCATTAAAAAACAAATCGATTTTTTGTAATTCAGGCTGACCAACATTCATTCCTAAATCTGGATTATCGGCTAACCAAGCTCCCCAAGTTGGATCATCAGCTCCTACTCCAATTAAAGCATCTGTTCCTGGAGATCCCGGTCTATTCGTTTTTTTCTGCTCATAATATCCAGCAGTAACATTTAAATATCCACCGTTTTCACCAGTTAAACCAGTGTTTAAATCAACTCCAAAATTAAAACCATCACCTTCAGTAGTAACACCAGAATTTACGTTTACCGTAGTATATTCAACATTCTTTTTTAACACCATATTAATTACACCAGCAATCGCATCCGATCCATACTGAGCCGAAGCTCCATCACGCAAAACCTCGATACGCTCGATAGCTGCCGCTGGAATACTTTTTAAATCTACACCTACTTCACCTTTTCCTGGTGTATCATTGATATAAACTAAAGCACTTTGGTTTTTACGCTTTCCATTAACTAAAACCAACGTTCTACTTGGCCCTAAACCACGTAAATCTGCTGGATCAAAATGTGCTGTTGCATCAGATACGGCTTGAGTTGTAGAATTGAAAGATGGCACCTTATAAGTTAACATTTTATCTATTGTTGGTTGCCCTGTGCTACGCATTTCATCTAAACCTATATTATCAATAGGCACAGGAGAATCTAAAATAGTTCTCGGTTTCGATCTATTTCCTGTTAATACAACAGCATCTAGAGCAACACCAGATTGCATAGTCACATTCATTTTATTTCCGGTAACAGTATTTTCTTGTGTCTCATAACCCACATAAGAAAATACTAAAACAGCTCCATTACTAGCGTTAATAGCATACTTGCCATCAAAGTCCGTGGTAGTTCCACTAGACGTTCCCTTTACAACTACCGATACACCTGGCAACGCGCCAGAATCATCTGCAACCACACCGGTTACTTGTTGTGCAATTAATAAAGTTGGAGCCCCAAAAAAAAAGAGAAACATCAACCATTTTGTGTTTAAAAATTTACTCATAATGTTATTTTATTTAAAAGTTAGTTAATGCTAATATATGCATATAATCATTTCACTTACAAGAATATCGCAAAATTTTAAGCACAATATTAAGATTACAACACCTTTCGTTATAAAAACACAAATTATCAATAAAACTACAAACCATTTTATTAACGCATTGCACCTTTAAAATCTCAATCCATTTTACCAACTCACGAGTTTAAAAGCTTCATTTACTTAAAAAAACAATTATAAAAATTTATACTACGCCGTATTTCATTAAATTTGCACCTCAATTTTACAACAATGTACAGAAGTCATAATTGCGGCGAATTAACAGCCACACATATTAACACAGAAGTAACCCTATCTGGTTGGGTTCAAAAATCTAGAGATAAAGGTTTTATTGTTTGGGTCGATTTACGTGACCGTTATGGTATTACACAACTTGTTTTTGATGAAGAGCGCACTAGTAAAGATTTAATAGAGCAAGCCCAAAACTTAGGTCGTGAATTTGTAATTCAGGTGAAAGGAACAGTAATTGAACGTGCTTCAAAAAACACAAATATCCCAACAGGAGATATTGAGATTTTAGTTTCAGATTTAAAGATCTTGAACAAATCTGTAATTCCTCCATTTACTATTGAAGATAAAACGGACGGTGGTGAAGACATTAGAATGAAATATCGCTATTTAGATATTCGTCGTAATCCAGTAAAAAACAGCTTAATTTTTAGATCGAAGGTTTCTCAAGAAGTTAGAAACTATCTATCAAAAGAAGGTTTTATTGAAGTTGAAACACCATATTTAATAAAATCTACACCAGAAGGCGCAAGAGATTTTGTAGTACCATCCCGTATGAATGCTGGTGAATTTTATGCCCTTCCACAATCGCCACAAACCTTTAAGCAATTGCTTATGGTTGGTGGTATGGATAAGTATTTTCAAATTGTAAAATGCTTTAGAGATGAAGATTTACGTGCCGACCGTCAGCCAGAATTCACACAAATTGATTGTGAAATGGCCTTTGTTGAGCAAGAAGATATTTTAAACGTTTTTGAAGGTTTAACCCGTCATTTATTAAAAGAAGTGAATGGTGTTGAGGTTGAAAAATTCCCTAGAATGCTTTACGACGATGCTATGCGTTTATACGGAAACGATAAACCAGACATTCGTTTTGGAATGGAATTTGGCGAATTAAACGCTGTAACACAACATAAAGAATTTGGTGTTTTTAATAATGCAGAATTAGTTGTTGGTATTGCTGTACCAGGTGGAAATAGCTATACAAGAAAAGAAATTGATAAATTAATAGATTGGGTTAAGCGTCCACAAGTTGGTGCTTTAGGCATGATTTACTCACGTTGTAATGATGATGGAACCTTTAAATCTTCAGTAGATAAATTTTACGATCAAGGCGATTTAGCAAAATGGGCAGAAGTTACCGGCGCTAAGGCAGGCGATTTAGTTTGTGTACTTTCTGGCGATAAAAATAAAGTACGTGCGCAATTAAGTGCTTTACGTATGGAATTAGCAGAACGTTTAGGTTTACGTGACCCGAAAGTATTTGCTCCATTATGGGTTATCGATTTTCCGTTATTAGAACTTGACGAAGAAACTGGACATTACCACGCCATGCACCACCCGTTTACATCACCAAAACCCGGTCAGCTAGAATTACTGGACACTAATCCAGGCGATGTAAAAGCAAATGCATACGATTTGGTTCTAAACGGAAACGAAATTGGCGGAGGATCTATTCGTATTCACGATAAAGAAACACAAGCTACAATGTTTAAACATTTAGGTTTTTCTGAAGAAGAAGCGAAAGCACAATTTGGTTTCTTAATGGACGCCTTTCAATACGGAGCACCGCCACACGGTGGTTTAGCTTTTGGACTAGACAGGTTGGTTGCCATTTTAGGAGGCCAAGAAACTATTCGAGATTTTATTGCTTTCCCAAAAAACAACTCAGGACGCGACGTAATGATTGATGCGCCTGCTCGAATTGATGATGATCAATTAACAGAATTGAGTTTAAAACTTAATTTAAAATCATAATATTAAAATCCTGCTTTTGCAGGATTTTTTAGTAAACTGAATATATGAAAAACTTAACCTTCTTTTTATTAGTTTTCGCTTCAACAATAGCTCTAGCTCAAACTATAACAGGTCCAGAATTATTGAGAAAATCGATCGAATTTCACGATCCAAATAGTAATTGGGAAACTTTCGATGGTAGTTTTACAGTAAGCATGAAAATGCCAAACAAACCCGAACGTCAAAGCAATATTACAATAAGTTTACCTAAAGAATATTTTTCTTTACAAACCATAAAAGACAGTTTGGTAATGGAATCTGTTATTAACAAATTAGAATGTACAATATCTATAAATGGAAGCACAGATTTATCTGATGCAATTAAGAAGGAGCATAACCTAAATTGCAAACGTGCCAATTTATTTAAAGATTACTACACCTATCTATATGGTTTGCCTATGAAATTAAATGATGAGGGCACTATTATAGATCCAAACGTAACTCAAAAAACATTTAAAGGAAAAGACTATTTAGTTCTAAAAGCAACATACTCCAAAGACGTAGGTAAAGATACTTGGTATTTCTATTTTAACCCCAAAACCTATGCCATGGAGGTTTATCAGTTTTTTAAAGATGAAACTAAAAACGATGGCGAATATATTTTGCTAACCGATTTAGAGACTATAAACGGAATTAAAATACCAAAAAATAGAGCTTGGTATTACAACAAAAACGATAAGTATTTAGCTACCGATATTTTATCGAAAAACGCATCAAATTAAAATGCCTAAACAAACCGTTTTAAAACAAATACTAATTTGGAGAGCTAAACATATTTCCAAAAAACAATTTGTATACCTATTAAGTATTATTATAGGTTTCACCGCAGGTATGGGAGCGGTTGTTTTAAAGAATTTAACCCACTTTATTCAACATTTATTAGAGGCTAAACTAATAAAAAATTACCATCACGCCTTTTATTTCCTTTTTCCTATTTTAGGTTTAACCTTAGTGTATTTAGGTATAAAATATATTATAAGGAACAAGGTAAGCCATGGTATTCCTTCTACGCTTTATGCTATTTCAAAACGTAAGGCCATCATGAAACCGTTCCAAATGTTTGGTTCTATTCTAACCGCTCCATTAACCGTTGGTTTTGGTGGGTCGGTTGGGCTGGAAGGACCAACCGTTGCAACAGGCGCAGCATTAGGCTCAAACATTGCCAGAATGTTCCATATGAACCAAACCACAAGAACACTACTTGTAGGTTGCGCTGCCGCTGGCGCCATGAGTTCTATTTTTAAAGCCCCCATTGCTGCTATTATTTTTGCCATAGAAGTGTTTAGTTTAGATTTAACTATTGCTTCAATGTTACCTTTATTATTAGCATCACTTTCAGCAATTTTAACTTCCCAATTTTTCTTTGGAGACGATGTGATTTTACCATTTAGAATTGAAGACAAATTCTACCTTTCCGATGCGCCATTTTACATTCTTTTAGGTGTTATAGCTGCTTTTATTTCTATTTACTTCACCGAAGTTTACGATCGTATCCAAAAGCTTTTTGATTCATTAAAATCGCCTATTAAAAAATTAATAGTTGGTGGTACCGGTATTGGTTTATTGGTTTATTTAATACCTCCATTATACGGTGAAGGGTTCGATGTTATCAATAACTTAATTGTTGGAAATCCACAAAAAGCACTTGAAAATAACATCTTTGGCTTAGATTTATCAAACATCTGGAATGTTATTTTACTTCTTATCGCGCTTATGCTTTTCAAAATTGTTGCCAGCGCGCTTACCTTTGGCGCTGGTGGTGTTGGTGGTATTTTTGCACCAACTTTATTTATGGGTAGTATTATGGGCTTTTGTTTGTCTAAAATTATTAATCATAGTGGCATATTAAGCACACCGCTTTCTGAAAGTAATTTCACCTTAGTTGGCATGTCTGGCCTTTTAGCAGGGGTATTACACGCTCCACTTACGGCCATATTTTTAATTGCAGAACTTACAGGAGGCTACGAGCTTTTTGTACCGTTAATGTTAACGTCAACCATTTCTTTTAGCATTACAAAATACTTCAAACCTCATTCCGTTTACAACATGGAATTAGGCCGAAAGGGAGAATTAATAACTCACGATAAAGATCATGCGGTTTTAACATTAATGGATATTGATAGAGTTATTGAAACCAACTTTACGGTTTTATACCCAACAATGACTTTAGAAGAAATTATTCAAAAGGCTGTAAAAAAATCAAAACGAAATATTTATCCGGTTATTAACAAGGAAAGTAAAAAACTAGTAGGTATTATTTTATTAGACGATTTACGCTCTATTATGTTCGATCAATCGCTTTACAAAGAAGTTACCGCATCAGACTTAATGCAAAAACCACCCGAAGTTATTAATTTGGATAAGGATAAAATGACCGATATTATGAAGAAATTCCAAGACAGTAGCGCATGGAATTTACCGGTTAAAAAAGATGGAAAATATTATGGTTTCATAACAAAATCGAAACTTTTAACATCATACAGGCGTCAATTGATAAATTTACAAGCCGAATCTTAAATCTAATTTTTAATTCAAAACCCAAAATTTGTTCGATAATATCATGTAATGCCAAAAAAATTATTGAAATTCGTGTATTGGTGTCAAAACATGCAAATACAAACCATTATCAGTAAGTGACACAGACGTTTTAGTAATTTTAAACCATGCCTACAACTACTAAAAAAAGACTACGTAAATTTTTAATTTGGAAATACAAACATGTTTCCGAACCTCAATTTGTGTATATTCTTAGTATTCTAGCTGGTTTTTTAGCCGGAATGGGCACCGTTGTACTTAAAAACCTCACACACTACATTCGTTTACTTTTTGAGTACGAAACGTTCAAAAATCATCACCACGCGCTTTATTTTATTTTTCCTATTATTGGGTTGCTACTTGTGTATATTATAAAACAAACCTGGCTAAAAAAGCATATTGGCCACGGTATATCTTCAACACTACATGCTATTTCAAAATTAAATGGCATTATACCGAGATATAATATCTACGCATCATTAATAACAGCACCGTTAACAGCTGGTTTTGGTGGTTCGGTAGGTCTACAAGGCCCTGCCGTTAGTGTGGGTTCTGCGTTAGGATCAAATGCCGCTCGCCTGTTTCATATGAGCAGTAAAACAAGACTACTACTCATTGGTTGCGCTGCTACAGGAGCTATGGCATCTATGTTTAAAGCCCCAATTGCGGCCATTGTATTTGCTGTAGAAATTTTCAGTTTAGACATTGCTTTCACATCACTAGTTCCTTTATTACTTGCATCAGTTTCTGCTGTGTTAACATCCTACATGTTTTTAGGAACCGATGTTTTATTACGTTTTGAACTAACCGATAAATTTGAAATTAAAGATATTGGTTTTTATGTACTTCTTGGCTTGGTAACCGCTATAGCATCAGTATATTTTTCTAAAGTCTTTTTTGCGATAACCAATTTCTTTAAACAGTTTGAAAGCAGAGCAGTCCGCCTCATCATTGGTGGTTTAGCGATAGGCACCATGCTGTATTTTATTCCGCCATTATACGGTGAAGGTTATGGATTAATGAACAACTTATTAAAAGGCGACCATTTAGCCGCTATTGGCAAAACACCATTTGACTTGGACCTCTCGAATATCTGGATTGTTATTGCCCTACTTATTGGTATTTCAATATTTAAAGCGATTGCCATGACGACTACTTTTGGAGCTGGAGGTGTTGGTGGTGTGTTTATCCCAACATTAGTTATGGGTAGTGCTTTAGGAAATGCTTTTGCCAAAATTATTAATAATATCGGACTCGGATTTCACGTTTCAGAATCAAATTTTACGCTTATTGGAATGACGGGCTTAATGGCCGGTGTACTACACGCTCCACTTACAGCTATTTTCCTTATTGCTGAAATCACGAGTGGCTATGAACTTTTTGTGCCATTAATGCTTGTTTCAGCTATATCTTTCAGCTTTACAAAATATTTTATTTCGCATTCTATCTACACTTTGAAATTAGCCGAACGCGGCGAATTAATGACTCATGATAAAGACCAAAATGTACTTATGGTTTTAGATATTGATAAAGTTATTGAAACCAATTTTATAACATTGAAGCCAGAAATGAAATTGGGAGATATCCTGAATAATGCCGTTGCAAAATCTTCTAGAAACCATTTTCCGGTGGTTAATGACGACCATGAATTTCTTGGTGTAATTAGACTAGATGATGTACGACATATTATGTTTAATTCCGATCTATATGAAACCGTAACAGCCGAAAGCCTTATGCATGCAGATGCCGGAATTATAGATTACGATACCGATAACATGAACACCATAATGGAGAAATTTAAAACCAGTGGTGCCTGGAATTTACCAGTTATTAAAAAAGGCAAATACTTTGGATATATTTCAAAATCTAAACTTTTAACTGCATACAGACAACAGCTTATAAAGTTTACAAAATAACGCTGTTCACCATAAAAAAAGAATAAATTAAAGCATGAAATACCTTATCTCAATATTAACCATAGCAGCATTTACCAGTATTCTTCTCGGTTTTTTTCTAGAAGTAGATTACGCTCAAAAACTTATAGGTTTTGGGGTTACCGGACTCTTTTTGGTTGTTTTCCCCATATTTTCATACTACCGATGGAAAGACAAAGACCCCAAAGATTATATGCTTACTAAGGAAAATTTAGAAAAAATGAACGCATCTCAACGTGATAAAAAATCTTAAATTATAAAAAATCTCTGGAGATGAATAGGAACTGTTTACTTCTTTTCATTATTAAATCTTCAAATTAAACTTACTCTCAAAACAACTCATGAAATATACAACACTTCCAAATACAGATATAAAAGTTAGTAAAATATGTTTAGGTTCCATGACATGGGGAAACCAAAACAGTGAAGCTGAAGGTCATTCACAATTAGATTTCGCATTAGAACGAGGTGTAAATTTTATTGACACAGCCGAACTTTATCCTGTTCCTGCAACAGCTGAAACGCAAGGTAGAACTAGTACAATTATTGGCACTTGGTTGAAAAAAACAGGACACAGAGAGAAAGTAATTTTAGCGTCTAAAATTGCAGGTGTTGGCGATTACACAGCTCACATTCGCACAACTGGTTTTAGTCCGGAATCTATTCACGATGCCGTTAATGGTGAATTAAAACGCTTACAAACCGACTATATAGATTTGTTCCAATTACATTGGCCAGAAAGACAAACAAATTACTTCGGAACCCGCGACTACAAGCACAATCCGGACGATGCTTGGGAAGATAATTTTAATGAAATTTTAAATACTTTAGATAGCATTATCAAATCTGGTAAAATTCGCCATATCGGTATGTCTAACGAAAAAGCTTGGGGCGCCATGCGTTACCTAACAGAATCGAAAATTAACAACTTGCCAAGAATGGCAACCATACAAAACGCCTATTCTTTAATAAACCGTGTTTTTGAAGGTGACATGGCAGAAGTTTCAATACGCGAAAACTTAGGCTTACTAGCCTATTCACCTATGGCATTTGGTGTGCTATCTGGTAAATACATAAAGGGAACCGAAGCTAAAAACTCTCGACTTAACCTATTTCCTAGATTTGCCAGATACAGCAGCCCGCAGGCTACCGAAGCCACAAAACGCTACTTAAAGATCGCGGAAGACAACAATATGTCGCTTGCAGAAATGTCGCTAGCCTTTGTTAATCAACGTCCGTTTCTTACTAGTAATATTATTGGAGCAACAAATTTAGAGCAATTAAAAGAAAACATAAATACTATTAACATCACGTTAAGTGAAGACGTTTTAGAACAAATAAATGCAGTGCATGCAGAGATACCAAACCCTGCTCCATAAAAACTAATTTTCTTTTTGTAAGCGGCTGACTGATAAAAATAGATTTTATATTTATTTAAAATGAATATAAAAAACAATTTTGAAGAACAATTATCTAGTGTTTTATACTTATTTCCAATAAATTAACAATCTTTTAAACACAGTACCAGATTTCACGTTAGCCAATGCGTTTGAACATTAAAACACTAATTACAGTTTCTATTATTCTACTTTTAGTAAGCTCGTATTCTATATATCACGAATATCTTGAGACCAGTAGAATATTGCGGCTTACAACTGCTATTAGTTTTTTTATTTTATTTCTGATAAATAAAGGCTATAGATATTACAAATTACTCTTTGCTTTTTTATGCTTTATTGTTTCAGATGTTTTTATGTTATTCTACGAAAATATTGTACTCAATAAACTCACTTCATTAGTAACGGTTACAGGTTACATTACACTAATTAGCTATATAATTAAAAAAGTACAGGTAAAAAACCTTAATAAATATGTTATCAGCTTTTTTGTTGCCTTAATTCTTTTTAACGTTTATAAGCTATACGATATTATTCACACTATTAAATACGTGCTCTTAGATCATGTTCAAGAAATGTTACTCTATATGTACGGAGCATCATTAATAACTATGTGTGCGTTATCTGTTAATCATAATTTTAAAGAAAACACTAAGCGATCTATGTATTTCATGCTAGCAACATTTAGCTTAGCACTGTCAGATCTTTGTGCTTTTATAGGCTATTATCACAAGATTTATTCAGTTTACTACGCAGATCGGGCTTTTTACATTTTAGCTCTATATTTTATTGTTCGCCACACGCATCAACTATCACAGAAGGAAGACGAACCTATATTTTTCGAAGAATAATAAGCCTATTCAATTTTTATTCGAGTAAAAAACACAACAACTAAAAAATACTTTATTTCACTAACAGACAAGCAAATAAACCACAAAAACAGCTAAGAATACAGTATCCATAAGTGATAAAGAAATGTTAAACTCGGTATAACAATTAAACACTACAGTTTTTATATGGTCTAAATGGTATTAATAACATTAAAAAAAATATCATGAAGACTATATTAAAAACAACAATTGCCCTTTTATTAGTATTAGGTTTTTCAGCAACAAGTGTCGCTCAAAACAATAAAAAAAACACAAAACGAACAACTGTTACTAAAACCGTAACAAAAACGACAACCAAGGCAAAGCCTATTTCACGAAGTAAAGTGACTTACAAAACACCTACAAGAAAAGTAGTATCGGTTAGAAGTATACCAAAATCTTCTGTAGCCATAAAGCACAATGGTGTTTCTATATACTATACAAACAATAAGTTTTTCAGATTAAATGGTGGTCGTTATTTACCAGTTGTACCAACTGCTGGTTTTCAAATAAGAACACTTCCGGTAGGTTACAAAAGAATTAACTTTAACAACAGAAGCTATTTTACTCATAACGGTATTTACTTCACTCAGGTTAACAATTATTATGAAGTTATTACTCCAGAAATTGGAACTGTAGTTTACGAACTACCTGATGATGTTGAAAAAGTAACCATTGACGATGCAAGATATTATGAGTTTAATAATGTGCTTTATGAAAAAGTTCAGATAGACGGCACTAGAGCTTACGAGGTTATTGGCTTTATTGAAAACTAATTAATCTTTTGTATTTATGGCATAAAGGATCTATTCGTCTAAAAACTCGTAACCTTCTAGCCAGCTTACAGCAGCCTCGTGCGTAGAAAATACTTTGTATTTATACTTTTTACTTCTAGCAATTGCACCATAAAGCGTGCTTATTGCGGCGGTTGCGGGGCTGTTTATTACAACAGCACTTACTACTATAGTATAGCATTTTAAAGACTCTGTTTTTACTTTATTAAAGGATTTTAATGCCTTGTACGAAAATGAAAAGGTAGCATCTCTAGCATCGACCATGGTTCTTAATTGCCTTGGGTAACTTGTTTTCTCTTGAAAAGATTTTAAGTAACCAACGATGTCGTGCATACTAACATCGTCTTTAAATTGAGTTTCTAGAATTTTTAATTCTTCGTTATAAACGGAATGTATCATGCTAGGTTAAGTTTGTAATTTTTTTTTGGGGTTTGCAAATGTATACATTACAGACTATTATATTTAACTTGGTTACCGTAAAGTACTAAAAATTAACGAAACACGACTAAATTAGTCGATAAACTGCGTTAGGGATTGGAGCATTGTTGGAGCTCTTTTTGTGTGGTTGCACCTACGCAACACAAAAAAGCGACTGCGGAAAGCCCGACCCTTGTGGTGACGCCCAAAATATATTGCATAAAAAAACCCTTACTAGATATTAGTAAGGGTTTTTTATATTATTTAATTTGATTACCATCTTCATCGAAAAAATGGTATTCTAGATACGTGTAAGCATCTCTTGGTAAAATTTTAACCCATTTTTTGTGTTCAAAAAACCATTTTGAACGCATAGATGGAAAGCCCTTGGTAATAAAGGCCGCTATAAAAGGATGTGTGTTTAAAGTCAGCTTTTTATAGTCTTTTTTAATAAGTCTTTCTAGGTCGTGAGTAATTTTTTCCACGATACCTATTGGTGCTTCTACCTCGGAACCATTAATTATCACGTCGGGATTTTCCTCTCGTGTTTTAATGTTCATTTCTGGTCGAACGCGTTGTCTCGTTATTTGTATTAGTCCAAATTTACTTGGTGGCAATATTTTGTGTTTTGCCCTATCATCCTTCATTTCGTCACGTAAGTGATTGAAGAGTTTTTGCCTGTTCTCAGCATTGGTCATGTCTATAAAATCGACTACAATTATGCCTCCCATATCGCGTAAACGCAATTGGCGAGCCATTTCGGTAGCTGCGATTAAATTAACCTCTAGCGCTGTGTCTTCTTGACTGTTGGCTTTATTAGATCGGTTTCCGCTGTTTACATCAATAACGTGAAGGGCTTCGGTATGTTCTATTACCAAATAGGCGCCTTTTGCCATAGATACGGTTTTACCAAACGATGTTTTAATTTGTCGTTCGATGCCGAATTTTTCGAAAATCGGGGTTTTGGACTGGTGCAATTTAACGATTGATTCTTTTTTAGGTGCAATTTCTTGCAAATAGTCTTTAATTTGATCGAAAAGCGTTTCATCATCCACGGTAATTCCTGTAAAGGTATCGTTGAATATATCTCGTAAAATTGATGAGGCTTTATTCATTTCGCCCAATACTTTACTGGGGTGTTGTGCTTTCGGTAATTTTTTACACATTGCGGTCCAACGACCTAACAATGTTTGTAAATCTTTATCCAGTTCGGCTACTTTTTTGCCTTGTGCTACTGTACGAACAATAATACCAAAACCCGGAGGGGTAATGCTTTTTACCAGTCGTTTTAATCGGTCTTTTTCTTCACGGTCTTCTATTTTTTGAGAAATAGAGATACGGTTTGAGAAAGGAACTAAAACAATGTATCTACCAGCAATAGAAAGCTCTGAGCTTATTCTAGGGCCTTTTGTAGATATTGGTTCTTTTACTATTTGTACTAATAGCGATTGGTTTGATTTTAAGGCATCGACAATTTTACCGTCTTTATCGATGTCTTTTTCAAATGGGAAATTTTTTAAAGAAAAATCTTTAAGTTTACCTGTGCTTACACGTTTTGTGAATTTTAAAAGTGAAGGTAGTTTTGGTCCTAAATCGTGATAGTGCAAAAATGCATCTTTCTCGTAGCCTACATTAACAAATGAGGCATTTAGACCAGGAACCGTTTTTCTTATTTTAGCAATAAACACATCGCCAACCGAAAAATTGTTACCATCTTCATCTTTCTGTAATTCAATAAGTTTTCCATCTTTTAATAAGGCAAAATCAACATGCTCGGAACTAGATCGAATAATCAATTCTTTATCCATTTTGTTAATTTTTATCCACCTCGAAAAAATCGAGACAGATGGATTATACAATATTTTGGTTTGGTAAATTGCTTCACCAAACTCACAGGATTTTTTAATAAATCTGTGGAGTCCATTATTTTTAATTGAATGAACTCATTTCAAAGAACTTTGTTTGTTTTTTAAAACCAAAAAAAGTAGCTAATCTAACTACTTTTTTGATTTATTTTTTCTTCTTGTGACGGTTAGCGCGTCTACGTTTTTTACGTTTGTGAGTTGCTACCTTATGTCTCTTACGTTTTTTACCACTTGGCATAAATAGAGTGTTTTAAAATTAATAATTCTGTAATACTGAAGCGATTCCAGTACTTGTGTTTTTATTTTACGTCTACATTTGTCTTAACGCCTTCTACAAATACTTTTGCAGGCTTAAATGCAGGGATGTTGTGTGCAGGTATTTTAATGGTAGTGTTTTTTGAAATATTTCTACCTGTTTTTTCTGCTCTAGTTTTTATGATAAAGCTACCAAAACCTCTTAAATATACATTATCTCCACCTTCTAAAGAAGTTTTTACCTCTTCCATGAATGTCTCAACAGTTGCTTGAACATCTCCTTTTTCAATTCCTAACTTCTCAGAAATTTTTGCTACTATATCAGCCTTTGTCATTATTGCTATTATTTTTAATGTTACTATAAATTCTAAAAGGGATGCAAATATAGGAATTAAATTTTCAATATTTCAAACCTAATTCATTAAAATTTAAGATTATAAACGTTTATTTTTGCAGCCGCTATAAATTCAATTATGATATTCTCAAAAATTTTAATTAACTGGTATTCAATAAATAAGAGAGAACTACCATGGCGAAAAACAACAAACCCTTTTTATATTTGGCTCTCTGAAATAATTTTACAGCAAACTCAGGTTAAGCAAGGGTTACCGTATTATGACGCTTTTACCGCTAAATACCCCACAGTTTTCGATTTAGCAAACGCAAATGAGGACGATGTTTTAAAACTTTGGCAAGGCTTAGGGTATTACTCTAGAGCACGAAATTTACACGCTACAGCAAAACACGTGGCAACCAACCTAAATGGCAACTTCCCAAACACCTATAAAGAACTCTTAAAACTAAAAGGTGTTGGCGATTATACCGCAAGCGCCATAGCTTCTATTTGCTTTAACCAAGTTGAGGCTGTAGTAGATGGTAACGTTTACAGAGTATTATCTCGCTATTTTGGAATTTCGACACCTATAAACTCTACTAAAGGTTCAAAAGAATTTAAATTACTTGCCCAGAAATTAATAGACAAGAAACAACCAGCAGAATTTAACCAAGCTATTATGGAGTTTGGTGCTACACAATGCAAACCTAAAAGTCCAGATTGTAGTCTATGCCCTTTTAGTAAAGGTTGTATTGCTTTTAATAAAAACTTAATTGGCGAGTTACCGGTGAAAATTAAATCGGCCAAGGCCAAAAAAAAGCATTTCAATTTTTTGGTTTTTATTTCTGAAGACGAGCAAACCATTTTACAACAACGCCAAGGTAAAGGTATATGGCAAAACTTATATCAATTTCCTTTAGTTGAAACTGAAAGCACTGTAGATCCAAAAAGCTTTAAAACCCTAATAAAAACCCACGAATTACTAGCAAATCAAAAATTTGAATTACTCCTATATAATAAGGATGCTATTGTGCACAAATTATCGCACCAGCATCTTTACACTCAATTTTGGATTGTTAATATTGAAAAACTCCCTGTAAATGGTATTCCTATGGAAAACATTCGTGATTTTGCTGTCCCTATTTTAATTGGTGATTTTATTGAAGCTTTTAATTTTTAACTAATTAATACGCGCAAACAACATTTTTTTATTAATTTTAGAAAAAGGAATATAAAATCCTTTTTTGCAAAAATAACAATCCACTTCGGTTGATTTAAAATAAAGATAAATAGGAATTATTTATCTATTTTTGCTTTCTCTTAAAACAAGAAATTATGTCTGGAACATTAAATAAAGTTATGCTAATTGGGCATTTAGGCGACGAAGTTAAAATGCACTACTTTGAAGGTGGCGGCTGTGTTGGTCGTTTTCCTTTAGCAACTAACGAAACATATGTTAGCAAACAAACCAATGAACGTGTTACAAACACCGATTGGCATAATATTGTTGTAAGAAATAAAGGCGCAGAAATTTGCGAAAAATATTTAAGCAAAGGCGATAAAGTATATATTGAAGGCCGATTGAAAACCAGAAAATGGCAAGACGAAAAGGGTAATGATAGATACTCTACCGAAATACAATGCAGCGATTTTACTTTTCTTTCAACTAAAAAAGAAAGTGAAAGTAATGCCAACAACGCACCTACACAACAAAAACCTGCTCCCGCGAGTCCACAACCAGCAAGTAAACCCATTGAAGACACCGATGACGACTTACCATTTTAATTTTATTCTCGATGCTTTTTCGAGAACCCTGTGTTTAACTAAAACTCAAGCTCTTGGATCCTGACCCCACAAGTTTAATTAGTTTATTTGTAGCGATAGATTTTTCTGTTGCCTTAGGATACTTGCTATTATTTTTACTTTTATTTTGCTCTGCTCTTATTTCAGGAGCGGAAGTCGCTTTATTTTCATTATCAAAATCTGATATTGAAGCCGATTTGGAAGCAAAATCTAAACGTATTCAAATTATTTTACAACTTCTAGAACGTCCAAAAAAACTATTAGCTACTATTTTGGTTGCCAATAATTTTATAAATATTGCCGTTGTTATTTTATTCGCCTACCTAAGCAGTAGTTTATTTGAAGGTATTGCAAACCCCGTTTTAAAATTCACTTTAGAAGTTATTATTGTAACTTTCTTAATTTTATTATTTGGCGAGATTTTACCAAAAATTTATGCAAGCAGAAACAACTTAAAATTTGCCAGTTTTATGGCATATCCGTTAAGGGTTTTAGATGTTCTACTTTCCCCTATTAGTTTACCTATGCGCAGTGTAACATTAGCCATACACAGCAAATTAGGTAGACAAAAATCGAATTTAAGTATAGATCAATTATCGCAAGCTCTAGAACTTACTAGCGAAGAAGATACTACAAAAGAAGAACAACGTATTTTGCAAGGCATTGTATCTTTTGGAAACACAGATACCAAACAAGCCATGCGCCCTAGAATAGATATTTTTGCTCTTAATATTGATCAAAAATACATGGATATTATGCCCGAAATTGTAGAAAACGGCTATTCTAGAATCCCAGTTTATCAAGACAATATAGACAACATAAAAGGTATTCTTTACGTTAAGGATTTACTTCCTTTTATTGACAGAAAACAATTTGATTGGGCCACCTTAATCCGTGAGCCATTTTTTGTTCCTGAAAACAAAAAACTAGATGATTTAATGGCGGAGTTTCAGGAGAAAAAAGTCCATTTAGCAGTTGTTGTAGATGAGTACGGAGGAACTTCGGGTTTAATTTCTTTAGAAGATATTATTGAAGAAATAGTTGGAGATATTAGTGATGAGTTTGACGATGAAGATTTAAAATATTCAAAACTAGACGATAACAATTACGTTTTTGAAGGCAAAACAGCTTTAAAAGATTTTTATAAAATTATTAAAATTGAAGATGAAACTATTTTTGAAGACCATAAAGGTGAAGCAGAAACAGTTGCAGGCTTTGTTTTAGAGATTTCAAAAAGTTTCCCTAAACTCAACAGTAAAATAAATTTTAAAAATTACGTTTTCACTATTGAGGCTTTAGACAAAAAAAGAATAAGACTCGTTAAGTTTACAATAACATAATTATGAAAAAGTTTTACGTGTTTTTTTTAGCCATAGCATGCTTATCTTGTAATGAAGATTACATACCTAAACCAAAAGCTTTTCTAAGCTTAGAGTATCCGGCAGCAAGTTATTCTAACGCGCAATTAGAAGCGCTACCTTTTACGTTTGAAACAAATGCATTAGCTGAACAAATTAAAGTAAAACCACTACGTGCTTCAACGGAAAGTTACGGTCTAAACATAGAATATTCAACATTAAAAGGCACCATTTTTCTAACCTATAAAGCTATTGAAAACGATAAGAAAAACTTAGCCGATTTTATTGAAGACGCACAAAAGCTAACACTAGAACATACCAAGAAAGCTGATGAAATTCCTGCTTATCCTTATGAAAACAATGAACGTAAGGTTTATGGATTGTTTTCTGAAGTTATAGGAAACGTTGCATCTCCAGCACAATTTTACATTACGGATAGCGTAAACCACTTTTTAACCGCTTCACTTTACTTTAAAACAAAACCAAATTACGATTCCATACTACCAGCATCACACTATTTACAAAATGATATGAAACGCATTATGGAAAGTATAAAATGGAAATAAAAAAAAACGCTTCAGTTTAAAAAACCAAAGCGTTTAAATATATTATTAAGTAAAAGTATTAAGCTTTTTTAGCACAACAAGCCTCTTTACAATCGGCAGCGCAACTCATTTTATCTCCTTCTTTTACACCAGCAGTACAACAAGATTTTTCACATCCTGGTTCACATGCTTTTGCTGTTTCTTTTCCTGTTGAAAAAGCATCTACAGTCTTCATATCTTTTACGCTATACATATCAGCAACACTTGCTACTGTTTTAGTAAGAGATTCTGGAGAAACTTTAGCTTCATCATATTCTACCATTGCTAATTTTTTATCAAAATCAACTTTAGAAGATTTTACACCTTCCATCTTAGCTATTTTTTTCTCTATAGTTGCTGCGCATCCCATAGCACATGTCATCCCTTCAATAGTAAATTCTGCTTTAGCATAAGTTGTATTCGGATCTAACTGAGCTACAGCATCACTAGCATGCTCAACCGTTTTTACTTCAGCTTTAGCTTCATTCTTACAACTAAATGCAAAAACTGTAACCACTGCAAGCATTAAAATATTTTTTATCATTTTCATAACTAGTTTTTTAAATTTATTGAAAAACAAAATTACTAAATACTTGTTATTTAGAGCATAGAATTGATATTTTTTATGATTCTTATAACAGAGTGATTACAATATTTGTAATCAAAAAACATTTAAATATTATGATAAATCACAATTTTTCACGAAATTGAAAAGGACTAAACTATAAAAACCATGAAAAAAATATCGCTCTCACTTAGGTTCGGACTCGTTACAAGTGCTGTATTAATTGCATATTTCTTGCTTCTCGGGCTATTCGATTTACATAAAAACCCACTGTATAGTTTATTTAATTCTGTAATTACTGGTTTTGGTATATATGAAGTTATACGCCTACGTAAATTACAAAACATTAACACCTTTAGTTATGGCGAAGGTTTTAAAACTGGAGTTTTCACTGGTTTTATAGCAACTTTAATTTTCACATCTTTTTTTTTAATTTACTCTACTGAAATAAATCAAGACTATTTACCCGCACTTACCAATTCCATGAACGGAAACTTCAATATTAACGCGGGTTTAATTACATTTATAGTTGCCGTAATGGGTTTAGCCACAACAGTAGTTTCTGCCTTTGTAATTATGCAACGCTTTAAAATAAGCCGAAATATGCCTGAAAAAGAATAAATCGTTTGTAAATTAATTAATTAGCAGTATATTTGCACCCGCTTATGGATAAAATAAGCACATTTTATAAACAAATTAATTAATAAAAACGTTACGCTATGTACGCAATTGTAGAGATAGCAGGGCATCAATTTAAAGTTGAAAAAGACCAAAGAGTTTTTGTTAACCGTTTAGCAACAGAAGAAGGTAAGGAAGTTTCTTTCGACAACGTTCTTTTAATTGCAGATGGTGACAACATAACTGTAGGCGCCCCAGCTATAGATGGAGCACAAGTAAGTGCTAAAATCTTAAGACACCTTAAAGGCAATAAAGTTATTGTTTTCAAAAAGAAAAGACGTAAAGGTTACCGTGTAAAAAATGGTCACCGTCAATCTTTAACGGAAATCGTAATTGAAAGTATTGCTACTTCTGGAGCTAAAAAAGCTGCACCAGTAAAAAAGGCAGAACCAAAAACCGAAGCTAAGCCAGCTGCTAAAAAAGCAACAGGAAAAGCAGACGACTTGAAAAAAGTTGAAGGTATTGGACCAAAAATCGCTGAAACTTTAGTTGCTGCAGGAATTGCAACATTTGCTGAATTAGCAAAAACTGAAGCTTCAAAAATTTCTGAAATCATCGCTGATGTTCGTGGAAACCACGTAACTGACACATGGCCAGCACAAGCTCAATTAGCTGCTGATGGTAAATGGGATGAGTTGAAAAAATGGCAAGACGAATTAGATGGTGGTAAAGCTTAATTGCTGAATTACTTAAGTATAACAATATAAAACCTTAGATCATGGCTCATAAAAAAGGAGTTGGTAGTTCGAAGAATGGTAGAGAATCAGAATCAAAACGTTTAGGCGTTAAGATATTTGGTGGACAAGCTGCTATTGCTGGAAATATCATTTTAAGACAACGTGGTAACACGCATCACCCAGGTGAAAACGTATACCAAGGAAAAGATCATACATTACATGCATATGTTGATGGTCTTGTAAAATTTACTAAGAAAAAAGATAATAAATCTTACGTTTCTATCGAGCCTTTCGAAGCTTAGAAATTAACGTTCTTAATAAAATAAAAACCCTTTCTGGAAACAGAAAGGGTTTTTGCGTTGATAAAAATCAATATTTACTAAATGTTCTTTTAATGTTAACTACATATTAAAAGACAGATTTTTCTTCCGTACAGTTAACATTAACTTAAAAAAGACATAATCCAATTTCATTCTCATTTTTATTATTTCGTCGAGACAAAATAACTAACAATAATCATGAGAAAAAACAATGCAATTTTAATAATAGCGCTACTACTTTCGTTGATAGGAATATCTCAAGAAGGTAATATTCAAGGTGTTATTACAGATAGCGATGGATTAAAAGTACCTTTCAGTAATATTATAATTGAATCTTTAAAAAAGGGAACAATTTCCGATGTTGACGGAAACTTTACACTTGTTGGAGTTCCTGCTGGTAACCAAATCGTAACAGTAAAATATATTGGCTATGATGATAGTAGCGCGGAAGTTAATGTAAAACCAGACGCAACTTCAACTTTAAACTTCACTATTACTCCAAAAGCATTAGAACTAGATGGTGTAACTATTACAAGTTATGTAAGCGGACAAGCAAAAGCACTTAATGCGCAGAAAAACAAACAAAACATTACCAATGTAGTTTCTACAGATCAAATTGGTAAATTTCCAGATGCTAATATTGGCGATGCCATAAAACGTATACCAGGCATCACCATGCAAGTAGACCAAGGAGAAGCTAGAAACATTATTGTTCGTGGTTTAGCTCCACAACTAAACTCTGTAACTTTAAATGGTAGCCGCATACCTTCCGCCGAAGGCGATAACCGTAATGTACAAATGGATTTAATTCCTGCAGACATGATTCAGCTTATAGAAGTTAGCAAAGCAGTAACACCAGATATGGATGCCGATGCTTTAGGTGGCTCGGTAAACCTGGTAACAAGAACGTCTCCAGAAGGTTTCCGTGTATCAGCTACAGCAGGATCGGGTGTTAACTACATCTCGAATAAAAAAATACTTAATGGTTCTTTTTTAATAGGAAATAGAAGCGATAACGGAAAATTTGGATGGATGCTTTCCGCATCGGTAAACGATAACGATTTTGGAAGTCATAATTTTGAAGCCGAATGGGAAGATGAATTTGAATATAACGCAAATGATGACGAAGATAATTTAGAGGAGGTGGTAGTTAATCCTTATGCAAAAACCTTTGAAATTAGAGATTATATTGTACAACGTACACGACGTAGTTTTTCGGCTAACTTAGATTATAAACTAGATCAAAATAACAGCATCTATTTTAAATCTATTTACAACTGGAGAGACGATCGCGAAAATAGGTTTAGATTAGAACATGAAATTCTAGACGGTGAAGATATTGAGCCAGGTGATTTCACAGTAGATTCAAATGGTAACTTAAGCATGTTTCCGGTAGAAGCAAAACGCCAAACTAAAGGTGGTATTGACAACGACAGAAACCAAAACACCAGACTAGAAGACCAACGTATGCAAAACTATAACATTGGTGGTGCACACTTAGTTAATAAATTACAAATAGACTGGATGGCAGCTTATTCTAAAGCTTCTGAAGAGCGTTTAAACGAGCGCTACCTAGAATACGAAAGTGAGTACACCATTAACTATAACAACGACTCTAGACACCCTCTATTTACTCCAGTTAACAATAACGATGCACTTTACAATAGCTTTGAATTTGGTGAATTAACCGAAGAAAACCAATACACCGAAGAAAAAGATTTTAACGTTGTGGCGAATTTCAAGTTACCTTTAAATTTATTTGGCGATAATAACGGATCATTAAAATTTGGTGTAAAAACAAGATTGAAAAATAAAAACAGAGATAACAATTTTATTGAATATAGCCCAGAAGACTCAAGCTTCGATCTATTAGGCGGTATTCCAACTAGGAATTACAGCAATCCAGATTTTTTAGCAGGTAGTCAATATGCTATCGGGTCTTTTGCAACGACCGAGTTTCTAGGACAATTAAATCTTAACGATGCGACTTTATTTGAAGCTGAAGATTTACCAGAAGAATACCTAACAGCAAACTTTGACGTCGATGAAAATGTGTTTTCTGGCTACGCTATGACGAGCCAACAAGTAACCGAAAAACTAAACGTTCTATTTGGTATTAGATTAGAACACACAAGTATTAACAGTACAGGAAACGAAATTATTTTTGATGAAGATGGTGATTTTGCAGGAAGCAATAGTGTTACAGATAAAAACTCGTACACCAATGTTTTACCTGGTTTACACTTAAAATACGACTTAACAGAACAAACTGTGTTACGTTTTGCTTGGACCAATACTTTGGCAAGACCAAACTACATTGACCTTGTTCCGTTTAGAGAAATAAACAATGAAGATGAAGAAATTAAGTTAGGAAACTCAGAACTAGATCCAACAACATCTATGAATTTCGATGTTATGGCAGAACATTATTTTAAATCTGTTGGTATTATTTCTGGAGGTGTTTTCTACAAAGATATTCAAGATTTTATTTATGTTTTTCAATATGAAGATGAAAATGAATACGAAGTTTACCAACCTTTTAATGGGGACCAAGCTTCTATTTTAGGATTTGAATTTGCGTTCCAACGTCAGTTGGATTTCTTACCAAGTTTTGCAAGAAACTTAAGTGTTTACTTAAATTACACTCATTTATCATCTAGCGCAGATGGCATTAGAAATGAAGATGGCGAAGAACGTACAGATTTAGATTTACCAAATACAGCGCCAAATATGTTTAACGCATCGTTAGCTTATGCAGACAAAAAATTTAACGCTAGGCTTTCTGGTAATTATTCAGGAGCTTATGTAGATGAAATTGGCGGTCGTGCTTTTGAAGACCGTTATTACGACAAACAATTTTTCTTAGATTTTAACGCTGGTTATAAATTCAACAAAAATCTAAGTATTTACGCAAGTTTAAATAACATAACAAACCAGGCTTTACGTTATTATCAAGGTGAAAAGTCGAGAACTATGCAGTCTGAGTCTTATGGACAGCGCTTAACTTTTGGCTTGAAATACGATCTATTTAAAAGAAACTAAACATAATGAATTACAATAAAATAATATTACTAGGAAGCTTAACATTATTAATTGCATGCGGCACTCAATTTCCAGAAATTGCACCAGATGTTATTACAGAAAACACACTTCACGACACTGATGACCCTGCCATTTGGGTAAACCCGAACGATGCTTCAAAAAGTATCATTTTCGGAACAGATAAAGAAACAAATGGCGCTATTTACGCCTTTGATTTAGATGGAAAAATTATAGAAAATAAAACCATTAGAAACATAAAACGACCAAACAATATCGATTTAGAATATGGTTTTAAACTTAACGATTCTACCCAAACCGATATTATCGCCTTTACGGAAAGAGAAAATAAAACCATCCGTTTGTATTCGGTGCCAGACATGAAACCTTTAGACAACGGCGGTTTCCCTGTTTTTGAAAATGAAACCACACCAGAGTTCGATGCTCCAATGGGTATTGCGCTTTATAAATCGCCGAAAACGAATGATATATACGCTATTGTTGGACGTAAAAACGGGCCAAAAGAAGGCTATTTACATCAATACTTATTAACTTCGGATAGTTTAGGTGTGCACTCAAAACTAGTTAGAACCTTTGGAACTTTTAGTGGTAAAAAAGAAATAGAAGCTATTGCTGTAGATAACGAAACTGGTATGGTTTATTATTCTGATGAGATGCACGGTATTCGTAAGTATCACGCTGAGCCATCGCAAGGAGATAAAGAAATTTATGCTTTTGGAGGTGAATATTTTGAGCGCGATATTGAAGGTATTGCTATTGCAAAATATGCCGACAAATCGTTTTTAATAGTATCTAACCAACAAGCACATACGTTTTGCATTTTCGATTTAAAAACAAATGCTTTTATTAAGGAATTAAATTTAGGAACTTTGGAAACCGACGGTTGCGACGTTACAACAGTGGCTTTAGGTGACAAGTTTCCGAATGGCGTTTTTGTTTCTATGAATGATGAAAAGAATTTCTATTTCCACGATTTAGCAAAGTTGAAATTATTAGAATAAATCCCTTTAAATTTTAATTAAAAAGGTTCTTTGAAAGTATTTCGAAGAACCTTTTTTTATGATTTTAAAATATCGCGTATAATTTTAAGATGATGATTGGTATGGATTTCTAAAAAACGAATGGTCTGCTTTTTATTGATCATTCCAAACATATGATGATTGAAATAAGCGTTTTCCGGAAGTGCTTCAAGTTTTTTAATATATGCACTAGCAACTTGTAACTGATTATGTATTTCTGTTTCTACAATCGTTTCTGGAGGTCTTACTGATTTTGGTGCTCTAGCTTTACCTCTTGGAAAAAAACCTAATTTAAATAACACTACACGCATAAAACTAAAGTTCGATTTATAGGTTTCGGGATTAGAATCTATAGCTTGCTCACTTACCGAATTAATCACTTTTAGGGCATGATCTAACTGCCAACCTACGGTAGATTTAGAAATTTGGCTATTCTTTTTATCTTTAGAAGAAACACACTTCTCCAGCTTAAATAACATTTCTGTTAAAATAATACTCATTTAATGTTAATTTAATAATTTTATTGAAAGATATTGAATAAATCATTAACTTTAGAGTATTGCGTTTGCAATTCCTTAATGTTTAATTTAATACTTACGCCTATGCTACCGTTTAGATCTGAAATTAGAAATTCCCCGAACCAGCAAGCTATCAAGATTTTTTTGAGCGATGAATCGTTAGACTCTAGAATTAAAAAGCATTTAGAACATTTTAATGAGATTGAAACCATTGAAATTACAGAAAGTATCGGACAAAATAGAGTTAGCGAAAATATTACCGTAGTTTTAAAGGATCACGCCGATATTACTAAAATGAAATCGTCTATAGATTCTAGTTTATGGTGGTATTTTGAAAAAGACCATGTGGATTAATTCTTTTTAATCTAAAGTAATACTGGAATTTTTACGTGATGTTTTACTAAGTTCGCATGTCAATTTTGAATTGAAAGTAAAAAGTAAAGCTTGAAAATACTAAACTGATATAAAAAAGTTTAAAAGCTCCAACGTCATTTCGACGCAAGGAGAAATCACATCTTACCCGAGTTTTTTCATGTGATGTCTCCTTGCGTCAATATGATAAACATAAATTTAATGATTTCTGCAGTTTTAACATTGCCGGCTGGTAACTATTGCGATAGTGATTGCAGCGGCATCCTTTTTGGTGCGAGCTAGACCTTTGTTAATTAGATTTTCTCTTTTGACGATGCCATGGCTTTATTAATTTACTAAAACTTAATGCACCTAAAAGATATAGCGGAAAGCGCGGTTTATTTTGGCCACTAAAAGCCAAAATAAAATTGCCCAAATAATACTAAAACACCGACTATGGTTTAAATATTTATTACTTTAGTTGCATGATTTTAGTTACGGGTGGTACGGGTTTGGTTGGTGCACATTTACTGTATAAATTAACTAGCCAAAAGGAAAAAGTTAGAGCAATTTACAGAAGTGAGCACAAGTTGCAACTGGTTAAAAATGTGTTTGCATCGCTTGATGTTAATGCTGAAACGCTTTTTGCTACCATTGAATGGGTTCAGGCCGACATTTTGGATGTTCCAGCACTTCTAGAGGCTTTTGGAGGTATTCGACATGTGTACCATAGCGCTGCTTTTGTATCTTTTGAGCCCAATAAATACCATCTTTTAAGACGAACAAATATTGACGGCACTGCAAATATTGTTAATTTATGCTTATCTGAAGGTGTTGAGAAACTTTGCTACGTAAGCTCGATTGCGACTTTAGGCAGCGAGTTAAATAACAAACCTGTTAGTGAGGAAACTATTTGGAATCCAGAAGCCGATAATAACGCTTATGCTATTACTAAATATGGTGCAGAAATGGAAGTTTGGCGCGGTACTCAAGAAGGTTTGGATGCTGTAATTGTAAATCCTGGTGTTATTTTAGGTTCTGGTTTTTGGGATAATGGCACCGGTAATTTATTTAAAAAAGCTAAAAAAGGGTTTCCGTTTTACACCTCGGGAACTATTGCTCTAGTTACTGTTGATGATGTGGTACGTGCTATGACAACTTTAATGAATAGTGACATTACTAATGAACGTTTTGTTTTGGTGGCCGAACATTGGACTTACAAACGTTTTTTGGAAACTTTAGCGACAGCTGTTAATGGGAAAACTCCTAAAAAACTAGCACCAAATTGGTTGCTAAATATAGGTTGGCAATTAGATTGGTTTAAAACAAAACTTACGGGTATGCGTAGGCAATTAACAAGGAATTTGGTGCGCACACTCTCTACCGATACGCAGTACAATAGCGATAAAATAAAAACAGCTTTAAATTTTGAATTTAAAGCTGTTGATGATGTTATTCGCGAGACTGGACGTCTATATCTGAAATAGGTTTAACTAATTTAGATTGTATTTTTGAAAATTTTTCGCGGTCTACACTTTCAATTTTCTCCAACACATCGTCGGTAACGGTTTTATTTTCTTCTATAATTTTATTAAATTTCTCTTTTAACAAAGTGGTGTCTAATAAAATTTCTTTTTGAAGACGTGTTTTAATAGAATCGTGAAGTTTTAAATTAGAAATAGAATCTTTTAATGTGGTTAGCATTTGTAAAGAATCTTGCTTTCTTTTTCTAGCAACTTCGGTCTCTTCTTTTTCCTCTAAGTCTTGGTAAAATATTTTTAAGGCTTCTAGACTATCTTTTACCTTTTGGTAAATTTCATCGTATTCCTTAATATTAAACGTGTAATATTCGTTGCTTTCGGCAAACTGTAAACTATCTATATTATGTTTTTCAAACACATAGGTTTCCAAATCGACACCATGGCTTTCCATAACGCGTTTATTGGCCATATTGGCCGAACCTACTATTTTTGCATCAATTAAAATATCGACCATTTTTTCCTTAGAAATTAAATTCTTAGGTTTTTTAGGCTCTTTAAATTGGAAACAAGCTGTTACCAATAGCATGATGCTTAAATATGTTAAAAATCGGTTTAAAATCATCTATCGAAAGTTAATCGTTTTGCTGCTTTTACATCGTTAAACTTGCCATTTTGGTACACTAAAGCTCCATTTAAAAACGTATGGGTTATTCTAGATTTAAAGGTGGCACCTTCAAAAGGAGACCATCCACATTTATATAAAATATTATCTTTTTTAACCGTCCATGGGTTGTTTAAGTCTACTAAAACTAAATCGGCAAAATAACCTTCTTTTACATAACCACGTTTTTCTACTTGAAATAAAATAGCTGGGTTATGGCACATTTTTTCGACTACCTTTTCAATAGAAATTTTTCCTTTATGGTACATTTCTAACATAGCAGGTATAGCATGTTGCACTAATGGTCCGCCTGATGGTGCTTTTGTGTAAACGTTATTTTTCTCCTCTATAGTATGTGGCGCATGGTCTGTTGCTATAACATCGATACGATCATCTAGTAAAGCTTCCCAAAGTTGATCGCGATCTTCTTTAGTTTTTACAGCAGGATTCCATTTAATTAATGTTCCTTTTTTATCGTAATCTTCATCACTAAACCAAAGGTGATGTATACAAACTTCGGCAGTAATTTTTTTATCTTTTAGAGGAATCTTATTACTGAATAAGTTTGTTTCTTTACCTGTAGATAAGTGAAAAACATGCAGTCTAGCACCTGTTTTTTTAGCCAATTCTATAGCTCTAGAAGATGAAATATAACAAGCTTCTTCACTACGGATAATTGGATGATATTTTAATGGAATATCGTCGCCAAATTTATCGATGTGTTCTTGTAAATTCTTTTTTATGGTAGCCTCGTCTTCACAATGTACAGAAATTACCATATCTGTACTTTTAAAAATCTTTTCTAAAACTGCTGGATCATCTACCAACATATTCCCGGTAGAAGAACCTAAAAATAGTTTTAAACCAGCAACCGATTTTGGATCAACCTTTAAAATTTCTTCTAAATTATCGTTAGTTCCACCAAACATAAACGAGTAATTAGCGTAAGATGTTTTAGCTGCTATATCGAACTTCTCCTCTAACTTTTCTACAGTTGTAGTTTGCGGATTGGTATTTGGCATTTCGATAAACGATGTAATAC
Organism: Algibacter sp. L3A6; assembly: GCF_009796825.1. Lineage (GTDB taxonomy): Bacteria > Bacteroidota > Bacteroidia > Flavobacteriales > Flavobacteriaceae > Algibacter. Next base: position 1,205,770 of record NZ_CP047030.1, read on the forward strand.
CACCTGCAATAGCTGCTCTAGATTCGGTTTCAATATTTGCCTTTTGCGTTAAACCTGGCTCTCTAAAATGAACCTGATCGTCGATAGCACCTGGTAAAACATATTTACCTTCGGCATCTAACACATGCACATCGGCAGATTTCGCACTTATAGAATCGTTAATTTCTTTAATGTAATTACCCTCAATTAATATATCGCCTTTTACCGTTTTTCCATCGGTAACAATATGAGCGTTTTTAATAAGTGTCGTTCTTAATTTCATAATCTTTCCTATTTTTAAATAGACTTTTTAGTTTCATTGTAATAACTCCAAAAATAGCTTCGGAAATAATGCCGCCGCTTAATTTAGAAACTCCTTTTGTTCTATCTGTAAAAATCACAGGGACTTCAATAATTTTAAATTGCTTTAAATAAGCTTTAAATTTCATTTCAATTTGAAAGGCATAACCAATAAACTTAATGGTGTTTAAATCTATAGCTTCTAGCACCTCGCGCTTGTAACACACAAAACCAGCAGTGGTATCATGAATTTGCATTCCGGTGATAATACGCACGTATTTAGACGCCCCGTAAGACATTAGCACACGATTCATGGGCCAATTTACGACATTTACACCTGTTTTGTAGCGTGAACCTATAGATACTCCCGCACCTTCTTCCGCGCAAGCGTTGAATAATTTTATTAAATCGGTTGGATTATGTGAAAAATCGGCATCCATTTCAAAAATATAGTCATATTTTTTTTCGATAGCCCACCTAAAACCATGAATATAAGCGGTACCAAGGCCCGATTTCTCTTTTCTAACTTCCAAAAACAATCGATTAGTAAATACACCCTGAAGCTCCTTAACCTTTAAAGGTGTTAGATCTGGCGAATTATCATCAACAACGAGTACATGAATGTCATCAGACTGAGCAAACACCGCTGTGATAATAGCTTCTATATTTTCTATTTCGTTATATGTTGGTATAATTACAACACTACCCTTCATCATTCTCCTTTTGAAAGCCTACAATTTTTTAGCAAATGTACATTTTTTAAAATACGGGTTCTTTAAAAATTCCTTAATATTTTAGTTGTTTTACTAATAATTATAATAATTTTATACCGTGATTAGAGCTATTCCATCAAACGAACTATTTACCATACTTTTAATTATAGGTATGGCGGTTATTGCTATAGCAAAACTTACTGCGCGTAAACGTTTTACGGACTTCACTTTTGTGGTAATAAACTCTAAGTATCTTAATATTTATGCTCGAGATCAGAAGTTTTTCGACAAGTTTGATGCTCTACTATTTGGAAACTTAATTCTATCGGCATCTGTGTTTAGTTACATTGTTTATAAACACACCTATAACATTACCGATGTCTCTATTAATTTAATGTTTAAAATAGCCGTTGGCATATCGGTTTTTATATTAATAAAGGTACTTTTAGAACGCCTTTTAGGTAGTATTTTTTCTATAGATGGACTTGTAGACCAGTATGTATTTCAAAAAATTAGTTACAAAAACTTTTTAGGTGTTATTTTACTACCCATAAATGGCCTTTTACTTTTCACATTATCCCCAACAACACAAGTAATATACGGCTTTATTGGGCTACTTGTTTTAGTTAATTTAATCGGGCTAATAACCTCATTTAAAAGACATCAAAATTTAATAAAAAACAACTTGTTTTATTTTATTTTGTATCTTTGCGCACTTGAAATCGCACCTTATCTATTTTTATATAAGGTTTTGGCTTCAAAATAACAGAATAAAAACTGATTGCGCTTATGAAAGTGAAAACCATTTTAGTATCTCAACCAGAACCTAAAATAGAAAACTCACCTTACTTCGATTTAGAAGAAAAACAAAAGGTGAAAATAGATTTCCGTCCTTTTATTCATGTTGAAGGGGTTTCTGCCAAGGAGATTAGACATCAAAAAATAGATTTAGGCCAGTACACTGCAATTATATTAACAAGTAGAAATGCAGTAGATCACTTTTTTAGAGTGGCCGACGAAATGCGTTTTAAAGTTCCTGATAGTCTTAAATATTTCTGCCAATCGGAAGCTGTTGCTTATTATTTACAAAAATATGTGGTTTATAGAAAACGTAAAATCTATGTTGGAAAACGTACGTTTGCAGAACTTTCACCACTTATTAAAAAATATAAAGACGAAAAATTCTTGTTACCAACTACCGATAAAGTTAAACCGGAAGTACCAGATACTTTAGATGCTTTAGGTGTACAATGGAAACAAGCTACGTTTTACAAAACTGTGGTTAGTGATTTAACAGATTTAGCTGATGTACTTTACGATATACTTGTGTTTTTCAGTCCGTCGGGAATAGAGTCTTTATTTCAAAACTTTCCAGATTTTAAACAAAACGATACCCGTATCGCTGTATTTGGAAACACTACAATTAAAGCAGTAGAAGAAAAAGGTTTACGTGTAGATATTGCTGCGCCAACACCAGAAACACCTTCTATGACTATGGCTTTACAGAAATACATTGATAAAGTAAATAAAGGAAAATAAAAACACCTTTTTTAGATGATAACAAAAACGCCCGATTTAATTAAATCGGGCGTTTTTAGTTTTATATAGTAATCTAAATAGTAGTTATTCCTTAACAGCTAAACCTTCATCACTTAGTTTAATTACCTCTTCGATCATGGTATCACTCTTGTTAAAGATTTCATCAAATGCACCATCCCCAAATAGTTGATCTCCCAAAGTAGCCTTTATAAATTGTTTTATTTCTTGTTGATAGGCCACAAAAGTAATCGCGGTATCTGTTCTTAAGTTTAAATAATCTTGAAAGGCAAAAACCATATCGTCACTCACTTCAAAAGCATCTATAAAATCCCGACGCGAAATCTCATCATATTTATGACGGTCTTTTTCAAGCTCCTCAAACACAAAATAACCCATAAAACCACGACGCTGCAAAAACGTTAGTGTTTCATTCTGCATACTTGTATCTATAGGCACAAAAACATCAGGAATAATACCACCACCGCCGTAAACTACTTTTCCGCCAGGTGTTATAAACTTTAGTGAGTCGGCTACTTGTATTTTTTCAGAATCTAAAAGTTCTCCACTTTCAAGACGCTCAAAATAATCATCGTAATAATCTTTATTTCCATTTTTATAAGGTCTTTGTATAGAACGTCCCGTTGGTGTGTAATAACGAGATACGGTTAAGCGCACAGCACTACCATCACCCAATTCCATTTCACGTTGCACTAAACCTTTACCGTAAGATCGTCTCCCTACAATGGTTCCTTTATCGTTATCCTGAATAGCGCCCGCTACAATTTCACTAGCCGAAGCAGAGTTCTCATCAATTAACACATAAATTTTACCATCTTCAAAATCACCTTCATCTGTGGCAAAGCTTTTATTTATTTGGCCACGTCTATTTTTAGTGAATAAAATAAGTTTATCTTCTTCTAAAAACTCGTCTACAATTTTATTTGCAGTATCTAGAAAACCACCAGGATTATCGCGTAAATCCAAAGCAATTTCAGTGGCTCCGGCTTCAATTAATTTATCTAAACCTGTTTTAAACTCATCGTAAGTGGTTTCCGCGAAGCGATTCACCTTAATATAACCTAGCTTTTTCGTTAGCATATAAGCCGCATCTACACTTTTTATTGGAATAAGATCGCGCTTTACAGTAATATCCAAAAGTTCCGGTTCACCTTTTCTAAAAACCTTAAGTTTTACATCGGTATCAATACGGCCTTTTAGTTTTTTAACCATATCGTTTTCACGAAGTTTACTTCCGTAAAGTGTATCGCCATCGGCCATCACAATTCTGTCTCCACCTTTGATACCGGCTTTTTCACTTGGCCCGCCTTCAATAGAACGAATAACAGCAATAGAATCTTTATACGGATAAAAACTAACACCAATACCCACAAAATCCCCTTTCATGTTCTCGGCAACACCTTCCATTTCTTCCTTAGGAATATACACCGAATGCGGATCTAAATTTTCTAAAATTCCGTTTACGGTAACATCAACAATACTATCCGTATTTATATCATCTACGTAATCGTAATCGATATAATCAATAAGCCTGTTAAGCTTTTCCTTTTTACTGTTTTTCGTAAAAACCCGGTCCGACGACCCCGAAAAGCTCAACTTCCCTCCAATAAAAATACCCGCAGCAATAGCTACGCCTAAAATTAATGGTAAATATTTTTTTTGATAGGTCATTCTGCTGTTAAATCAACTATTTGTTCGAGTTCAATTCCTGCTTTTTCAAGAAACCTTAAACCCGAATCATCTTTATAAGAATCGTGATAAACCACCTTTACAACACCTGCTTGGTGTATTAATTTACTACACTCCTTACACGGCGACATGGTGATATAAAGTGTTGCGCCTTTGCACGATTGCGTAGAAGCTGCAACCTTTAAAATAGCATTGGCCTCGGCATGCAAAACATACCATTTTGTGTATCCTTCATCATCTTCACAAAAATTCTCAAAACCAGACGGTGTTCCATTGTAACCATCCGAAATAATCATACGGTCCTTTACAATTATCGCCCCAACTTGTCGGCGTTTACAATACGATAATTTACCCCATTCTTTCGCAATGCGCAAATAGGCCTTATCATATTTTTGTTGTTTATTTTTTGGCATCAATTCGTTTTAATTATGGCGTTACCCTCGTTTTAAATCTCAGGTATTAACCCAAATACATTAGGCTTATTCGGGTCGGGCTTTCCGCTATATCTTTTTCTATTCATTCTCCTGCTTAGGCAGTCGAATTCATAAAAAAAGGATGCCGCATCAATCCCTAACGCAAAACTGTCTGTTCGATTAAACGAATATAGTTCGATTGTATTTTAATTACAACCTCCGTAAGTTAAAGTTTTATCAAAAATTAAGATAAAAAGTCGCTGTTTAGTATCATAGGAATCACTAAACCAACCACAATAGACGAAATAACCATAACCCAGTCGCGCTTAGAAAATCTAAAAATAGTTTGCACCAAATACCCCAAGAACAACACAATAAAAACAATAATTATTTGTGCTAATTCTATACCTAAGGCAAATTCTAAAAGCAATAAAATTTTATTATCGTTGCTCCCTAAAAGCATTTTAAATTCTCGTGCAAAACCTAAACCATGTATTAAACCAAAGAAAAGTGTGGTTAAAAACAAAATGCCAACTTTTTCCTTTTGCGCACCTTTACCCGCTGTAAACACATTAAAAAGTGCCGCAACCATAATGGTAACAGGTATTAAAAACTCAACAATAGCACCATTTACAGTAATCACGCCATAAGCTGCCATAACCAAGGATAAAGTATGCCCAAGAGTAAACATAGTTACTAATAAAAGTACACGTTTCCAGTCTCTAAACAGGTACGGAACCGTTAGAACAATTAAAAATAAAACATGATCATAGGCATTTATATCAAGCACGTGATTAACACCATACTCCACGTTAAACCAAAAATTTTCTAACATATTAATTACAATTTAGGGATTTCACCAAGTTTAAGAAACGCTTTATTCTTTAAACACATTTGGCATTGCATCAAAGATACAATTAATTACAATTATTTTAAAAACACTTTATTTTTTTACAAATCAAGTGTTTATAGCTATTACCAAACTTAAATACAACAAAATATAGCGCCATTTCGTTCTACTTACTACCAAACACATTGCGGATTAGTATATATTTGTAACCTATCTTTTTAATTGAATTATAATGACGTTTAAAATTTTAATTACTCTAAGTATTTTGCTTTCATTTTCGGCGTGTAAAAAAACACAAGACACTGAGGTTGAAATCGAAATTGAAGAAACCACCTCTCAAAACCTTTCAGAAAAAAACATAGCACAACTTAAGTATGTGGAGTACGCCTTAGATGTTAAAACAGAAAAAGCTATTGAAGATTGGGCAGAATATTTTCAATTAGAAACCCACATCAACAATGTAAAAAAAGGAGATTTAGGTTTTTTCTATGATAACGATAAAAACATAAAAACACTTTTACGCGATTTAAAAAAAGATATTCCAGAAGCCGTAAATAGTGATGCTACATTAGCAAGAATTTCCGCCTTAGAAACACATCTTTACAAACTAAAAAGCTTAGCTAACTTAGAATCTACAAGCAAAGACGAACTGCTTTTAACTATAAAAGATTTCTTAATATCGTTCTCTAACTTCAACTTTCAAATGAATCAAAAAATTGAAGCCGACGGTATTAACATAGCTAAACCATAGAACCTCCTTTTTAATCTCATTTTCATTTTTAGACAAATACGCTTCTATAAAGTAGAATTTATATGTATTTTAGCGCATAAGATTACATCTTAACACTAAAACTCACTATAAACCTAAAAATTGAAAATGAAACCTAATTACCTATCCCTATTAAGTGGGCTTGCTTTTCTTTCTGTTGTCGCTTGTAAAACCGACAAAAAAAAAGAAATTATAGCTCAAGTTGAAACTGCACCAGGAATTAACCTAGAATTCATGGATACTACAACCAAACCCAACGACGATTTCTTTAGATACGTTAACGGAAAATGGTTAGACAACAACGAAATCCCATCAGACAGAACACGCTGGGGAAGTTTTGACGAGCTTAGACAAAAAACAGACGATGATGCACTTACTATTTTAAAAACAGCATTATCGACAGATAAAGATTTAAAGAAAACGGAAATTATTGCTGGTTCGGATCAAGATAAAGCGGTAAAATTATACCAAACCATAATGGATACTATTGCTAGAGATAAGCAAGGTATAGAACCATTAAAACCTTACTTAGCAAAAATTGATGCTATAGAAAACATCCAAGACTTACAAGATTACATTATAGAAATGGAATCTAAAAGTGGTTCTGGTTTTGTTGGTTTTTATGTGGGCGCTCACCCTAAAGACAGCAACAAAAATGTTGGTTACATAGGTGGTGGTAGCTTAGGCTTACCAGATCGTGATTATTATATTAACGACGATGAAAACTCTAAAGAAATTAGAGCTAAATATTTAGCACACATTTCTAAAATGTTACAACATTTAGGAGAAACGGAAGAAAAATCAAGCTCTGAAGCTTTACAAATTTTAGATTTCGAAACACGTTTAGCACAATCAAAAATGGATAAAGTAGAGCGTCGTGATGCACGTAAACGCTTTAACCCAAGATCTATTGCCGATTTACAAAACATGGTACCAGCAATAAACTGGGATGCTTACTTTAAAGGTATTGGCGTAAAATCTATCGATACTGTAATTGTTGGTGAAGTTAAGTATTTTGATGCCTTACAGGGTATTTTAAAAGAAAACAACGTAGCAGACTGGAAAGCTTATTTACGCTGGAACAGCTTTAATGATGCTGCCGGATTATTAAGCACAGATTTAGCTAAAGCTAATTGGGAATTCTACAGTAAAGAACTTCGTGGTGCTAAGGCTCAAAAACCTTTAAACGAACGTGCTTTAGGTACTGTAAATAATACTGTTGGTGAAGCGCTAGGTAAATTATATGTAGAGAACTACTTTCCACCAGAAGCTAAAGCAAAGGCAGAACGTATGATAAAAAACGTAATTCTTGCTTTTCAAAACAGAATTTCGAATGTATCATGGATGACGGAAGAAACAAAGGAAAAAGCCATTGAAAAACTTTTAGCTCTAAAAGTAAAAATTGCTTATCCTGATCAATGGACAGATTACGCAGAATTACAAATTGAAGGTCCAGAAGAAAACGGATCGTACTTACAAAACATACTTAACGTTAGAGCTTGGAATCATAAAAAAACCATTGCAGACTTATCTAAACCAGTAGATAAAAGCGAATGGGGTATGGCACCGCAAGTCGTGAATGCTTACTTTAACCCACCTTACAACGAAATTGTTTTTCCTGCTGCTATTTTACAACCACCATTTTACAATTTCACTGCAGATGATGCTGTAAACTACGGAGGTATTGGAGCTGTAATTGGTCATGAAATTTCACACTGTTTTGATGATTCTGGATCTCGTTACGATAAAAACGGAAACTTAAACAACTGGTGGACCGATGAAGATTTAAAACAATTTGAAGCTTTAGGAAAAAATTTAGCCGATCAATATAGTGCTATTGAAGTTTTACCTGATGTACATATTAACGGTGCTTTTACACTTGGTGAAAACATTGGTGATTTAGGTGGTGTAAATGCTGCTTATGATGCTTTACAAATGGATTTGGAAGCTAACGGAAGACCAGAGCCTATTGATGGTTTTACACCAGAACAACGCTTTTTTATGAGTTGGGCAACCGTTTGGAGAAGCAAGATGAGAGACGATGCTTTAAAGACAAGAATAAAAACAGATCCACATTCTCCTGGAATGAACAGAGCTGTACAACCTTTACTTAACATCGATGCATTTTATAGCGCTTTCGATATTAAAGCTGGAGACAACATGTATATTCAACCAGAAAATCGTGTAAAAATCTGGTAATAACATATAATTAATAAAAACAAAAAAGGCGTTTTCTATATTTAGAAAACGCCTTTTTTAATACTATACTATTCTTATTTCTTCTCCTGAGCAGCCTGAGCTTGCATCACTTGCTTTTGTCTTAACAACTCTGTTTTAGTAAGCTGTACTAAATTAAAGTTAGGCGCTTCTTTTAAAATACTATCTAAAATATCTACAGCTGCATCTATATTTGCTTTTTTATCTTTATTGTAAGTTGCTAAAGCATTTAAATACATAAAGGCCGATTTCAAGGGTACCTCATAAGGCGATTGTGTTTCGTAAAAAGCCTTTTTCATATCTGCTTCCGAATTGGCAATACCATAATCAATATGCTTTTGAGCCTCTGCTTGCATATTAGTTTGCATATTTAATTCTGCCAACTCATAAGCTACTAACGGGTTTTGTTCTCTTTTAAACATTTCGTTAAAATGCTCTATAGCCAATTTTGGTCGCTTTACTGCTTTTAAAGATACAGCTTTTACCTCAACTGCAATATCAGAATCGGTAGACATCTTTACCACACCTATTGTATTTAAAGCCTGCACATATTTCCCTTCACTCATATAAATGTAAGCCAATGTATCTTGGCGTGCTTCCGATGGAGACAAAACATTTAAATGCGTCATGGCATTTATAATACCTTGCACATCACCTTGCAATCTCATTTGCTTATAATATCCTTCGTAATGTTTTAATAAATCTGAATTTGTTTGCGCTTGCATTTGAAAACCGCATGCTACAATAGCAAGTAATAAAATCTTTTTCATCTATCTATATTAATTTAAAACGCTAAAACTATAAAAATTTAACATTTAAACTGTTAAAAGATTACCAATATTTTACTATTCGATAGTAATTGATTTTTTAAGAATAACCGCATCATTCAAAACAAAAGGTTTCGGAATCATATCATCAGCTCTTTCAGGAACTTTAAATTTTTCATCTTCTAATAAATTAAAAGAGGTTTCATAAATAACAAATGTTGTTTTTTGTTCCTTCGGAAGTACTAATTGTATATCCAAAGGATCTTCATCTGAAATATAATAGCTAAACAATCTATTAGTTTTACGCTTATCGAATGCTAAGCTCGTTTCTTTATTTACCTCAACATCAACGCCATTTAATGTTACCGCTTTAAAAACGTTAAGCGAATCGGAAAACACCTCAATTCTATTCGCTTTTCGCTCTGGAGTAATACAAAGTTCTACGTGTCTAAATTCGCCAATTATTGTATCATGTCCAATAACCATTTGTGGCGCCTTCAATGTTTTTATTGGAGCTTCTGTAGCATACGTAAAACTAGTACCGTACTTACTTGCAATGGTATAATTTTTTATAGTAGTAGCTGCCATAGGATGCTCCCCTAAAAAAGGAATCGTCCAAGCATCCAAAACATTATCATAAGTAGCCCAAACTGCTTTATTTTCATCCGCATCTAAAATATAGCACAAACTGTTAGGCTTTGGGTTTTCTGGTGAAAAACCTGAACTTATATGAGCAGAAATTAAAAAGTAAGCAGTTGCCAAAAGAAAACCATAAGACCATCTTTTTTTATGTTTGAAAGTGGAGAAAACCGGAATTAAAAGTCCGAATATTAAAACAACCAAAATCATGGAAGAGACCATCATTTTAAGTCCTAAACCTACAGGAAACATTTGCACAAAATTAGCCAGTAATAAAAGAACAGGCAAAGCTAAAATAGCATGACTGATAATACCTGGCTTCCTATTTCGAATTAAAATGAATAAACTCAACAAACTAAAAAATAACGGTAAGACCAGAAAACTCGCTCCTTTTAATAAAAAAGCAACCGCAACTGAAATAATCAGCCAGAAAAATAACGGAGCAATAAGCAAACTCGCTGCATTTCCTTCTTTATGGATTTTACTGTAAACAAAGAAACAGATTGCTATAGATAAACAAGTAAAAGCCGCAATATAAGTATGCCCGTTATAACTAAACCCCTGAAGAATTTCGCCATATTGTGGATATATTAATTTTAAAGCCGGCCAAGCATACAAACCAATTACAGCCGAAGCGATAAGCGACACAACAAATGCAAAAAAACCTTTACCAACATCAGCTCTTTTAAAAACACGTGTTCTACCTCCGTAAATTAAAAGCCCAATAAACACGATAACTGCTAGAATAACCAGAGGTATTATCCATGAAAATGGGTATTTAACCATTCTAAAAACGGGCACATTAAAATACACAAAGTCTTCATCACTTTTTAAAGCACTTAAATTAGCCTCACTAAAATAATTAAGCATTGGCATTAAATAAGAACCTTGGTGTTCTAAAGTCTTTCTATCTAACCGCTCGTAAGTATCCATAGCGGTATGATAATCGAAATGATCGTCTACGAAAGCGAAATTAAAACCATCGATATCGGCATCTTCACGAAACCGAGTTAAATCGGTATCATTAGGTAGCATTTTATAAATACTATAAAACAACGAATTCCCAACAGGGTATTGCGGTTTCGCTTTTACAAAGCCTTCTATTAAACCCGCATTACCTTGGTTAGTTTCCACAAGCATAATACTTGGACCTCCACTTCCGCGAGCTTCAAAATTTAAAACTAAGCCTACATTTTTTGCCCATTCGTGATGATTAACAAAAATATCTGCACCATTTAAACCTAATTCTTCCGCATCGGAAATAAGAATGATGATATCATTTTTAGGCGTTTCATTCTTACTTAAAAAAGCACGAACACCTTCTAAAATAGTTACAACACCCGAACCCGCATCACTTGCACCAATTGAGGAATGAGGATTGCTGTCATAATGTGTTAATAGTAAAAGTGCTTTGCCATTTTCTCGACCTTTAATTCGGGCTATTATATTTTTAGGTTTTGCTAAATTGCCCCAATCGCGAATGGAATAGGCTTCTTGAATTTGAGTTTCTAAACCTAATTTTTGCAATTGGCTTTCAATATAGTTACGCACGTCCAAATGTGCATCGCTTCCTAAAAAATGAGGTTCTTTTGAAATTTCTTTAAGATGAACTAAAGCACGTTGTGTAGAAAAATTTTGGTTTACCTCATCTAAACTAGATATATTTTGAGGCAGTAGCGCCAAAAAACTCCAGTAAATTCCGCCAATAATAATGAGTAAAGCGACAGCTTTTTTTATCATAACAACACCTTATAAATTTATATATCTAAATATACAATTTTTATAAACGCCATTAATCGAGTTGATGTTGTTTTAGGAAAATTGAAATAAATTTCCTATATTTAGAATTACTTTAATTAAAACTAAACAACTATGGGGATAAAAAGTTTTCAAGGCGCGCGAAAGCAGCAAGCCAACGTAGTCGATAGCACACCACTAAAGGTAAGTGACTATATGACAACAGATTTAATAACATTTACACCAAACCAAACCATAGAAAGCGTCATGCAAAAGTTAATTACGCACCGCATTTCTGGAGGACCTGTTGTTAATGAAAACAATGAATTGATTGGAGTAATTTCTGAAGGAGATTGTATTAAACAAATTAGCGAAAGTCGTTATTACAATATGCCTATGCAGGATAAAACTATTGAAAACCATATTACCATGAATGTGGATACTATTGATGGCAACATGAATATTTTTGATGCTGCCAACAAATTCTTATCTGCTAAACGCCGTAGATTCCCTATTGTTGAAAACGGTAAATTAGTTGGGCAAATTAGTCAAAAAGATGTTCTAAAAGCCGCAATGACTTTAAAGGGACAAAACTGGAAATAAACGCATTACAATACATTTACACGCAACAAAGCTTTTGGTTCATCTGTAACTAAAAGCTTTTGTTTTTTTGTACCTGTTAGTGTTAGTATTTTAGAGTATGAGTATCCCTTTATAGGTTCGCTTAAACTTTCCCATTCCGCCATGCCTTTTACAGCAATATTTTCATCGATTTCAACAACTCCTTCTCTGTAACGCATTTGTTTATTAACACCGAACAGCCCTGTGCTTTTCTTACCGTGTTTTTTTAAATAAGCTTCTAAATTCTCTGGCGCATCTTTTCTAAATCCTGAGTTTTTGCTAAAATCTTTTACTAAATGAATGTATTTAGAATCTGCTCTTAAATTAGAAGTTTTTACAATCGCCATCTCACTTGCTGCGGAAATAAAGAAATCTTGACTTTTAGCATCGTCAATAATTTTACGCCAACTCTTATCGCCTTTAACCTCAACCACAACATGATAATACACGCATTTTCTGCCGCTTAAAGGCGCAACTAAAGGCTCGCCAACATGCTTGGCCTTACCTATAATTTTTGCGTACTCGTTTCTTTTTATACTGTTTATGCTTTTTTTACGGGTCTTTTTAAACTCCCGAAGCATTCTGTTTTTTTTACTGAAATAATACGACAACAAACCTATTAGGATGATAGTCGAAAACATAAAAACAGGAATTAAAAAGTGCTTATTCTCTTGAAAAAGCGATAAAACATTATCCATAATTTAATTAACTTTCTCGTTTTACTAATGCGTAATAATCGCCTTCGAGTTCTAAATATCCTTGATCGTAAACAAAATAATATACCGTTTGTGCTTTAGTAGTATAAATACTAGTAAAGTAATTAAAATCGAAACCATGCTCGATTAATTTAGCACGTGAGGTTCTCGTTTTTTTATCTGGATTTAAGGTTTCTAAAATGCGATAATTTTTCCGAAGTCTATTGTTAGTGTTTCTAATTAAGTTTTTACTATCCTTATTTACCCGATTGTTATAGGCATTTCTGCAACCATCGGAACAGAATTTTTTATCAATTCTGCCAACAATTTTATCGCCACACTCTGGACATTCCTTTTGCATAGTGGTTTGTGTTTATTCTTACTCCATAAAGCTTTTTAGGTATCGAAATACCAAAACTGAGCTTATATTATTTTATTTTTTCGAATTCAAATTGAATTTTCATTTCACCTCCAGATACCATGGCATGCATATTATCTCCATGTTTCCAATATTTTATTTTGTTCGGAAAATCGATTGTATTGTTTTCACACATAAATTGATCTGCAGCATGAGCCACACCTTTAAACGTAACCGATTGTGTTTCTTCCGGAACTTTAACTACTAAATCCCATTGCTTACCAACTTTAACTAAACCTATGTTTTCTTGCTTAATGGTATCTCCATTTTGCATGGTAAAACCAATGCCCGAGTATTCGGTTTCACTAATTTTCTCCCAATGTTCAAAAGTCGCTTTTCCTTCCTCTTCGTTTAAGCGTTTCCATTTCCCTAATAACCAATCGAAATTCTTAAATTCTTCAACAGTAGTTGTAGGTTTTAAATCTGCTTGTACGTTTTCCTTCTTAGTTTCATTACAAGACAGAAACAAAATTGCAACACACAACACCCCTACTTTTCTTATCATCTTTAAGTTTTATTGCGGTTTATACTTCCTTAGATTTATATCATTTTTTTAAAACACTTACTATCTTCAACACCCGAATATTGCCCATAATTTAGCATTAAATGATAGCCGTTTTTTTCATACAATGCAATAGCTTCTGGTTGTTTTATTCCTGTTTCTAAAACACATTGCTTAAACCCTAATTCTTTAGCCCATTGCTCTAACTCTGCAAGCATCATTGAAGCAACACCTTTCCCTCTACTTTCCTCAGAGGTATACATGCGTTTAATTTCCATGATGTCTTGGCTAAATTCTTTTATAGCACCGCAGCCAAGTGGTTTTTGATTTTCTAAGGCTACAACCACATATTTAATACGATCTACTTTATTAAATTGAGCATAAAAAGCGTGGTCTTCACCGTCTCTTATCGCTAAATCTCTATCTAGCAGTTTTACCAACTCAATAAAATCTGGGTTTTTAGAGTTTGTTCTTAGTATTTTCATTTTAAATTGAATTGCCTAGAGCACATACGAAGCTTGTTTACTTGCCTAATTTAACAAATAAAATTTAAATTTCGTATCTCCACTAATAATCTTACTTTGAAGATGTTCGGTAAAACAATTATTTAGGCGCAATTCATGAAACCTCTATTTTTCCAATTGTAGTTCAGCTCTTTTAACTTCGTCGGACAACTTCTTTTGGCTCCAATATGGTTCTTGAATACTTTTTTTCAATCTTGCTTCCGTTACTAGCCCGTCTCCATTATCTTCAGTCCATGATAGTATTTTATACGGAAAGTTTTTCTCTACTTCAATAGAAACCTTTCTATCGTAACTTAGATAGGCAATGTTAAAACGTATAGTACTGTCTTGTTCTGTTTTAGTAATTTCGGCCTTTGTGGCTTCTAAATCTTTATAAGCAAAACGACTGTATATAGTTGAAAAAATGATATCAACTTTCCCTAAAGGCAACTGACCTTTATTTAAACGAATACGCGTCATCAGTTCTTCTTCTAGCATAGCTGCGGGAATGGTTTTCTCTGTATCTCCATCGGCTTCAAAATAAGAAAACTGTTTAAAACCGTAATTGCTCCCATCCAGATTAAGCTGAGTAAACGTGTGTCCGCACCATTCCTGAATGCTTGTATTCAGCTTTAATGTATTTGGGTGTTTTTGAAAATCTACGGGTGTAAAAGAAGAGGTTACAATAGAATAATCGTAAATACCTGTAGTAAATTTTCGAACATGGTTTAATTTCATAACCGAAACTAAATCTTCTCCGGCTTCTTTCGGGTTATCCAACTTCACTTGTTTGCTTATTGAAAAAGGTTCCGTTACAAAAACCAAAACAACTTCACCTTCGCGAATTTCTCCATATCTCGACTGTTTTAATGTGTAACTATTTAATTCTGCTGTACCGCTATACCAATACTTATTAAACTCACTGCTTCGCTGCATGGTTTTCTGTTCTTTTACAGGGGTAGTTTCAGTTGTGGTCGACTTTTTATCGGATTGACAAGCCAAGCAAGAATAAATTGTAAGGAAACAGATTACTTTTAATAGTGAGTTCATATTTTTTTTGAATTATAATAGTCCCTGTATATGACGCTTTTTGATGAAATAAATTACAAGGAAAAGCCTTTAATTTACTGAACATCATCATTTACTTCAACCCAATATCCGTTGGGATCTTGAAAATAAACTTGCCTAATACCATCTTGGCGTATATAATATTTGTTTGGTACATCTAACCAATCGGAATAATCAATTTTTAATTCGTTTAGACATGCTATAAACTCATCAAAATTCGTTGTTGTTAAAGCAAAATGAACAGCCTTGTTTATTTTTATTTCAGCATCTGGAAGTGGAATAAGATGAAGTTGTTTCCCTTCACCTAAAGACAACCATCGCGTTTTAGAATTAGAAGCTGTATTCTCAATTTCTTTAAGCTGAAACAGTTTTTGATAAAACGCGGTAGATTGATCTACATTTTTTACAGAAAGCGCTATATGATTGAATAAAAAAGTACTCATGTATTTAATTTTATGACACTCAAATATCGGAATTATTATCATGACAATAAAAAAATAATCTAAATTTCAATTTAGACTAGACTCACTTTAAGGACTTTAATAACTACTTCTGCTTTATTTGCAACAACATTGTTCTTGCATTTTCATTTTCCAGATTCAATTCAATGGATTTCTCATACGCCTCAATTGCTTCTGCTTTTTTATCTGATTGCAATAAAGCCTCACCATAACTATCGTAAGCATTCCAACTATCAGGAAACAGCATGATATTCAATTTAAAAATCTGTAACGCCTTGTCTAACGCTCCACCTCTCAAAAGCGAATATGCCCATTCATTCAAATCACCTTCCGAATGTTTATTTTCTATTTCAACCTTTTTAGTTTCAATAGACAAATCAATAGCATTATCGAAAGCCTTTTTCAAAAACTCATTTTGCTTCTTCCCGTCTAAGGTTTCGGAGTATGCCTTTATAATTGTATTAATTGTTAACTCTGGATTATCTTGAAAAACAGCATGACCACTACCTTCGGCTAAAACATTTTCTACATTATCATTTTGGTCACCAAGTTCTTTGTGAAGTTTAAGCCATCGACCTGAAAGTATTTCAGGGTAACCTGGAAAAGAATTTTCAGGAAAAACATTTATAATTGAAATGTTTTTCGGGAATTCCATATTTCGCACATAGCGCATTGTCTCATTGAAATTCACATTTAAATAATAATCACCCGAAGGCTTTTCTATAGTACTGATATCAACATTGTGATCTCTCATTGTTAGCAACTCCTCATTCCAGAAATTACTAAGTGTAACATCGATTAAAACAACAGACTTCACTTTTTTAGGGTGTTTATTTGCGTACAATAAATTATAAAGCCCGCCGTAAGAATGAGAAACTAGAATAACTTCTTGGTTATAACCCAACCTTAAAAGTCCTGCTTCTAGTTCTTTAACACCATTTTCTATTCCAAAATCAGATTCATTTTTTAAATTCGGATTTAACTCACTTGTTCCAAATCCAGACCTGTCATAAGTTATTAGTGTTGTACCTGTAATTTCATGAATGTTTTCTAATATATCACTCCAAACAGAAGCATCATTCCCTCCACCTGCTTCAAAAAGAATTGGAGTTCCTTCTCCTCTCATTATTTTGAAATGCATTTTATAACCTCCAACATCTACAAGAGTATCTAAGGTTTGAGAATGCATTGAGATTGATAACAATAAAAATATTACGAATTTAAAATAGAAATATCTCATGTAGTTTGTAATTTACAATGTTTGGTTAAAGCTATGGTTTGTTCACTTGTATTTTCCGAAGAAAACCAAATGCAACACAAGAGATTTCTTGCTTTTATTACCTCGCCTTTAGCACCTCAAATTCCATGCCATTCCACTTTAACCATATATTGTAGTCCACACTTTTATCTTCAGTAAAATACTCGTGCTCTATCATCCATGTATCAAAGCGTGCTTCAATTTTTAATGTTTCCATATCCAAGTAATAATATACACGACTATTGTATTCTGATATTCCTTTAAATTGATTTTCCTTCAAGAAAAAATCTTTTGCTTGTATAGATGGCAATACATTAATTTTCTTTAGAATATTATTATAACTCTTTTCCCAAGTCTCGATATTAGACGTTTTTTCATTTTCTGTATGAGAAACAAGCATTAAAGTGCCATCAGTTTTGGTTAGAAAAAACAATGTTACTTGAGAAAACGGATGCTTACATGAAATTGTTAGTCTTTCTTTATTTTGAAATGAAACTTTCCAATTTGAAGATTCTCCGTTTTTAACCAAATTATTTATTTCTCCAGATGAAATTCCTTCGGTTGTGTTATCAAAAAGAGAATTGGGAGCAGCTGAAAGAAAATCAGTCAATGCGTTTTGCCCATAAGACACCAAAGTTATTAGTGTAATTAGGATAAAAGAAGTTTTCTTAGTCATTATTTTTCTATGCATAACAGAAGTATTTATCAAACAGAAAATTCACAAGAGTTTTGGCGAAAACGACATACAATATCATCATCCATAATTATTGGTTGTTTTTCTTCATTCTCTCGAACAGTTCAATTTCAGAAACATTCAATTTTGATTTCGG
The DNA here is from genome assembly GCF_009796825.1 of Algibacter sp. L3A6. Classification (GTDB taxonomy): domain Bacteria; phylum Bacteroidota; class Bacteroidia; order Flavobacteriales; family Flavobacteriaceae; genus Algibacter. Next base: position 1,223,756 of record NZ_CP047030.1, read on the forward strand.
AATCGCTATTGCAAATGGTCTTGCTTGATTTAAAGTTAGCCATATACTTTCTTTGTTCAATTCAATATTCTTAATCCAATTCCAATCTTTCAATTCGGTTAAGTCTTTATTGTTATGATTAATTTTGATTTCAGTTTCATTAAATTCTACCGTGGCGTCAAAGTTTATTTTTTTAGCAAAAGTTTTAGCACTTATGTATTGCAAAGGCCACAATATTAAATTGATTCCTGCAAAAAACATTAGCGCTGTTACTATTGGGCTTAATCCGTTTATTGGTTTTAAAAACCCAAGAATTAAAGACAATATCAAGTATTTCCAGATGGATTTCTTCATAAAAAAGTGAACCTTCGCTTTAAGAATATTCTCGAAGTTTGACACCAATCTTTGTTTTATCATTTTTTGTTTTTTGTTTTTATATACTCTTTAATTCTCGTGAATACCAATAATTACTTACGAGGCTAATTCTGGCTCTGCAGCTCGCTTTTTTCTATTATAGTAAGCCCCAACACCAATTATGGTTATTACCTCTGCTATAATTGATAAATAAGAACCCTCGAACCCGAAAGCTCCGCCGTTTATTAAATTGCTTTCAATTATTTTAAATTCAATTATTGAGTATGTGTCTTGACCACTAACGTTAAAACCTAAAAGTGTTTGAAATAAATTCCAACTTAAATGCATTGCAATTGGAAACCATAAATTTTTGGTATAGATATATGATAAACCAAGAAGAATACCTGCTAAGAATAAATCGAATAAAGAAAACAAAGTAACGTTTGGGTTTAACCCGTGCATTAATGAAAACAGCATAGATGAAACAATTAAGGCAACATATTTATTAAATGAACTCATTAGGTTTTTCAGAATATAACCACGAAAAAGTGTTTCTTCAACAATAGCTACAATGGTAAAAAATAGTATTGATATTATTAACTCCAGAAAATTGAATTTAACATTTATAAAAAATATCTCCTCGAAGTAAATCAATAAAACATAACCTGATGTCATTATTATTAAACCAATTGCTATACCCACAACAAACTCTTTTAATCTATTTTTAGTTTGAAATCCTAGTTTAATAAAACGCTCTTTATCTACAAATTTCATAAAAAGACCTATCACTAAAAAAGTCCTCAATAAATTAAAACAACTCGTTATTAATTGTTCTTTTGAAGTTTCTACATACTCTAAATTTCCAAACTCAACACCCGCGACTAAACTTCCAATATATTGGAACAATCCAACAATCATAAAATACGATATCATGAATAAAAATATCCTTCCAACCGTATTCATTTTAGTTCCAATAGTGTTCATAATTTATTAGTTTCTTTTAAGGGCAAACGTTTACATATAAAAACTACACATAATTTTATTTACTGTTGTGCAACTTTATATACTTTCCATTATACACGAAGCACCTCTTTTAATGGCTTTCATCTTTTGTTTCGTTTCTCCTTTAGCTAATAAATCAGCATGCTCGCCTTCGTCTGTATCAGGAATTCTAATAATTTCAATTTTTGATTCAGCTAATTTTTTCAATTCGTTTTTAGTAAGTAAAAAAGTAAAAGAATAGGTAGTATAGTTTTGAGAATTCCCGATGTTAAAACCACCTCTAAAACCATAAAGGAAAGGATTCACTTTAGAAGTGGTAACATTTTCAATTTTTGGTTTAGTTTTTTTAATTGTTTTTAAGCCAATTTTAGAACCTTCTTCAAGTTTGAATAATATTTCTGAACCTTCATTAAATTCATGTTTTCTCTCTCCTCTATAAAAAAATGTAGTTGTAAAAGTTATTGAATCATTTTTAATTTCGAAGTAGACAATTTTATTATGAAAATCAAACGAAGTTATTATTTCATCTGTAAAAGGGTCTTTATCCGTTTTACATTTCTGAGAATATGCGTTTATTGATATCAGAATTAATAGAATTGGTATTATTTTTTTAAACATATCTTTTTTTGGCTGTAGTCTTTTATAGAGATGAAATTGCTAGTCTAGAATATTTTTGAAAGCGAAAATTTTTATTGTATCAAGTAACTTTACTAATTCATTAGTTTTTAATTATAAATGAAAATTACATTTATTACATCAAGTTGTTAAATACAAAGATTTTAAAAAAAATTATGCCAACAACCATACAGTCCAATTCCTATCACGCTAACTTACTCAAAAAAACCAAAACGGAAGCTATATTTAAGTTCAACATCAGTTAATTAGACTCCTATTTCATACTTTACTCATTTAAAGATTTATCCATTTACAAACGACTACAAACATTTACAAACGATTTTAAGCAATTAATTACCGAATAAAATTTGCAAGCTGTTAGATATTTGCAGTGTTGAAACCATTGAGGTTCAATAGTATTAACTGTTTAACGAGCTTACTATAGATGGTAGGCATTAAAAAATTTAAATTATGAATGCACTTAGAAACAAAGTACAGTTGATTGGTAGATTAGGGCAAGACCCAGAAATTGTTAATTTTACCGATGGTAATAAAATGGCGAAGTTTTCGCTAGCTACCGACGATAGCTACAAAGACAAAAACGGCAACAAAGTAGAACGTGCTTACTGGCACAATATTGTGGTTAGAGGCGGCCTTGTAAAGGTTGTTGAAAACTATGTTACAAAAGGAAAAGAAATTGCCATAGAAGGCAAATTAACAAACCGTAGTTACGATGATAAAGATGGCACTAAACGTTACGTTACCGAAATTGTTTGTAACGAACTCCTTATGCTAGGTAAATAATACTTAACCTAAATACATTTTTTAAAAGCAGCATCTAATTGAGGGATTAGGTGTTGCTTTTTTCTACATCAGTATAGCAAATTAAAAACCACATTGATTAAAATTTAACCCACAAACTTCTGAAATTAAATCTGAAATTTATTTCAATAAAAGCATATTGAAAGAATTTACACCTATTAAAAACATCGTTGAAATACAGTTTTAAACGTTAAAAGACGATATTAATGTTAATAAAATTTAATAACAAACATTTATTACCTATGTTTGGCCTGTTTAATGCATCCCCCTACATGAAACAGTTTTTAGCTTTAATCTACTTATTCAGTCTGTGCCTGTACGCCCAAGACGATGTTTACTTTCCTGAAAAGAGTAAAGGAGAATTATATGAATATGCTCAGTTTACCAACGCTGGTAGCTTAAACATAAAACTTAACGATGTTATCCAAAGCCCACTACTCCATTTTGAAAATTTAGAATCGAACAACCAAAGTGTTGGGTTTACATCTGATAGTTATTGGATTCGTTTTAAACTCCAAAATAGCGGCGCAGAATCTAAAACGTACTATTTAGAAACCGGACGTCCGGTAACCGATCACGCAGAACTTTATCAAATTTCTAAAGCTGAAACTAAAGTTTTTAAAAGTGGTGATCAAATAGATTTTGAAGATAAACAGGTAAAACATAGATCTACAATTTTCAAAATCAATTTACCTCCAAATGAAACTCAACAAATTTATATTCATCTAAAAAGTGATGGAGAAACCATAAACCTACCTTTAAATTTATACAGCGAAGCTTCTTTTTGGAAAACAAATTACTTCCAACAATTATTTTTAGGTCTTTTTTATGGACTACTCCTTTTAGCCGGTATTATTTACTTGTTTTTTTACAGCACCATAAAAGAAAAAGCCTTTTTGTATTATGGCATCTATGTATTTTCAATTTGCTTTATGCAAGCAGCATTAGATGGTTTTATACACGAGTATATTTTTACAAATGCGAGCTTTCTTAATAGCCGAATAGTACTAATAACAGCCTTATTCTCTAACTTCTACTTGCTTAAATATTGCGAATATTTTTTACAAGTAGACACGCATTTAAAATCTTTTAAAACGGCATACTACGTGGCTTATGGCATTATAGGCTTCTTGTTTACATTACTATTTGTAAACTCCAAATCTTTAGAAATCGCCTACCCAATAAGTAACTTGAATGGCTTATACAGCTTAATTTTAATACTATCTAGTGTATTTACATTACGCTATAAACGCATTAAAATAGATCCTTATTTCTCTTTTGGTATTTTGTTTTTAGTAATTGGCTTACTCGGTTTTGTAATGAATAATTTAAGCCTACTACCAAACAACTTTTTCACATTGAATAGCTCTAAATTCGGCTCTGGTTTAGAGGTGATTTTCCTATCGCTTTCCATGACAAATCTGATAAAATACATGCGCATTCAAAAAGAAAAACTACAAAAGGAGGCGTTAATAAAATCGGAAGAAATAGGTGAGCTTAAAACCTATTTTATGTCTAATATGAGCCACGAGCTTAGAACACCCATTAACGCCATTATGGGTATTGCTGAAATTGAATTAGGCCGACAAAAGAACAAGAAAACAAACGAATCTTTCGAAATTATAAAAAACGCATCGTTAAGCTTACTAAGTAATGTGAATGATATTATCGATTTTGAAAAAATTGAAAACGATAAATTACATCTAAGCCCTACCGTTTTTAACCCTACTATTAAATTACAGGAAATTAGCGCCAATTGGAAAATTGAAGCAGAAAAAAAAGGACTCGACTACAAGTTTGATTTAGATAACAGAATTCCTAAAAAAATACTAGCCGACTCTACACGTTTTGTACAAGTAATAAATAACGTATTGGCTAATGCTCTAAAATTTACCGACAAAGGGAATATTTATTTTAAGTTGATTTGCAATGAAATAAACGCGGATACCTGCCAGTTTTCTATTCAAATTTCGGACACAGGTATTGGCATAGACCAAAACTCGATAAAAAATGTATTTGAAAGTTTTAGTCAAATGCGACTAAATCATAAACGTGAATTTGGGGGTATTGGCCTAGGCTTAACCATAGTTTACCATATCGTTAAACTATTTGATGGCGAAATAAAAATTACCAGCAAAATAAATCAAGGTACAAACGTATTTATTAATTTAAATTTCCGATACATTTCCGAAGAACAACCTGCAGTAAAAAACATTATTAACTCCCATAAAGACAAGCCTTTGAAAATCTTAATAGCAGAAGACAATAAGATAAACCAAATGGTTTTATCGCGAATTTTAAAGACCAAAAAGAATATTTCATTCACAGTTACCAACAACGGAAAAGAAGCTATAGAAATGCTTAAAACCGAAACTTTTGATATTATTTTAATGGATTTGCAAATGCCAATTATGGATGGTTACGAAGCCACATCTATCATCAAAGGCGGCAGTTTAGGCTCTGTAATAGCAGGTATTCCAATTATAGCGATAACAGCAGATGCTATAGACGAAACTAGAGCGCACGTTCTAAAACTCGGTATGTGCGATTACATTACCAAACCATTGAATCAAGATTTATTATTCGAAAGAATATACACGCACTGCTTCCCAGATGATAATATTTTGAAAATTGCTTAGTTTAAAACTTAGTATTAAACATTATCAATATTAAAATACCCACCCTTATTTTCCTTGCGCTCTATAGATTGGTTTACAATTAAATGAGCAACGTTTAGCATATTACGTAATTCACACAGCGAGGTTGTTATTTTCGACTTTTTATAAAAAGCCTCTACCTCATCATAAATTAAGTCTAATCGCTTAATAGCACTCTTAAGCCTATCATCACTACGCACAATACCAACATAATCACGCATAATAGCTTGTAGTTGTTTTAAATTATGCTGAATAATAACGTGCTCTTTAGCAATAGATGTGCCTTTATCATCCCAGTCAGGAATATCTAAATCAAAAGTTTCTAAAGTATTTTTACTATGAAATTTAAAAATATTATGTGCATAAACCATGGCTTCTAGCAAAGAGTTTGATGCCAACCTATTTGCACCGTGAAGTCCTGTTTTAGTACATTCTCCACAAGAAAATAGATTTTTAATAGATGTTCTTCCATCCATATCTACATCAATACCACCACACAAATAATGTGAGGCTGGCACCACAGGAATCCAATCTGTTTTTATATCAATATGATTATCTAAACATTTTTGGTAAATATTAGGAAAGTGTGCTTTAAAAGCATCAATATCTAAATGAGAACAATCTAAAAACACATGCGTTTCCCCCGATTTTTTAAGCTCACTATCAATACTTTGAGACACAATATCGCGCGACGCTAATTCGGCACGATCATCATAATCAGGCATAAAACGATGTCCATTTTTGTCGCGTAAATACGCTCCAAAACCACGTACGGCCTCAGATATTAAAAAAGAAGATTGATCGCCACGCACATCATACAGAGCTGTAGGATGAAACTGAACAAACTCCATATCGGAAATTTTAGTTTTAGCACGGTATGCCATAGCAATACCATCTCCAGTGGCAATAACAGGATTGGTGGTATGCCCGTAAACACGACCAATGCCACCAGAAGCTAACAATGTACTTTTAGCTTTTATGGTAAAAATTTCGCCCGATTTTTGGTTTAAAACATATGCGCCATAACAACCTTTTTCTAAAGGTTTAGGCTTTTCAATATGATGGTTTGTAATTAAATCGATAGCAAAATGATGCGGCAATAAAGTAATATTTGGTAATTGATGTACACGCTTTAATAAAGCCATTTCAATTTCAAAACCTGTAATGTCTTTATGGTGTACAATACGAAATTCCGAATGCCCGCCTTCTTTACCTAAATCTAAATTTCCGCTAGCATCTTCATCAAAATTAGCGCCCCATTCGAGCAATTCTTTTAATCGATCTGGCCCTTCGTTTACAACCATTTCCACAACCTCCTTACTACAAAGTCCGTCGCCCGCAATTAACGTATCGTCTACATGCTTTTTAAACGAATCTTTTTCGTGGTCTAAAACAATGGCCACACCACCTTGAGCATATTTAGTATTAGATTCTTCCTCGGAAGCTTTTGTTACAATAACAACATTTCTCTCTGGGAATTTCTCTGCAATTTTAACCGAAAATGTTAATCCTGCAATACCTGAACCAATTACTAAATAGTCTGCCTTTATCATATTATTTTGAAAGTTCTAACATACGCTCAATTGGCAATAATGCACGTTCACGAATTTTCTCGTCAACATCAATCTGTGGCGATTCGTTAAGCAAACAATCATATAATTTCTGCATGGTATTCATTTTCATGAAATGACATTCACTACAAGCACAAGTATTATCTTCCTTGGCTGGCGCCGGAATTAATTCTGTATTAGGCATTTCTTCTTGCATTTTGTGCAAAATCCCTGCTTCGGTAGCTACAATAAATTTCTCGTTAGCATGTTCTCTAACAAAGTTTATCATTCCAGAAGTAGAACCAATATAAGCAGCCGTATCTAAAATATGAGTTTCAGATTCTGGATGTGCTATAATTTTATGCTCTGGATATTTTTTATGTAATTCAATTAATTTATCGATTGAAAATGCTTCGTGCACAATACAACTACCATCCCAAAGTAGCATATCGCGACCTGTTTCATTTATTATATATTGTCCTAAATTTCTATCTGGAGCAAATATAATAGGTGTTTCTTTTGGTATAGATTGTACTATTTTTAACGCATTGGAAGATGTACAAACAATATCACTTAGCGCCTTAATTTCAGCCGAACAGTTTACATAAGTAATCACCACATGGTCTGGGTGTTTTTTAGTAAACGCAGCAAAATCTTCTGGCGGACAAGAATCGGCTAAAGAACAACCTGCATTTAAATCTGGTAAAACAACTGTTTTAGATGGGTTTAAAATCTTTGCAGTTTCCGCCATAAAATGCACACCTGCAAACACAATAATATCAGCATCGGTTTCAGCAGCTTTTTGAGACAAACCTAAACTATCACCAACATAATCGGCAATATCTTGTATTTCTGGCACCTGATAATAGTGCGCCAAAATAACGGCATTCTTCTCTTTTTTTAAGCGTTGTATTTCTTTCACTAAATCCATAGTAATCCTCATTTAACTGCAAATATCTTAATTAAAATGCGTATTAAATTCAGAATACCTTAAAAAAACCATGAGAATAAAAAACCAGCATTCTTTTTATAAAATCATTAAATTATTGTTAAGTAAACTCTTAAATAAATGTCAAAAAACAAAAAGCGTTTTGCGAAAAACTACAAAACGCTTTAAGTTTAAGCTTTAATAGTTAAGCTTTCTATTTCTAATTGAATCTCGTTTAACGTTAATTCTCCTTTAAAAAGTTCGGATAAAACAGATGCCTTAATATCTACAAATTCATTTTTTACATCATTAAAAAGCGATTGATAATACGCCACACCGGCTTTCATGTTCTTTGTAAAATTCAACAAGTATTTTTCTTCTTTTTTATTCATCGACACTCGAGCCTCAGCTAATTTGTTTTTTAAGAAATCGATATAAATATCAAGCTCTTTAACAAACAAATTAGGTCTATCTGTTCTGGAAACCATATTATCTCGCCCGTAAATATGATCGGTCATGTTTTTTAAACTCATTACCTTAGAATAATATGCCATATTAGGTCCCGGACAAACAGAAACACCTTCGCCTTCCGTTTTTGTATCTAACCCGTAAGCCAAAAGCGCAGAAGTACCCAGGCCAACGCAAGTACACGATTTCTCTATTATTTTATTGTATTGGTTTTGATAATCTTCCGGAGATAATTCTTGGTCTTTTAAAGCTTTTATTTTAAAATGTTGATATTCTCTAGATGCCGTACAAACACCTGTTTCTTTAAACTCTTTGTTCATGGCTACAAATTTCTTTGGGCACGAACTTCCTGGTCTACCTTTATCAATCCTAACCTGCTTTTCAGCATCTTTTGTATTATCTTTTAGATTATTAAAAGGCACACCTAACGGAGAAATATCACTTAAATACAAGTCGCTTTCTTCAGCTTTAGCTAATTTACTCAGCGTATCTTTATCTACAGTTGTAGCTTCTGGGACTAACAAAAATGGACTACCCCAACCTACAGAATCTAAGTTGTAATGTTTCATTAAAAACTCATGCTCTTCAAAAGTTCCAACACCTCCTTGCGCTGTAATTTCAAAGTTTAATTCTTGTTTTGGTATGGCTTTATTTTGATTTAAAAGCTCCTGACTTAAAACACTATAAATTGTTTTTTGAAGCTCATCTCTATGCACTTTAAACTCAGCTAAAACAGGCCCTAAAAGATAACCTTCTGTAGCAAAAGCATGACCGCCACAATTTAAACCAGACTCTATTCTATATTCCGAAACCCATAAGCCTTTTTTAGCTAAAAACTTCCCTTGAATTAAGGCCGATCTATAATCGCTAACCTTTAAAATAATACGTTTTTTAAACCCACCGTTTTCGTCTGGAAAGAAATCATTAAACTGAGACATATACGCATATAATCTCGGGTTCATACCAGCAGAAAGCACTACAGACGAATTTAATTTACTATTAGCAAAACCACGTAATGCAGCATGTGCATCGTTAAATTCTACAGGTAATTTTTCATCTTTTATATAGTTATCTTTATCAACTTTCGTCATGATATTAACATCAATCGCGCCCATAGATAAATTGTTACTCACCCAGTTTTTAATCTTAGAGAAATCTAATTCTTTAGACGTTAGTTTTTCGAATTCAGCCTTCATTTTAGAACCATCGGGCAACATGCTGATATAATTAAAAAGTTCTTCGCTTTTTTCTGCCGAAACATTTTTTAATTCTTCAAATTTCTTACCCGCTAAGTCGCTAATTAAATTTAAATAAGAGGTAATTCTTTTTGCTCTAAAATCTTCTATTTTATCTGAAATCTCATGGTAAGGCACCTCAAACTTTTCGCTGTACATTTTTCGTAATTTTTCAAGCAGAATATCATCTACCAAAGAAATCACAGAATCCATACCGTATTGCGCAACTTTTAAAGGCGTATCTATTGTAAATCCTATTCCCATTACAGGAATATGAAATGAATGTGTGTTTTTCATATTAATTGAATTAATCAACAAATGTATACTAGGAATAGATTGATAAAAATGACATATATCATACTTTAAGAACGTACAATGTTTTTATTTCTGAGTCTTATTGTAAAGAAAAGCTGAGATTTCAGTATTTGTCATTATAAAGAATATGGCATTATCAACTTTTTTTTTAATTATTCATAATAAGGAATCTACAAACAACAAAAATTGATAAAACTTCAAACAGCTTTCGCTCTTTAAGATTTCCTTTAGTACTTTTATGTTTTAATTTTAGAATAGAAAGAAAAAGATGTCTGTAGAGCCAAAATTAACACGATTTAATCAAAGTGTGTTGTCTAAATACCAAATTTACAATAGTATTTTTATGACACTACCTTTTGATACTATTACAAAAACCGGCGTATTACTGCCGTTGTTTCACGAAACTTGCGAAAAAGGATTTGCACAAGGTGATAACCCAACAACCATTGTAGATACGTTTTTCCAAAAATATCAAGGTCGTAGATCTGAAGAAAGTCAAATAAACCTATTATTCCGTTTTATTCAATATATAGAGCGACAAGTGGTGTTGTTTGATGCTGTAGAAGATGCTGCTTTCCCTATTGTAAATAATATGGATGGTATCGGGACACTTAGAAACCTTAAAGAAAAAGCAACTTCAGAAAATAAATTAGAACTTCTTCAACAATACCTAGAAGAATTTAAAGTACGTATTGTTTTAACAGCTCACCCTACTCAATTTTACCCAGGTTCGGTTTTAGGTATTATTACCGATTTATCGAAAGCTGTTAAAGAAAACAACCTAAATGGCATTAACGATTTGTTTGCACAATTAGGAAAAACACCTTTCTTTAAGCGTGAAAAACCAACACCTTATGATGAAGCAAAAAGCTTAATTTGGTATTTAGAAAACGTATTTTACAAATCGTTTGGAGATATTTACAACTATATCCAAACTAACATTTACGACGATACTAAAAAACATAACGAAATAATTAACATTGGCTTTTGGCCAGGTGGCGATAGAGACGGAAATCCGTTTGTAAAACCAAACACAACAATAAAAGTTGCTAAAAAACTTAAGCAAGCCATACTTAAAAAGTATTATGCCGATTTAAAAAACCTAAGACGTAAACTAACGTTTAGAGGTGTAGAAGAGCGCATTATTAAGCTAGAAACTATTTTATACAACTTTAGTATAAACTTAAATACCGAAAAAACAATTACAGCTCAAGAGCTGCTTAACGAGTTATTAAGTATTAGAGACGTTATAGAAGCCGATCACCAATCGCTTTACATTAACGAAATTAACAGCTTAATTAATAAAATTAATCTTTTTGGTTTCAACTTTGCAACCTTAGATATTAGACAAGATAGCCGTATTCACCACACTGTGTTTACTACAGTTATCGATAAGTTAATAGAAAACAATCACCCATCGTTTCCTAAAAACTATCACGATTTAACAGATGATGAGCAAGTTAAAATCTTATCAGAAGTAAGTGGAGATAAAATTGACATCGATGTTTTTGAAGACGAAATGGTAAGCAACACGCTTAAAACCATTAAAGCCATCAAAAAAATACAGAAAACTAATGGTGAGCGCGGTGCAAACCGTTACATTATTAGTAACAACCAAACCGCATTAAACGTTATGCAACTTTTTGCAATGCTAAAATTAGTAGCATTCCAAGACGACTTAACGGTAGATGTTGGACCTCTTTTTGAAACTATTCCAGATTTAGAAAACGCACCAGACGTAATGGAGCAGCTTTACAGCAACCCTACTTACCGTGCACATCTAGAAAAAAGAGACAACAAGCAAACTATTATGCTAGGTTTCTCAGATGGTACAAAAGATGGTGGATATCTTATGGCAAACTGGGGTATTTACAAAGCTAAAGAACGCCTAACAGCCATTTCTAGAAAACATGGTATTACAGCCATTTTCTTTGACGGTCGTGGTGGACCTCCTGCTCGTGGTGGTGGAAAAACACATCAATTCTACTCATCTTTAGGCCCAACAATCGAGGATAAAGAAGTACAACTAACCATACAAGGGCAAACTATTAGTTCTAATTTCGGAACTCTAGACTCATCTCAATACAACTTAGAGCAATTAATAAGTTCTGGTATTTCTAACCGCATTGGCAAAAATAACGAAGCCATGAGCGAGGAAGACAAAATTGTAATGAACGACCTAGCCGAAACAAGTTACACAGCTTACAAAGACTTTAAAGGTCACGCCATGTTTATACCATATTTGGAGCGCATGAGTACTTTAAAATACTACGCAAAAACAAATATTGGCTCACGTCCATCAAAACGAGGCACATCAGATAAGTTAGTCTTTTCAGATTTAAGAGCCATTCCTTTTGTAGGATCTTGGAGTCAGTTAAAACAAAACGTACCAGGATTCTTTGGTGTTGGTAAAGCATTAAAAGCTTATGAAGACCGTGGAGAATTCCATAAAGTTGAGCAACTTTACAACAACTCAAAATTCTTTAAAACACTGTTAGAAAACAGTATGATGTCTTTAACTAAATCGTTTTTCGATTTAACAAAATACATGTCTAAAGACGAAGAATTTGGTGCATTTTGGGATATTATTTATAACGAATACCTATCAACAAAATCCTTACTTTTAAAACTAACCGGTTATAAAGAACTTATGGAAAACGAGCCAGCAGGCCGTGCCTCTATTCAAGTTCGTGAATCTATTGTGTTACCATTGTTAACCATACAACAATACGCACTTAAAAAGATTCAAGAATTAGAAAAAGCCGAAGTTAGAGACGAAGAACAAATTAAAATATTTGAAAAAATTGTTACCCGTTCATTATTCGGAAACATTAATGCAAGTAGAAACTCTGCATAATAAAACATTCAAATTAAATATAAAAAGCCTCCAACTATGGGGGCTTTTTTACGTTAAAACATCGTCTATTATTTTTATTAGGGCGCAACCCAAAAAGGGTCAGGCTATACGCTACAAGTCCGCGCTACCGCAACTACCATTGCAGCAGCTGTGGGCTTTTCACTACTATCCCTTGCGCATATATAGCAGCGATAGCTTTAACCGTGCAAACACTATCCTTAGACACCAAATAAACAAACAAAAGCATACTAAACAGCCAAACAATAACATCTAAAAAATTCATCAAACAAAAAAGGTGTTTTGCATAAAGCAAAACACCTTTTTAAAATAATATAATTGATCAGTTAAATAGTTCTCTTCTAGTGATCGTTAGATCTAAAATCTGGATAAGCTTCCATGCCATGCTCATGAGCATCTAAACCTTCTAGCTCTTCTCTTTCAGAAACTCTAATACCAACAACCTTCTTCAAGGTAAATATAATAATAAAAGAGGTTACCAAACAAAAACCAGCATAACAAGCTACACCAATTAATTGCGCCAAGAAGTTATGTTCTGGGTTTGTAGAAAAGATACCTACTGCTAAAGTTCCCCAAATACCACAAACTAAATGCACAGCAATAGCACCTACAGGATCATCAAGTTTTAAAGCATCTACACAACTAACAGCTAAAACAATAAGTATACCTGCTACAGCACCAATAATAATAGCACTTGTAGGCGACATAACATCTGCCCCAGCAGTAATACCAACTAAACCACCTAAAATACCATTTAAAAACATGGTTAAATCTAGGTTTTTATATTTAATAAAAGTGAATAAAGCAGCAACCACACCACCAGCAGCAGCAGCTAAACACGTTGTTACTAGAGTTAAAGATGTTAATTCTGGATTAGCAGAAAGCACAGACCCTCCGTTAAAACCAAACCATCCTAACCAAAGGATTAAAACACCTGCCGTTGCTAACGGTATATTATGACCAGGAATAGCCTGAGGTTCTCCATTTTTAAATTTACCAATACGCGGGCCTAATAAGAAAACAGCAACTAATGCTGCCCAACCACCTACAGAATGAACTAAGGTAGAACCTGCGAAATCGTAAAAACCTAATTGATCTAAAAATCCGCCACCCCATTTCCATGAGCCAGCAACTGGGTAAACAAACCCAACGTAGATAATTGTAAAAATCATAAAAGGTCCAATTTTCATACGTTCGGCAACAGCTCCAGAAACAATAGTTGCAGCAGTTGCAGCAAACATACCTTGAAACAAGAAATCTGTCCAATACGTATAACCTTCATTATATGTTAAATCTAAAGCACCTTCCGCAGTTAACGGAGCCTCTAAACCAAAGCCTGCAAAACCAAAAATCCCAGCAGAACCTTCAGCAAAACCAGGGTACATTAAATTAAAACCTACTAAACAGTAAAGAAGTAAGCCGATAGTTATTATAAGAATATTTTTAAATAATATGTTTAATGTGTTTTTTTGTCTTGTTAGCCCAATTTCTAAAAATGCAAAACCAGTATGCATAAAGAAAACTAAGGCCGTACAGATCATCATCCATACATTATTTATTGTAAGTAATTCCATTTTGTTAGTTTAATTGTGTTATTATTTTAATGTGTCACTCCCTTTTTCTCCAGTTCTAATTCTGTAACACTCTTGTACATCGGATACAAATATTTTACCATCACCAACTTCTCCTGTTCCAGCAGAGTTAATAATTGTTTTTACGGTAACATCGGCAAAATCATCATTTACAACTATAGAAAGATATCTACGCTGTATATCACTAGTACTATAACTAACACCACGATAAACATGCCCCTCTTTTTCGTTTCCAAGACCAGTTACGTCCCAGTAAGAGAAAAATATTACACCAATATCATGCAAAGCTTCTTTCACTACACGATATTTGGATTTCCGAATAATGGCTTCAATTTTTTTCATAATTTCATTTCTTAGATATGTTTAGTTTGTTAAGGTAAAAATTATTTGAATTCTATAAAAACAGAAGTTCAAAAGGTTTTTTTGAATTATCATAAACGCTTAAAAAGATGCCTTTTTGGGGCATCTTTTTAAAAATTTATAGTAAATAATAGTTTTTATTCTTCGTCAATTTCTCTTTGTCTCTTACCATGGTAAGCGATAGATCCATGCTCTGTCCAGTCAAGACCAGCAATTTCTTCTTTTTCTGTAACTCTTAATCCAATAGTTTTCTTCATAATAAATAAGAAAACAAAAGATAAAACAATAGCCCAAGCTGCGTAAGCTAAAACCCCAATAGCTTGTGCGCCTAATTGAGCAGCACCTCCACCATTAAGAATTCCAATTCCAGCATCACCATCGATACCCCAAAGACCTATAACTAAAGTTCCCCAAGCACCACAAATACCGTGTACTGAAATCGCACCTACAGCATCATCAATTTTTAATGTTTTTTCTACAAAACCAATTGAAAATACAACAAGAATACCACCAACAAGACCAGCTAATACAGCACCACCTTCGCTCATGTTTCCACAACCAGCAGTAATACTTACTAAACCAGCAAGTGCTCCATTTAAAGTCATACTTAAGTTTGGTTTTCCATTTTTAATCCAAGTTAAAAGTAAAGCACCTAAAGCACCAGCAGAAGCTGCTAAGTTTGTTACTAAAACAACTTGAGAAGCTGCAGTAGCATCATCACCACCCCAAGCTAATTGAGAACCACCATTAAAACCGAACCATCCTAACCAAAGAATAAATACACCTAAAGTAGCATACATTTGGTTGTGACCGTGCATTTCAACAGGCTTACCATCTAAGAATTTCCCGATTCTAGGACCTACCATCCAAGCAGCAACAAGTGCAGCCCATCCACCAACAGAGTGAACAATAGATGATCCAGCAAAATCGATAAATTCAGCAGGCATAATACCATCAGTGTTGTTTAACCAACCACCGTTCCATTCCCAACCACCAGCGATAGGGTAAATAAAAGCAGTTAAAACAATACTAAAAATAGCGTAAGTTGTATATTTTGTTCTTCCGGCTACAGCACCAGAAACAATAGTTGCAGCAGTTGCAGCAAATACAGTTTGGAAGAATAAATCGGCAGCACCTTGAGAGAATGTAAAACCTCCCCAGTGGAAAAATCCACCACCTTGGTCTGCTCCGTACATTAAAGAGTATCCTATAAACCAGAAGGCTAAAGAACCTACTGCGATATCTAGGAAGTTTTTCATGGCAATGTTTACAGCATTCTTAGAATCTGTCATTCCTGACTCCACTAAGAAAAAACCTGCCTGCATGAAGAAAACAAGAATACCGGAGATTAGCATCCACATCATTCCCATATCGCCTTCGATAGCAGCGGTATCCTGAATTAATAAAGGTAAATTTAATATTGACATCATATTATATTTTTTTTGGTTAGTTAATAATAGCACTATTAAATCCCCGCTTTAAAAACGAGGATTTATAATATTTTAATCTTAGAAAGAGTAGATAGCAGCTAAAGTAAATGCAGCTAAGTTATCTGTTGCCATTCCATCGTTATCAACAAATGGCTCATTATTACTCCAAGAATCTAATCTTATTTCTGGCTTAATAATTAAGTTATCTACAGTATAGCTACCTGTTAAAGTTGCAGCAAATACACTTGGCAAATCATCTAAATCTTCAGCATGGTATCCAAAATACTCCCCTCTTAACCCAACAGAAAAGCTATCAGAAGTAGCTACTTGAGGATATAGAGCAGCTCCGTAGAAACCAGCACCGTCATTATCATTATATGCTGCGTTAATTCCCATAAAGAAAGTATCAGACAAATCAAAACCACCAGTATAGTCAACTTCAAAACCTAAACCGTCGTTAGACCCACTATCGTAGTATAAATTTAAGAATTGACCTTTATATCCTAATTGAGCACCTAATGCATATTCTCCAGTCATTGAAGTATCATTAACATCCCATGGATTAGTAATTGCTAACATTAAGCTAAAATCTTCAGATAAAGCAAAATCAGCTTTTATACCCATATGAGAAAAAGGCCCACTAGAAAATAAGTAAGATGTACTGTAGTTAAAGTTTGCAGCAGGAGAAATTACTTCGTACCCTAAAAACGTATTAAATCTACCAAAAGTTAATGTTGTTCCTTCTGAAACATTCCAGTAAACATATGCTTGATTTACAATACCATCTACAATATCACTATTGAAAGTAGCACCTGCACCTCTTGGCCCAGTAACTAAATCAAGTACTGCTCCAGCTTTTTCACCTTCGTAACTCGCTATAAGATTACCCATACCTAAAGCAAATCCTGATTGTCCTGCAAATGCAGTTCCAAAACCAGCACCTACATTATCCGGAGCTGTTAAATACGTTTGGTAATAAGCATCTACACTACCGCTAATAGATAATTTTGGTTTTTCATCTTCTTGAGCAAAGCCTATTGCAGCAACAAAAAGCAGTGAAAGTTTAAAAAAGTTTTTCATAATTGTGTTTATTTTAAAGTTAATAGTTATTGGTTTATTCGTTAAGAACAAGCCAAAACTAGGTCAAAATATTTTAACCCCCATAAAAAACAGGGGTAATTCATCCACTTTTATCAATTACACAATTTTATCCCCGATTTTTTAGGGGTATTCTTGTAAATATTTTTATTTTTTGATTTTTCAACAAATACATTGTTTGAATTATTGTTAGTCTTTTATAAAATTTTATAGCATTCCTGCTATTAAATCAACCAAATATTGGCATTAATTCATATTTCTATAATATTGACTAAAAAAACCGAATTGAATATTTATTAAAAAACTGTCATATTATTGATATATACCTATTTTAATCTTCGCTTCGCCTAAAAAATCGAAATAATGAATTAGCCCCTATTGTATTTCAAATACTAGTACATATCTTTACAATTCAACTCAAGTTTTTAAACGATTATGCTGAAGAAACAAGGACTCTATTTACCGGAATTTGAACACGAAAACTGTGGCGCTGGTTTTATTTGTAATCTTAAAGGAGAAAAAACAAATCAAATTATTCACGACGCGTTAGAAATTCTAGTAAAATTAGAACACCGTGGTGGCGTTAGTGCCGACGGAAAAACTGGTGATGGTGCTGGTTTATTAATTGATATTCCACACGATTATTTTAAACGCGTATGCGATTTCAATATTCCAGAACAAAGAGAATATGCCGTAGGTATGGTGTTTTTGCCAAAGGTGACAAACCAATATAATTTTTGTAAAACTACTTTCGAAAACGAAATTAAAGGGCAAGGGCTTTCTATTTTAGGATGGCGTGAAGTTCCTGTAGATTCGTCTCAATTAGGACCTATTGCCTTAGCATCTGAACCTAATATTGAGCAGTTATTTGTTGGTAAAACAGAAGATATTACCGATGCTGATTTTAGAGCTAAATTATACGCTGCTAGAAAGATAACAGAGCATACTATTAGCCAGTCTAAAATCTCTGAAAGCAACTATTTCTACGTACCAAGTTTCTCTACTAGCACGCTAATATATAAAGGTATTATTATGCCTGAAGATATTGGACCATACTATACAGATTTACAACAAATAGATTTAGTAACTCGTTTAGCGCTAGTTCACCAACGTTTTTCAACGAATACTATGCCAACTTGGGAGTTAGCACAACCGTTTAGATACATGTGCCAGAATGGTGAAATTAACACCCTTCGTGGAAATGTAAGTAGAATGCGTGTTCGTGAAGAAATCATGAAATCTGATGTTTTCGGACCGCAAATAGATAAATTATTCCCAATTATCCTTCCAGGAAAATCCGATTCGGCTTCTATGGATATGGTGGTTGAATTATTAACACACACAGGACGATCATTACCAGAAATCATGATGATGATGATTCCTGAAGCATGGGAAAAACACGCTACCATGTCTGAAGAGCGTAAAGCTTTTTACGAATACAACGCTTGTATCATGGAACCTTGGGATGGTCCGGCATCTGTACCTTTTACAGACGGCGATTATGTTGGGGCTTTATTAGATAGAAATGGTTTAAGACCTTCTCGATATACAATAACTAAAAGTGGTAAATTAATCATGTCGTCAGAGATTGGTGTGGTTGATATTGCTCCCGAAGATGTTGAAAGACACGGACGTTTAGAGCCAGGAAAAATGTTCTTGGTAGACATGAACAAAGGTCGTATTATCGAAGATGAAGAAATAAAAAGTAAAATTGTTTCAGAAAGACCATATAAAGAATGGTTAGACAATACAAGATTACACTTAAAAGACGTTCCTTATAACAACGAAACCTGTTCGATAGAAACTATTGATATCAAAACAAGACAACGTTTATTCAATTATACGTTTGAAGATATTCAAGAAGTTATTACACCAATGGCAATTGTTGGAAAAGAAGCTTTAGGTTCTATGGGTATCGATACACCATTAGCGGTTTTATCGGATAGACCTCAACTTATTTCAAACTACTTTAAGCAATTATTCGCACAAGTAACAAACCCACCATTAGATGGTATTCGTGAAGAAATTGTAACAGATATTAGTTTAAATTTAGGTAAAGACAGAAACATTTTCAGTATTACCGATAGACAGTGTAGAAAACTTAAAATTCAAAATCCGGTAATTTCAAATCCCGATTTAGAAAAAATAAGAAACATTTCAGTTGAAGGTTTTAAAGCTGAAACGATTCAAATGTTATATCCAAAAACACAAGGACTTAATGGTCTGGAAGATGCTTTGGAAGACGTTATAGTACAGATAGAAAAAGCATTGGATCGCAAAACAAACATCATTATCCTTTCAGATAGAGGTGTAAATCAAGAATTTGCTCCAATACCTTGTTTATTAGCTTGTTCTTATGTAAACCACCAATTAAACCGTTTACGTAAGCGTTCTTACTTCGATATTATTATCGAATCTGCAGAACCACGTGAGCCACATCATTTTGCTACTTTATTTGGTTATGGCGCATCTGCTGTAAACCCATATATGGTGAACGAAATTATTAGAATGCAAGTTAAAGAAGGCTTCATTACTGGTATGGACGAGCAAAAAGCCGTTGATAATTTCAACAAAGCGATTGGAAAAGGTATTTTAAAAGTAATGAACAAAATCGGGATCTCAACATTACACTCGTATAGAGGTTCTCAAATTTTCGAAATTGTTGGTTTCAACTCTCAATTTGTTGAAAAATATTTCCCATACACCGCTTCTAGAATTGAAGGTATTGGTTTATATGAAATTGAAAAAGAAATTAACGAACGCTATAAACAAGCCTACCCAGATAATACTATTGATAAAAACTTAGGTTTAAATATTGGTGGTGATTACCGTTGGAGAAGAAATGGCGAACGTCACTTATTCAACCCAACAACAGTTGCTAAACTTCAACAAGCAGTTCGTTTAAGCGACCAGGCTAGTTATGATGTTTACGCAAAAGCAATAAACGAACAGTCGGAAAATTTAATGACCATTCGTGGTTTATTTGAATTCGACAACTTAGATCCAATTCCTTTAGATGAAGTAGAACCATGGACTGAAATCGTTAAACGATTCAAAACAGGTGCTATGTCTTACGGATCTATTTCTCGTGAAGCGCACGAAAATTTAGCGATTGCCATGAACCGTATTGGAGGTAAATCTAATTCTGGTGAAGGTGGAGAAGATCGTAGACGTTTCCAAAAAGATAGTAATGGCGACAGTAGAAACTCTGCAATTAAGCAGGTAGCTTCTGGACGTTTTGGAGTAACTTCTCACTATTTAACAAGTGCGAAGGAAATTCAAATAAAAATGGCTCAAGGTGCAAAACCTGGAGAAGGTGGGCAGTTACCAGGACATAAAGTATTGCCTTGGATTGCTGAAACAAGAAACTCAACACCTTTTGTTGGTTTAATTTCACCACCGCCGCATCACGATATTTATTCTATTGAAGATTTAGCACAACTTATCTACGATTTAAAAAATGCAAATCGTGAAGCAAGAATTAATGTAAAATTAGTTTCAGAAGTTGGTGTAGGTACTATTGCTGCAGGTGTTTCTAAAGCAAAAGCAGATGTAGTTCTTATTTCTGGTTATGATGGAGGAACAGGAGCTTCACCGCTTACCTCTTTAAAACACGCTGGTTTACCTTGGGAACTTGGTTTAGCCGAAGCACAACAAACATTAGTTTTAAACAACCTTAGAAGCCGTATTGTTGTAGAATGTGATGGCCAATTAAAAACAGGTCGTGATGTTGCAATAGCAGCTTTATTAGGAGCTGAAGAATTTGGCTTTGCAACAGCACCATTAGTAGCTTCTGGATGTATCATGATGCGTAAGTGTCATTTAAATACATGCCCTGTTGGTATCGCAACTCAAGATAAAGAGTTACGTAAAAACTTTAAAGGCACACCAGAGCACGTTATTAACTTCTTCTTCTATATTGCTGAAGAATTAAGAGCGATTATGGCGCAATTAGGTTTTAGAACTTTAGGAGAAATGGTTGGGCAAACGCACAAAATCAATTCAAATAAAGCTATAAACCACTATAAAGCAAAAGGTTTAGATTTATCAGCTATTTTACACAGACCAGAAGCATACAAGCATATGTCTGTTAAAAATACAGAGCAACAAGATCACAACTTAGATAATGTTATTGATTTCAGAATTCTTAAAGATTCGCATCGCGCACTTTACAGAAAAGAAAAAATGAACTTATCATACCCAATAAAAAACACAGACCGTTCAGTAGGAGCCATTGTAAGTAACGAAATTTCTAAAATTTACGGACACCTTGGTTTACCAGAAGATACTTTAAATATTAAGTTTACAGGTTCTGCCGGTCAAAGTTTTGGAGCTTTTGGTGCACACGGTTTAACATTTATGGTCGACGGAAATACAAACGATTATTTAGGTAAAGGTTTATCTGGAGCTAAATTAATCGTGAAGAAACCTGCTAAAGCAGACTTCTTAGCCGAAAACAACATTATAGTTGGTAACGTTTGTTTATTTGGAGCCGTACAAGGTGAAGCATACATTAACGGTATTGCTGGAGAACGTTTTGCAGTAAGAAACTCTGGAGCAACTACAGTTGTAGAAGGTGTAGGTGATCACTGTTGTGAATACATGACAGGTGGTAAAGTTGTTGTTCTTGGATCTACAGGAAGAAACTTTGCAGCTGGTATGAGTGGTGGTATTGCTTATGTTTACGATCCAGAAAACAAATTTGTAAACGGACTTTGTAATACTGAAACTATCGAATTTGAAGATATTACAGCAGAAGATGCAGAAGATTTAAAAGCAACAATTCAAAAACACGTAACATATACCGAAAGTAAATTAGGTAAACGATTACTAGAAGATTGGGACACAAGCTTAAGCAATTTTGTTCGCGTTATGCCAACAGAATACAAAAGCGCTTTAATACGCTTAGCAACTGAAGAACCAATGGTAGAAGAATTAACAATAGGATAGGAAATGGGAAAAGTAACAGGATTTAAAGAATTTGAAAGACAAGATGAAACTTACACGCCCGTAGCAGATCGTGTTAAGGATTATAAAGAATTTACCGTTCCATTAAAAGAAGAAGAGATTACCAAACAAGGTTCTCGTTGTATGGATTGTGGTATTCCATTTTGCCATAGTGGTTGCCCACTTGGTAATTTAATACCAGATTTTAACCATATGGTACACCAAGGTGAGTGGCAAAAAGCCTCTTGGTTATTACACTCAACTAACAATTTCCCGGAGTTTACAGGTCGTTTATGTCCTGCTCCATGTGAAAAATCGTGTGTACTAGGTATTATTGAAGATCCCGTGGCTATTGAAAATATTGAAAAAAATATTGTAGAGCGTGCCTTTAAAGAAGGCTGGATTAAACCACAACCACCAAAAACTAGAACAGGAAAAACTGTAGCCGTTGTAGGTTCTGGTCCTGCTGGTTTAGCCGCTGCTCAACAATTAAATAGAGCTGGACACACCGTTACTGTTTTTGAACGTGATGATGAAGTTGGTGGATTATTACGCTACGGAATTCCTAATTTCAAAATGGAAAAAGGAATTATCGATCGTCGTGTAAAAATATTAGAAGCTGAAGGAATCACTTTTAAAACCAATGTAAATGTTGGTGTAAACTATGATGTTAAAGACTTAAAAGCTTTTGACTCTGTAGTATTATGTGGTGGAGCAACCGAAAGAAGAGGCTTACCAACACCTGGTGCAGATGCAGATGGTGTAGTACAAGCTATGGATTTCTTAACACAACAAACTAAAGTTGTATTAGGTAAAGAAGTTAAAGACCAAGTATTAGCAACCGACAAAAACGTAATTGTTATTGGTGGTGGTGATACAGGATCGGATTGTGTTGGAACATCTAACCGTCATGGTGCAACATCGGTAGTTAATTTTGAAATTATGCCGAAACCACCAGGACACCGTTCTGCAACAACGCCATGGCCTTTCTGGCCATTGCAGTTAAAAACATCTTCTTCTCACGAGGAAGGCGTTGAGCGTAACTGGTTAATTAACACCAAAGAATTCGTAAAAGATGCAAATGGTAAACTAACAGCTTTAAAAACAGTAAATGTGGAATGGAAGATGGTTCCTGGTGAGCGTCCACAACTTATTGAAATTGCAGGTACTGAAAAAACATGGCCTTGTGATTTAGCTTTATTAGCTTTAGGATTTACAGGACCAGAAAGTACATTAGCCGATAAATTAGGTATTAAAAAGGATGCTCGCTCTAATTACAAAGCAGACTACGGTAAATACCAAACTAACGTACCAAACATATTTGCTGCTGGAGATATGCGTCGTGGACAATCATTAATTGTTTGGGCTATTTCTGAAGGTCGTGAGGCTGCCAGACAAGTAGATATTTATTTAATGGGTAAATCTAATTTACCTTCTAAAGATGTTACTGGCGATTTAGTAGCTATGTAATATTGATAATAATATAGTGTATAAAAAATGCGAGCCTTAGAGCTCGCATTTTTTTTATCATAATATTTTTCATGTGTCACTCCAAATAACTGTTTACATCTTACGGAAACATATAAATTAGAGTTATTCTTCCTAATTGAATCCCCATAATTTACAGTTAATATTTTTTTATCTAAAATTAGTTAGTCTAATAATAATAAACTTGACAAAATCACTTTTCAATTTATTGCATAAAAAAATGCGAACCAAAAGGCTCGCATTTTTCATTATAAAATTATTAGCTATTACTTAGCGTTCTTCATAAACTCTTCACACTTTAACACCATGTTTTTACTACCACAAATAAATGGCACACGCTGGTGAAGCTCTGTCGGATCTACATCCATTGTTCTAGTAAAACCATCACTTGCAAAACCATTAGCTTGCTCAGCTAAAAAGGCCATAGGGTTACATTCATAAAGCAAACGTAATTTCCCATCAGGATTTTTAGAACTCTGTGGGTAAAGGTAAATACCACCTTTTATCATATTTCTATGAAAATCCGACACCAAAGATCCAATATATCGAGAAGTATAAGGTCTATCTCCTTCTTCTTGTTGACAATATTTAATATAATTTTTCACACCTTGAGGAAAGTGAATATAGTTTCCTTCGTTTACAGAATAAATAGTTCCATCTTCTGGAAATTGCATATCAGGATGCGATAAGTAAAACGATCCAATCGCTGGGTTTAAAGTAAAACCATTAACACCATCTCCTGTTGTGTAAACTAGCATAGTCGATGTACCATAAACCACATAACCAGCTGCTACTTGTTCGCTTCCTTTTTGTAAAAAATCGTCTAAAGTTACAGGTGTTCCTACTGGAGTAACACGTCTGTAAATAGAAAAAATTGTTCCTACAGAAACATTAACATCAATGTTAGACGAACCATCTAAAGGATCAATTAAAACAATATACTTATTTTGATGGTTTTCATCTTGACTGTTTATCGCAATAAAATCATCTTCTTCCTCACTTGCAATCCCACAAACAATATTTCTTTTAGTTAGCGTTTGTATAAACTTATCGTTTGCATAAACATCTAGTTTTTGTTGATCTTCGCCTTGAATATTAGTATCACCAGCAGCACCAATAATATCAACCAGTCCGGCTTTATTTACTTCATGGTTTACAACTTTTGCCGCTAATCGAATAGAATTCAAAAGGCTAGATAATTCGCCCGAGGAATACTTAAACGACGACTGATTTTCAATAATAAACTCTCCTAAAGTTTGTTTTTTGTGAGACATAAAAGTGTTTTGTTTTGTTTGTGCAAATATCTATAAAAAATAAGAAACTACAACGTTTTCGTTAAAGTTATGTACCCAAACATATTTAACTTTAAGGTATATTTGAAAAAATTTAATTTTCATTATGGATTTTACAATAAGAAACGCCAAAAAAGAGGATATGCCACAAGTTCTCCACCTAATCAATGAGTTAGCTGTTTTCGAAAAAGAACCCGATGCCGTTGAAGTTACCTTAGCAGATTTAGAAAATGATGGCTTTGGAACCCAACCCGCTTTTCATTGTTTTGTTGCCGAAACCGATAAAAAAGTAGAAGGTATTGCACTGGTTTACAACCGTTATTCTACATGGAAAGGTAAAATAATTCACTTAGAAGATTTAATTGTAAGTCAGAAAATGAGAGGTTCGGGTATGGGCACAGCTCTTTTAGACGAAGTTGTAAAATACGGACACAATAAAGGCGTTAAACG
Source organism: Algibacter sp. L3A6 (assembly GCF_009796825.1). Classification (GTDB taxonomy): domain Bacteria; phylum Bacteroidota; class Bacteroidia; order Flavobacteriales; family Flavobacteriaceae; genus Algibacter. Next base: position 1,249,213 of record NZ_CP047030.1, read on the forward strand.
TATAAACTGGGAAGTTATTGACTGGAACGAACCAGCTATTGCTTTCTATGAGAAAAAAGGTGCAAATGTAATGCGAGATTGGGATGTAGTTCAATTAGATGAAGCAGGCATAAAAACGTATATTGAAAAATTGAATATCTAAAATTTATTAAACAAAACAAGTAAACATGCAAGTCTATAAATTTGGCGGGGCCTCGGTAAAAGATGCAAATGGTGTAAAAAACATAGCATCTGTATTACAAAAAGTGGGGTATAAAAATACGCTAATAGTTGTTTCCGCTATGGGCAAAACCACCAATGCTCTAGAACTTGTTATTAAAAATTACTTTGAAAATAAGTCAGAATTACAAAGCGCCATACAAGAAGTAAAAAAGTTTCATAATGAAATTTTACTCGATTTATTTCCGAATGAAGATCATATAGTTTTTAAAAAAGTGAATGCTTTTTTTAGTGAACTCAACCAGTTTTTAATTAGTAATAAATCGCCCGACTACAGTTTTGTTTACGACCAAGTTATAGGTTTTGGCGAACTTGTTTCAACAACTATAATTAGCGAATATTTAAATCAAATAAACATCGCTAATAATTGGATTGATGTTCGCACACATATCAAAACCGACAATTATTACCGTAGAGCCAACGTAAACTGGAGCGCCACGCAGCAATTAATTTCGAGCACATTTAATCGGTCCGTTTTAAACATTACACAAGGTTTTCTAGGAAGCGATGCCAATAATTTCACCACAACATTAGGCAGAGAAGGCAGCGACTATACTGCAGCTATTTACGCCTATTGCTTAAATGCAGAAAGCGTAACCATTTGGAAAGATGTTCCGGGTGTTTTAAATGCCGATCCGCGTTACTTTGAAAACGCTCAACTATTAAACAATATATCGTATCGCGAAGCTATAGAATTGGCTTTTTACGGTGCATCAGTCATTCACCCAAAAACCTTACAACCTCTACAAGGCAAAGAAATTTCGCTGTATGTAAAATCATTTTTAAATCCGGAAGCTAACGGTACTAAAATTGGTAAAAACTCCACTTTAGACCCCATGATTCCCTGTTTTATTGTGAAGAAGAATCAGGTTTTAATTTCACTTTCATCCTTAGATTTTTCATATATTGTTGAAGAAAACATTAGCGAAATATTCAGCCTTTTACATCAATACAAGATGAAGGTCGATGTTATTCAAAATTCAGCTATAAGTTTTTCTGTTTGTATCGAAAATAATTACAACAATCTCGATTCATTATTGCATCATTTAAAATCAAAATTTAAGGTTGTTTGTCACCAAAACGCCTCGCTTTACACCATCCGCCACTATAACGATTTGGCAATTAATAAAATTGAAACGGACAAAACCGTGTTATTAAAACAGTTAACTCCAGAAACCGTGCAAATAGTTACTGTTTAATTAAAACGTATATTTTAGTACATTTACAGCCATGACCAACTCAACGAACATAGGCTTAGTTACCCCAAAAGAAGTAGCTAAAGCGATAAAACTAGATAAATATGGTTTTATTGGCACTTTTATTGGCTGGCTCCTTATGAAAGTGCTTAAAATATCAACCATAGATAAGTTTTATAAGCGTAATAATCACCTCGAAGGCATCGAGTTTTTAGATAAAATTTTAGAAGAATTTCAAATTAAATTCGAAATACCAGAGGAAGATTTAAAACGCCTACCTAAAGATGGTGCTTATATCACGGTTTCAAACCATCCACTTGGTGGTATCGATGGTGTTTTACTTTTAAAATTAATGCTAGAACAGCGCGACGATTTTAAAATAATAGCTAATTTCTTGCTACACCGCATACAACCTATGCAACCTTATATTATGCCAGTAAACCCTTTTGAAGGGAGAAAAGATGCTAAATCGAGCATTGCTGGTTTTAAAAACTCTATTCTACACTTACGTGCCGGGCATCCGCTAGGTTTGTTTCCTGCCGGAGAAGTTTCAACTTACAGAGACGGGAAATTAGTAATCGATAAGCCTTGGGAAGAATCTGCACTAAAATTAATAAAACGTGCGGAAGTACCGGTGGTGCCAATATACTTTCATGCTAAAAACAGTAAGTTATTTTACAGGCTTTCTAAAATTAGCGACACCTTTAGAACAGCCAAACTTCCATCGGAGGTTTTAAGTCAAAAACGACGAATTATAAAAGTAAGAATCGGGAAACCTATTTCGGTTGCCGACCAAAAAGAACATGTTTCCTTAGATGATTTTTCTAATTTTTTAAGAAAGAAAACATACATGTTAGCTAATGCTTTTGAAAAGAAATCGAAAATATTAGATAGCATTTCATCTACATTAAAAACACCCAAACCACCTAAAAACATTGTAACACCTGTAGACGCTGTTATTATGACAAAGGAAGTTGAAGCGCTTAGAGCAAGCGACTCTAGACTTCTAGAAAGTAAAAATTACGAGGTGTTTTTAGCTCAAGCTAAAGATGCACCAAACATACTACGTGAAATTGGCCGCTTACGCGAAATCACTTTCCGTGAAGTTGGAGAAGGCACTAATGAAGCTATAGATTTAGATGCCTTTGATCAATATTATCACCACATGTTTTTATGGGATCGCGAGCGCAACATACTTGCTGGTGCTTACCGTATGGGCTTAGGCTCTCAAATATTTGAAAAATATGGTATAGACGGCTTCTACCTTCAAGATTTATTTAGATTCGAACCTGAATTATATAAAATGATGAGCCAATCTATAGAAATGGGTCGAGCTTTCATTATTAAAGAATATCAACAAAAACCAATGCCTTTGTTTTTACTTTGGAAAGGTATCGTGCACATTACATTGCGTTTTCCAGAACATAAATTTTTAATTGGTGGTGTGAGTATAAGTAATCAGTTTTCTAATTTCTCAAAATCGTTGATGATTGAGTTTATGAAATCGCATTACTACGATCCTTATATTGCGCAATACGTGCACCCTAAAAAGGAATTTAAAGTGAAGCTGAAAGATGCCGATAAAGATTTTGTTTTCGATGAAACGGAAGCTGATTTAAACAAATTCGATAAGCTTATTGACGAAATAGAACCAGGTGCATTGCGCCTGCCTGTACTACTTAAAAAGTACATAAAACAAAATGCTCGCTTAGTAGCATTTAACGTAGACCCGCTATTTAATAACGCCGTAGACGGCTTAATGTATATTAAAATAGCCGACTTACCCGAAAGTACAGTTCGCCCAGTAATGGAAGAGTTTCAAGCAGAATTAGAACGTAAGTTTACAGGAAACACAAATACCGAATCTTAATACTTATTCTTAGTTATATAAAATGAAAAAAGCTGAAACCATAAGGTTTCAGCTTTTTTTATATCTTGAAATAATTGAGGGTTAGAACCAACCTTTCTTTCCAACTTGATATGTATTATAAAACTCTTCATCAGATTTAGTTAAATAGATGATTCCTTCTATAAATGGAATAATACCTGCTATACCACAAGTAACAAAAGTAGCTACTATTTGAATAATACCTTCTTTAGTGTATCCTAAAATAAATTTATGGATTCCTAAGCTACCAATTAAAATAGCCACAACACCTGCAACTAATTTTTTATTTTCTGCGTCTAGCACTTCGCTTGCTCCTTTTGAGAATTCTGAAGCTGATTCTTTAGCTTCTCCTGCTGCTTTTTTAGCACCATCCTTAGCATCGTCTAACATATCGTTAAGATCGTTGCCTAAATTTTTTTCGTCTGACATTGTTATAAGTTAAAATTTATTAGATGTTAAAGGTAACAAAAAAAAAATTCTGAAAAACTATTAAAACCTAACGAAATAACATTATAAGCCCGCCAATAGCAGTAGATGTAAGAATAAAATTACGATAATTAGCATTTGATATGCGTTTTACTAAATAAGTGCCTGTAAAAAAACCTATAATCACAACTGGAATTAAAGTAAAATTTAAAACTAAGGTCTGTTTTGTTACTGTACCCCAGACAAAAATATGAAAAGGAAGTTTAAACACATTAATTATAAAAAACAACCAAGCAGCTGTGCCAATAAACTCGTTTTTTGGAAAACGCATGGCAAGAAAATAAATATTTGAAACTGGTCCGGCCAAATTCCCGATCATAGTTGTAAAACCCGCTAAAAACCCTGTTGTTTTAGAAAACCATTTATTGGTAGGAATAGTATCTGATTTTTTACGCTCGGTATAAATCATAATTAAAACCGAACCTATTATAATGATAGCCATAAGCCGTTTAAAAACCAATTCGGAAATATCGTTACCCACCCATACACCAACTAGCACACCAACAATCATCCATGGAATTAGCTTTTTAATAATATCCCATTGTGCATGCCGATTATAATAAATTACAGCAAAAATATCGGCACAAATAAGCATGGGTAACAAAACACCTGTCGATGCTTTTTCGCCAAAAACAAAGGCTAGCATAACCACAATAATAATGCCGATGCCTTTTATCCCAGATTTAGACATACCAAGTAAAAACACAGCAAAACCAATGGCTAACCATTGTAATGCAGATAAACTATAATCCTGAATAATTTCTAGGTAAGTCAATTAAATTGAAGTTGTTTTGTTGTGCTAGCAATTTACAAAAAAGCACTATCGTTAGGCTCCCATAGCTCAACTTTATTACCATCGTTATCTAAAATCCAGCCGAACTTTCCGTACTCGTATTCTTCAACTTCACCAACAATAGTAACCCCTTCTTCTTTTAAAACTTTAAGTAATTCGTGCAAATTTTCTACACGATAATTAAACATAAAATCTTTTTTAGAAGGCTCGTAGTATTTTGTATCCTCCGGAAAAGGACTCCATTGTGTAGAACAATCTTTTCCTTCTTTATCTTTCCACCAAAACGTGCTACCATAATCGTCGGTATTAAAACCTAAATGCTTTTTGTACCAATCTTTTGATGCTTTTGGATCTTTTGTTTTAAAAAACAAACCACCTATTCCTGTTACTCTTTTCATAGCCTTATTTTTTTCTTCGGAAGAAAGTATTATCATTTTTTTATTGAATCTTCGTAAATTTCGATCCATTCTTGCGCCGTCACTTTTGCTGTTAACTCACCAATAAGCTCAAATGGAATATCTTCCATTTTTTTAAAACGCACACAACTTTTACCCATATCGAGTTTATACTTACAGCGTTTTGAATACTCGGTAACAAACCAATCCATAAGATCGGGCTTGGCATAAAGCACCATACTGTATACGGCTATAAAGTTTTTTTGATTTGCTAAATTCATGAATGGCAGGGGTAATTTAGTATCACAATGATAACCGCTAGGATAAACCGTATGTGGAATTACATAACCCAACATACCATAACTTATAACTTCTACAACGCCTTTTGGTAAATTATCTAGTATTTGCTCGCGCAACTTATTTACGGCTACTTTCCGATCTTCGGGTAACGCATTTAAGTACTCAGTAACGGTTGTAGCTTTAGTTGGCATACTTTTTATTTTGAAAACATAAAGTTAACAAAATTTAGCTAGAACCTTATCTACTATAGTTTGTGCTAGTTTTTCTTTACTTTCTATAGTCCAGCCAGCAACATGCGGTGTTAAGAGCACGTTTTCGGAATCTATTAAATATTGAAAGGCTTCGGGCATGCTACTTGAAAATAAATTCTCGAAAGATGCTTTTTCGTATTCTAAAACATCGAGTCCGGCACCTAGAATTTTTTCAGATTTTAAAGCGTTCATTAAATCGGTAGTTACTACACTTTTTCCGCGTGCTGTATTTATTAGCCAGAATGGTTTTTTAACAGCATTGATAAACTCGGCGTTTATCATGTTTACCGTAAGTGGTGTTTGCGGCGTATGTAGGCTTACTACATCTACTTTTTCTTGAAACTCCGCTAATGTTACTTGTTTTGCATTTGCATCGCCTACATTGGCTTTTATGTCGTAACACAGCACTTCTACATCGAAACCACGTAATTTTTTAGCAAAAGCTTTCCCCATATTTCCGTACCCTATTAACCCAACAGTTTTTCCGTCGAGCTCGATACCTCTATTGGCTTCGCGAAGCCATTTGCCTTGGCGTACTTCGGCATCGGCTTTGTTTAGTTTATTAAATAACGAAAGCAACATACCTAAACTATGCTCGCCTACGGCATTACGGTTTCCTTCGGGTGCGGAAACTAGATACACACCTTTTTGTTCGGCATAATCGCAATCTATATTTTCTAAGCCCGCACCTACTCTACCTATAAATTTAAGATTTGTAGCGGCATCTAAAAATTGCTTGTCGATGGTGAAACGGCTACGCAAAACAATACCATCATATTCACCAATTTTGGTTTCTATTTCAGGTTTTGTAGAAGTATAATCTTCGTGATTTGTGAAGCCTGCTTGCGCTAATTGCTCAATTAATAATTCGTGGTTTGTATCGAGGTGTAGAATTTTCATGAGATAAATTTATAATATTTTAATGACTAACCTTTAAGGTTTAGCCGAATTTGCGTTAGGGATTGAACGGCCTGTTTGAGCTCTTTTTGTGTTGTTGCACCTATTGCAACACAAAAAAGCGAGTAGTGAAAGCCCGACCCTTGGGTAACGCCCAAACTATGGTTTTAAAATCCGATTCCTTTTATTTTTTTGTATTCTAAAATGGCTTTACTATCGGACAGCAAGGACACATAATAACACACGCTAGATAATCGTTTATATAGACTTGCGCTGGTAGTATTGATGTTTTTTGGCAGGCTTTTTAGTATGAGTTTATCGTAATTTGATGCCGTGTTGTTAAACCCATTGTTTACCGCTGTGGCGTAGGTGTTTAGTAACGTGTTTATAACGCCGTAACCCGCGATTTCCTTATCTATGACTTCGGTAGATTGGTAAACGTTATCGATACTTATTTTTATAATATCGTTTATTTGGGCTTCGTATTGACTTTTATCGAGCAATCCGGTATCGAAAGTGCCATTTAAAATAGCTTCTTCGTTATCCATAAAAATATCTACAGCTTCGTTTATTAGCGAGCCAATAGACAGTGCACGTAGGTAACCTATGCGATCTTCTTTGGTGGAAAGGGCATAGTAATTTTCGGGTCTTATATTATTACGAATAATTTTTGAAAGGTATTCTAACGCATATTCTTCTTGAATAAGCCCAAGGTTGATACCATCTTCAAAATCGATTATGGTGTAACAAATATCATCGGCTGCTTCTACTAAAAAAGCTAATGGATGGCGCGAATAACTTAGGTCGGTTTCACTTCGTTTTATTAAACCAAGTTCGCTTGCGACATCTTGAAAGGCTTCTTTTTCACTTTGGAAAAAACCGTATTTTTTATCGGCTATATGTTTTGATGGCTTTTTAGGCAAGGACTCTTTTGGGTATTTCATGAAAGCACCAAGTGTGGCGTAACATAATCTTAATCCGCCAAGGCGTCCTGCGCGATCTTCGGTTAAAATTTTGAATCCGTTAGCGTTACCTTCAAAATCGCAAAGGTCTTGATATTCTTTATCTGTTAACTGGCTTCGGAAATTTTTACCCGCTCCTGTTATAAAAAATTCTCCTATTGCTTTTTCTCCTGAATGTCCGAATGGTGGGTTGCCAATATCGTGCGCCAAAGCTGCCGCAGCAACAATAGCACCAAAATCGTTAGCTTGATACCCCAATGAACTTTGTAAATGCGGGTGTTTTTCTAATAGTTTTTTACCAACCAAACGACCAAGTGATCTACCAACAACACTTACTTCTAAACTGTGGGTTAATCTGGTGTGTACAAAATCCGTTTCGGATAATGGAATGACCTGAGTTTTATCTTGTAAACTTCTAAATTCTGATGAAAAAATAACACGATCGTAATCGACCTCGAAGCCTAAACGGGTTTCGTCTTGCTCTTTTCTAATACGTTTATTGGTGTCGCCAAAGCGCTTTAAGGATAGTAATTGCTCCCAGTTCATGGTAAAAATTTATGTGCAGGCAAGATAACATTTCCTATTAAAACATAAATAAAAATTCGCTTAACATTACCGTAACGTTTTAATTACTGTTGTTTAATAATTACGTAACCTTAAAATTACGTTTATGCCTTTATTTTGCAGAGCAAAATATATTTATCAAAATAATTAATGAAACATCTTTTTTTAATATTCGCTTTTTTATCATCGGCCACTATGTTCGCTCAAGATGGTGCAACTATTACAGGTAACGTGCTAGACTTAGAGGCTAACAATACTCCTTTAGAAATGGCTCGCGTATCTATTAAAGAAACGGGAGATAAAACAATATCGGATCAAGAAGGTAATTTTACACTTAAAGGCTTAAACCCTGGCACATATACCGTATCACTAAGCTTCGTGGGTTACGAAACTAAAACTATAGAAGTTAACGTCGCTGCTAACCGTACTACACAAATTAAAGAATCGCTAGGCGCTAACAGTTTATCTTTAGATGCTTTAATGCTAACCTTAGCAAGCTCGGACAAAAATGAAACGGCTACAATTACTACTGCTAGTAACTAAAACGTTTTACTCACTATATAAAAAAAACAGCCTTCGTTTAACGGATGCTGTTTTTTTTATGGGTAATTCTAAATTATTAAACAAGACTTATTTTACTACTCTCTTTACAAACGTATTTTTTAATGTTAACTGAATGTAAACGATATTAAAGAATACGGCTTTTCAATTAACATTTATCTAACACTTTTATTACAGTTATTTAATCCATAGGTAACGTTTAGTTTTTAAACCGTTGGTTTCTTTGCAACGACAAAAAAATAGATTATAATAATGAAAAAATTAATACTAGTACTTACGCTTTTAATAACTGCGTTTTCTTTTGCTCAGACAGGATCTATAGTAGGAAAGCTAACAGATAAGGAGTACAACAACGAACCTTTAGCATTTGCCAATGTAATTATTAAAGGGACAACCACAGGTACAACATCGGACTTTGATGGTTTTTATGCTTTAAACAATTTAGAAGCCAAAGCTTATACCATAATAGTAAGTTTTGTTGGGTACGAAACTCAAGAAATACCTGTTACTGTAGTTGCAGGACAAGAACTAAAACTTAATGTAGTAATGAGTGCAAGTGCTGCCTCTTTAGACGAAGTTGTTATTACAACTACAACACGAAGAGCAAGTGAAACAGCACTGTTATTAGAACAGAAAAAAGCCGTTGTAATAAAAGAAAGTATTGGAGCAGAACGCTTATCTAAAATTGGTGTTTCTGATGCTGCTGTTGCAACTACTAAAATAGCAGGAGTTTCTAAAAGTGAAGGTTCTGGAGATATTTACATTAGAGGTCTAGGTGACAGATACTTATCTACAACCATGAACGGTTTACCAATACCTTCTGATGATGTAAACAACAAAAACATAAACCTTAACTTGTTTTCAACTAACATTATTGAAAATGTTGGAATCAGCAAAACATATTCTACGTCTAGCTACGCAGACCAAACTTCGGGTAATGTTGATATTACTTCAAAAGGATATTCTAAAAAAGGAGCTTCTGTTAGTTTAAGCTCTGGTTACAACACCAATGTATTAGGTTTAGACGGCGGTTTTAAAAGAAGTGTTGCCACAGAAGATGCGACTTTAGGATTTCATAAAAAAGAATACGCACTTGTAGATTTAATTACAAGACAAAGTTGGGACCCACTTAAACAAAAAAGTACTGGAAATTACGGAATTTCACTTTCTGGTGGTCAAAAATTTGAAGTATTTGGAAAAGAACTTAAAGTATTTGTTGCGGGTTCTCACTCTAAATCTTCAGAATACCAAGAAGGTCTTTTTAGAAGTTACAGATCGAATATCTTAGATAATGAATTTACAGACACCGAATCTTTTACTACTAAAACAAACACAACAGGTTATGTTAATTTAGGATTAAAACTAAATGATGACCATAGACTTAAAATTAGCAGCTTATCTGTTAATACAAGTAATGATAATGTTTACGAGCAAGGTAGAAATGGTGAAGGTTATGTTTTTGATCAAGATCCACAAGAAGATGGCGCTTTTGTAAGAGACCAAAACTTTAAACAAACTATTTTATTAGTAAACCAAATTGAAGGTTCTCACCAAATTAAAGAAAACAACAAACTAACTTGGGCTGCTGGTTACAACTACGTATTAGCACAAGAACCTAATAGAGTTAGAAATGAGGCTAATATTTTAGATGAAAACACGGTGCAATATGCTCACGTTGGTGATTTTCAACAAAGAAAGTCTAACCAGAAAATTGAGGATACAGAATACAACGCCTATATTAACGACGCCATTTCTTTTGGAACGTTAGATGAAGATGATAACCACCCATTTAAATTAAACTTCGGTGCAAACTTCCGTCAAAAAGACAGAGTATTTAGCTCATTGTTTATTGGCGTTAGAGCAAGAGGTTTTCAAGTACCATCTGTAGATCAGTTTTCTGAAACGTTTACTACAGAAAATTTTGAAAACGGCTTAGTTTTAAGAGAAAGAGAAGCCGATAGATACGATGCCGATTTAAATGCTATGGCTGGTTATGCAAATTTAGATTTCCATTTAGGTGAAAAACTTTCAGGTAATGCTGGTGTACGTTTTGAGCGTGATGAAATCAATGTACTTTGGGATGTTGCCAACTACGTTGGTCGTGTTGGTTCTATTAAAAAAGAATACTCTAAATTATACCCAAGTTTAAACTTAAAATACGACTTAAACGATAAACACTCTATTCGTTTTGCTTCTAGTTTAACGCAAACCTTACCAGAATTTAAAGAATTGGCTCCTTTCGAATATGTATCACCAACAGGTCGTGTAACAAGAGGTGATCCAGATTTAGAAAAATCGGATGTTTTTAATGTTGATTTCAAATACGAATTTTTCCCTTCAAAAGGACAATTAATTTCTGCTACAGCATTTTACAAAGACATTAAAAACCCAATTAACTTAGCACAAACTAGAGGTTCTTCAGGTATATTTGAATATGCGAACACAGGAGACAACGCTAATATTTTTGGTTTTGAATTTGAAACAAGAATTGAACTTCTTAAAAATGAAGATGAAGAAAGTCTTTTAGATTTTAATACCAACATTACTAAAATGTGGTTTAATCAAGATTTATTAGAAGATTTTCAATACAAAGGCATCACAGAATCTGATTTACAAGGTGCTTCAGATTTAATCTTAAACAGTTCTTTAAGCTATAACAGTAAAACAGAAAAAGAGTTTAATGCTACATTAACAGGAAACTACTCTTCAGATAAAGTATTCGCTTTAGGATCGCCAGAAGATTTTAGTAATAGTGCCGTACTTTACAATGATGAAATTATTGAAAAAGGATTTTTTACTCTAGATTTCGTTGTAAGTAAAATGCTAACTGAAAAATTACAAATTAAATTAGTTGGTAGAAACTTACTAAACCCAGATATTCAACAAACGCAATTAGTAAGAAATATTAATACAAGTGTTGAAACTGACGAAGTGGTTCTTTCTTATAAAAAAGGAGCTCAATTAAACCTAAGCTTAAAATACGATTTTTAATTCTAAACGAGAATCTATTTAAAACCTTCTAAACCTGTAAAATGGTTTTAAAATTATAAAAACAAACCTCAATACAATGTATTGAGGTTTGTTTGTTTATATACTCTTCTTAAGTTACAATTAACTATTAACACTCGCTTAACATAAGTACATATTTAGCGAGTTAAAGGTAACTTATGCTTAATATTTAATTAAACAGTAAGCAACATAAATCCACTTAATTTGCAGAATAAACATACACAATAAACCAAAATTAAAAATAAAAATGAAAAATTTATTTGTAAAACTACTTAGCATCTCAATGGCCTTTGGTGCTATTACTTTAACGAGTTGTGATTCTGACGATCCAGAACCAATAACTGGCGGTACAACAGAAGTTATGGAGAACCTAGACGCAGGTATTTTAGACGGTACCTTAACTGAAGATTACACATTATCTTCAACTACAACGTATAGCTTAACTGGGCAATTTATTATCGACGATGGAGCAACATTAAATATCCCTGCTGGAACAAAAATTCTTGCTGATAATGGTGGAACAGATGTTTACATCGCAACATTAATGGGAGGAACAATAAACATTAACGGATCTGCGGGAAACCCGGTAATTATGTCTTCTGCAGATGGTAACCCTGGCGATTGGGGCGGATTAACATTATGTGGTAAAGCAACAACTACTGCTGGTGTAGATGCTACTGCTGAAGTTGGTGGGTTTATTTATGGTGGTACTGATGATTCTGATAGCTCAGGTATTATTAGATATTTACAAATTTCTGGTACTGGTGCTCAAATTAACTCAGAATCTCAATACAATGGTGTTTCTTTTTACGCTGTAGGTTCTGGAACATTAGTAGATAACGTTGCCGTTATTAACGGTGATGATGATGGTGTTGAATTCTTCGGTGGAACTGTTGAAGTAACCAACTTATACTTAGAAAACAATAGTGATGATTCTATTGACTGGACTGAAGGTTGGAACGGTAGTATTACTAATGCTTACATCTCTAACACTGTTGCTGGTTTCTCTACTGTTTTTGAAGGCGATAAAGATAACGGTAACCCTGAATTTAATAACATTACAGCTGTATCAACTGTTGGAGGTACTGCATTACAATTTAAGAAAACTTCTGGAGGAACAATATCTGGATTGTCTTTAGTTGGTTACGATGTTGATTTAGATATGAAAGATGGTGGTACAACTTCAAACGTGATTTTCTCAGACGGGTACACACCTGTTGCTATGGTAGAAGATGATGCAAGTACTACGGATGTAGATGAAAGTGTTTACACATTTGCATTAAATACTTCTGTAGTAGCTACTGTTGATCTTTCTGATTTTGATTGGGTAGATACAGATATTTCTTTTGAAAGTAGCTTACTTCAAGGTGCTGTAACTGGTGATGTAACTTTAGATGCCTCTATAGCTTACGTACTTAACTCTTCTTACATCGTTCAAGATGGTGGAAAATTAACAATTCCTGCTGGAACAAAAATTACTGCTAGAGATGGTGGAACAGGAGTTTACATCGCTGTATTACAAGGTGGACAAATAGACATCCAAGGTACAGCTACTAATCCTGTTGTTATTTCTTCTGCATCTGCAAGTCCTGGAGATTGGGGAGGTTTAACAATTTGTGGTAATGCAACAACTACTGCTGGTGTTGATGCAACTGCCGAAGTTGGTGGATTTATTTACGGTGGAACTAATGATGCTGATAACTCTGGTTCTGTAACTTATTTAGTTCTTAAAGGAACTGGAGCACAAATTAACTCGGAGTCTCAATACAATGGTGTTTCGTTATACGCTGTAGGTACAGGAACTACTTTAGAAAACATCTCTGTAATTAACGGTGATGATGATGGTATTGAGTTCTTTGGTGGTACTGTTTCTGTAACTAACATCTACTTAGAAAACAATAGTGATGATGCTGTTGATTGGACTGAAGGATGGAACGGAACTGTAACAAACACATATATTTCGAATACTGTTGAAGGATTCTCTACAGCTTTTGAAGGAGATAAAGATAACGGAAATCCTAAATTTGTAAATGTTACAGCTATTTCTACTGTAGGCGGAACTGCTTTACAATTCAAAAAGACTTCTGGTGCAACTATTACAGACCTTTACTTAAGCGGATATGATACTAACATCGACATGAAAGATGATGGTCCATTAGCTAACGTAATTATCGAAGGTGCTGCTGCAACAACAACAGACGCATACAACACAGGAACTCAAGTAGACATCTCTACTTGGACTTGGAAAAATGCTAGCCTATAAAAGGTAAACAACATATAATAAAAAAGCATCCTAATTAGGATGCTTTTTTTGTTTTATACTTTACTATAATAAATTATAATGAAGCTACATTATTTTCGTAGTTCACTACTTTTTTCTCTCCGTCGATAAAGTGAATCCATTTACCAACTTTTTTACCTTCTTTGTAATAAGCTACAGTAGTTTTCTCTCCAGCTTCATCAAAGCTAATCCATTTACCATCTAATTTACCATCTGCAGTAAAGGCACCCGTTTGGCTTACTTCACCATTATTATGGTAATAAACAGCATCGATTTGGTTAGTTTCTTTATTTAAAGTTAACGATTTTTCTTTTTGAGCAAAAGTCATTGATGTAAACAATGCTATTGCGATAATTAATATATTTTTCATGTTGTATGGGGTTATTGTTAATACGTCCTACACAAATATATAAAATATTTTACATTCACGCAACATTTACATAACATTAAATTAACATTAAACTCATAATTATTTGTTTTTCAATGTTTTAATATTTTAAAATACAACCTCATTATTAATAATTCCTTAATATTGGGGTTACATTAAAATTAACTTAATAAGAGATATTTGTGCTTGTCCTCGGACAGTTTATTAGCAATTCATTTAATCTATTAGTTTTTGTCGACTACATTATAATGATTTCTAATGAGACCGCCTTAACGTAAGGCGGTCTTTTTTATTTAAAAAATTAATAATAAGGAAACATTAAGTTAACATTGGTGTTAGTTATTTGCAGTGACAAAAACTAATACTGAATAATGAAACTTAAACTTATCCTGCTAAGTTTAATCCTTTTTGCCGCAAACTATACTCAGGCTCAAGAGATTAAATCAGGAAAATTTGGCAACGGCCTTTTCAACATCGTTGGTAAAGATAGCTCGTGGACCATGAAGGTTGGCTTACGTGTACAATTCTTAGCAGCTTCAACATGGGAAGACGACAGTAAAAATGAAGCTAATTTCTTAATAAGGAGATCACGGCTAAAATTCAACGGTTATGCTTACAGCCCAAAACTAAAGTACAAAATTGAACTAGGACTAGCTAACAGGGATTTAGCTGGAGCTTCAGAATATACAAGCAACGCACCTCGATATATCTTAGATGCGGTTTTAATGTGGAATTTTTACGAAAATTTCGAGCTTTGGGTCGGACAGACTAAACTTCCAGGAAACAGAGAACGCGTTATTTCTTCAGCAAATATGCAACAAGTAAACCGATCGTTATTAAACAGTCGATTTAATATTGATCGCGATTTTGGGTTTCAATTAAGACATCATTTTAACCTTAATAAAAACTTTGTAGTGAGAGAGATATTCTCGATGGCTCAAGGTGAAGGTAGAAACGTAACCACGGGTAACTTAGGCGGGCACCAATATACTGGTCGTTTAGAGTTGTTACCTTTCGGAAACTTTGCTGGTGATGGCGATTACAAAGGCTCCGATTTAAAAAGAGAAGCAACTCCAAAACTAGCGCTAGGTGCAAGTTACGATTACAACAACAATGCTGTAAAAACAAGAAGCAACCAAGGCGCTTACATGGAAACCGATACTGGCTTTTTTGAAACAAACATTACAACATTGTTTATGGATGCCATGTTTAAATATAAAGGATTCTCTTTTATGGCCGAATATGCCGACAGAACTGCTGATGATCCATTTGCTACAAACTCAGATGGTACTTTAACAGGTGATATTGTACAAGTAGGCGATGCTTTGAACTTACAAACCGGATATTTATTAAAGAGTAACTGGGAAGTTTCTGGACGTTACACCAACGTAACCTTAGACAAAAACATTACCAATGTAAACGCCGAAAACCAATACACGCTTGGGCTTTCTAAATATATTGTAGGACATAAATTAAAAATTCAAACCGATTTGAGTTATTTAGATGTCACAAACGAGAATAACAAAATAATGTATCGCTTACAATGCGATATACACTTTTAAAGAAATAACATTTACATAACACACCAAAATTATATTGTCATGATATTTGCAACCTTATTTCAACCAGACACTATGGATAATATTTATTTGTACATGATTATCGCCTTAGCCATTCTTGCAATTGCAGATTTGGTAGTTGGCGTTAGTAATGATGCAGTAAACTTTCTAAATTCAGCTATTGGCTCAAAGGCCATTTCTTTTAAAACAATCATGATCGTTGCCAGTGTTGGTGTTGCGGTTGGGGCTGTTTTCTCTAGCGGAATGATGGAAGTTGCACGTAAAGGAATTTTTAACCCGAGCGAATTTATGTTTAATGAAATCATGATCATCTTTATGGCGGTTATGATTACGGATATTCTATTGCTAGATTTCTTTAACTCCGTGGGTATGCCAACATCTACAACAGTTTCTATTGTATTCGAATTATTAGGTGCTGCGGTTGCGATTGCCTTAATAAAAATCGGGCATGATGGAGGAGATTTTGGTGACGTTATTAATTACATAAACACTTCTAAGGCCACCCAAATTATATTTGGAATATTGCTCTCAGTGGTCGTCGCATTCTCCGTTGGTGCTTTTGTACAGTGGGTTTCTCGTTTATTATTATCATATAACTTTGAGAACAAAGCACCATGGGTTGGAGCTTTATTTGGTGGGTTTGCTTTAACTTCTATTACTTATTTCATTTTCATGAAAGGGTTAAAAGGCACATCATACGCGAAAGAATCTTTCGATATTTTAGGAGGTGGCACGATGTCTCACTTTTTAGAAACTAAAGTATTTGCTATTGTAGTAGTAAGTTTTATTATATGGTCTTTATTATCACTTGCACTAATTGTATTTGCTAAAACAAACATTTACAAACTTATTATTCTAGTAGGTACCTTTGCATTAGCATTGGCTTTTGCGGGTAACGATTTAGTAAACTTTATTGGTGTACCGGTTGCAGCTTACAATGCGTTTTTAGCCTGGTCGGCATCTGGAGTTCCTGCTTATGAGTTCCCTATGACGGTTTTAGCCGAAAAAGTACCAACCAATAACTGGTTACTTTTTGGAGCAGGGATGATTATGGTTTTAACACTTTGGTTTTCATCGAAAGCAAAAGGTGTTGTAAAAACATCATTAGATTTAGCAAGCCAAAGCGAAACAAAAGAGCGTTTTCAACCTAACTTTTTATCTCGTGGTTTTGTTAGATTTGCTGTTTTAATATCTCAATTTACAGCTTACATTTTACCAAATAGCTGGCAAGCAAAAATTGACAAACAATTTGAAGTGCCAGTAATTGCGATATCAAAAAATAAATCTTTAGAATTACCCGCTTTCGATTTAGTTCGAGCAGCTGTAAACTTAATGATTGCTGCGGTTTTAATATCTATAGCAACATCTTACAAATTACCACTTTCTACAACATACGTTACTTTTATGGTAGCCATGGGTTCTTCTCTTGCAGATAGAGCTTGGGGCGCAGAAAGCGCTGTTTATCGTGTTGCAGGAGTTATAAACGTTATCGGTGGTTGGTTCTTTACAGCCTTCAGTGCATTTACTGCTGCCGCTTTAGTAGCTTACTTACTAAACCTGAACATTACAGTAATGTTCCCAATTTTATTAGTAACTGCCTTTGCTTTACTTATTAGAAGTTCTATTGTTCATAGTAAAAAATCTAAAGAAGTAAAAGCTGAAGATAGTTTGATAAAAGCTGAAAGCAGCTCGGTACAAGGCGTAATTCATGAAAGCGCTAGCAATATAGCTAACGTGGTTAAACGTGGAAATAAGATATATACAAATGCTATAAACGGTTTAGCTAAACAAGATTTAGTATCGCTTAAAAAGAACCAAAAACAGGTTAATAAACTATCTATAGAATTAGAGGATTTACGTAACAATATTTTCTACTTTATTAAAAATTTAGATGAATCTAGTGTTGGAGCCAGTAACTTCTACATCAATATTTTGGGTTACTTGCAAGATATGGCACAGTCTTTAGAATATATTTCTAAAGTAAGTTATAAGCATATTAACAACAACCACAAAAAACTTAAATTCAACCAAATTAAAGAGTTGAAAGAAGTTGATGCCTCTGTAGAAGCTTTGTTTCATGATATGAAATTAGCTTTCGATTCTCGCTCTTTTGAAGAAATAGGGAAGATTTTAAGAAGAAAAGAAGACGTATTTAATATACTATCTGAAAAAATACAGAAACAAGTTGAAAGAACACGTACTGAAGAATCTAGTCCAAAAAACACAACCCTTTATTTTGGTGTGTTACTAGAAACTAAAGATTTACTTAAAGCAACTATGAGCCTATTGGAAGAATACCACAATGCGCATGATGCTTCGGTTAAACCAGCTACAATTTCTAATAACGAAGAAGAAGAATAATTTCATTCTCAAATTATATACAAAAAGCACCTATATTTTATAGGTGCTTTTTTATTTTTGTAACTAATTGAAAAATTTAAAGTAAATGATATCTACAAACGAATATTTTGATGGCAACGTTAAATCTATAGGCTACAAATCTGCAACAGGAAAATCTACTATTGGGGTTATGGAAGCAGGAACTTACGAGTTCGGTACATCAGAACATGAAACGATGACGGTTATAGAAGGCGCAATGACGGTTAAATTACCAAACGCAACAGAATGGGTAACTTATAAAGCTGGCGAAGCTTACACAATTGATGCTAATCAAAAATTTCAAGTAAAAGTAAGTGAGCAAACATCATATTTATGTCAATACGCTTAATATCTAAAACGAAAATTTAAGTCATAAAAAAAAGCTTATATCTAATTGATATAAGCTTTTTTTATAAGTATTATTATCTTGAAGTTATACAGAAGCTTTCATAAGCTCTCTATTCATTCTAGCTATATTGTCTAATGAAATTCCTTTAGGACATTCTACTTCACAAGCACCTGTATTTGTACAGTTTCCAAAACCTTCCAAATCCATTTGCGCTACCATGTTTTGAACACGCTCTGTAGCTTCTACACGACCTTGAGGTAACAATGCATACTGAGATACTTTTGCACCAACAAATAGCATGGCAGACGAGTTTTTACAAGTTGCAACACAAGCACCACAACCAATACAAGTTGCAGCATCCATAGCCTCATCTGCAGCAATTTTAGAAATAGGTAACGAGTTAGCATCTTGCGTATTACCAGAAGTGTTTACCGAAATAAACCCACCTGCTTGTTGAATACGCTCAAAAGATGTTCTATCTACAACTAAATCCTTTATTACAGGAAATGCAGCAGCTCTAAATGGTTCGATAGTAATAGTATCGCCATCTTTAAACATACGCATATGTAACTGACAAGTAGTAATACCACGATCTGGCCCATGAGCCTCACCGTTAATATACATAGAACACATACCGCAAATACCCTCACGACAATCGTGATCGAAAGCCACAGGCTCTTCTCCAGCATTTACTAATTGCTCATTCAAAACATCCATCATTTCCAAAAAAGACATGTGTTCTGAAATATCAGTCACTTTATAATCAACCATTTGCCCCTTTGAACTTGAGTCTTTTTGTCTCCAAATTTTAAGTGTTAAATTCATAATGTCTTTTTATTATTTGTATGAACGTTGTTTTAGTTCAATATCTTTAAATTCTAATTCTTCTTTGTGTAAAACCGCATCGCCAGGCTCTCCTTTAAATTCCCATGCAGAAACAAAAGCAAAGTCTTTATCGTTACGTTTTGCTTCTCCTTTTTGCGGACCATCTAACTCAGCAGACTCTTCTCTAAAGTGACCACCACAAGATTCTTCTCTTACTAAAGCATCTTTAGCAAATAACTCACCAAGCTCTAAGAAATCGGCAACACGTCCCGCTTTTTCAAGCTCAGGATTCATCTCATTTGATGACCCAGGAACAGATACTTCTTTCCAAAACTCTTCACGAATGGCTTTAATTTCAACCATTGCTTCTTTTAAGCCTTGAGCGTTTCTAGACATTCCACATTTATCCCACATTACTTTTCCAAGTTTTTTGTGGAAGTAATCTACAGATTTTGTTCCTTTATTATTTACAAAGAACTCTATCTTATCTTTTACTTCTTTTTCAGCTTCTTCAAATTCTTTTGAATCTGTTGAAATTGGCCCAGTTCTAATATCATCAGCTAAATAATCACCAATAGTATAAGGCAACACAAAGTAACCATCAGCTAAACCTTGCATTAAAGCAGAAGCTCCTAACCTATTTGCACCGTGATCAGAGAAATTAGCTTCACCAATACAATACAATCCAGGAACAGTAGTCATTAAGTTATAATCTACCCAAACACCTCCCATTGTGTAATGAACAGCCGGATAAATCATCATAGGAGTTTCGTAAGGGTTTTGATCTATGATTTTCTCATACATCTGGAATAAGTTTCCGTATTTAGCCTTTACAATCTCTTGACCTAATGCTTTAATTTTCTCTTTTGAAGGATTCGTTATATTATGAATTTTAGCTTGCTCTGTCCCGTAACGTTCAAAAGCAGCAGCAAAATCTAAATAAACAGCTTCTCCTGTAGCATTTACTCCGTAACCAGCATCACAACGTTCTTTTGCTGCTCTAGATGCAACATCACGTGGAACTAAGTTACCAAATGCAGGATAACGTCTTTCTAAGTAGTAATCTCTTTCATCTTCAGACAAATCGGTTGGTTTTTTACGACCTTCACGAATTGCCATAACGTCTTCCATATTCTTTGGAACCCAAATACGACCATCATTACGTAAAGACTCAGACATCAATGTTAATTTAGACTGATAATCTCCTGAACGAGGAATACACGTTGGGTGAATTTGAGTATAACAAGGGTTAGCAAAAAATGCTCCTTTTTTATGTATTTTCCATGCTGCAGTAACATTACTACCCATGGCATTAGTTGATAAAAAGTATACGTTTCCGTAACCTCCAGTTGCAACAACAACAGCGTGAGCTGAATGACGTTCTATTTCACCAGTTATCAAGTTTCTTGCTATAATACCTCTTGCTTTTCCATCAACTTTTACAACATCAAGCATTTCGTGACGATTGAACATTTCAATCTTTCCACGAGCAATTTGACGGTTCATTGCTGAATAAGCTCCTAATAATAATTGTTGACCTGTTTGACCTTTAGCATAAAATGTTCTAGAAACTAGTACACCACCGAATGAACGGTTATCTAAAAGACCACCATAATCACGAGCAAAAGGAACTCCTTGTGCCACACATTGGTCAATAATATTTGAAGATACCTCTGCTAAACGATATACGTTTGCTTCACGTGAACGATAATCGCCACCTTTTACAGTATCGTAAAATAATCTATATGTAGAATCACCATCTCCTTGGTAATTTTTAGCAGCATTAATTCCACCTTGTGCAGCAATTGAGTGCGCACGTCTAGGTGAATCTTGATAAGCAAATGCTTTTACATTATATCCTAACTCAGCTAAGGTAGCAGCGGCAGAACCTCCTGCTAAACCTGTACCAACTACAATAACATCGATATGACGTTTGTTTGCTGGATTTACTAAGTTTATTTTGTTTTTATAATCTGTCCATTTATCTTTAATTGGACCTTTTGGTACTCTTGAATCTAAAGCCATAGTATTATAAGATTAATGGTTAAAAAAATGATAAAGCGCAATAACAACAAATCCTAACGGGATAATAATAGAATAGGCTTTACCAATATTTTGTAATGTTTGTTTTCTTCCTGCTGTAGACCCCATAGATTGGAAAGCAGAAGTGAAGCCGTGCATTAAATGCAGTGCTAAAAACACAAAAGCAATTACATAGGCTACTACACGAGCAGGGTTTGAGAATTTGTGAACAAGCTCGTCGTAATAACGAAAACCTTCAACACCATCCATGGTTCCTGACCAATCGCCTTGAATAAATTTTGTGTTAATTTCTGGAAACCAAAAATCGATAAAATGTAATACAACAAATGCTAAAATGGCTACACCACTCCAAATCATGTTTCTGCTCATCCAAGAAGAATTAGCAGCACCATTATTTTTAGCGTAATTAACGCCATTTGCTTTTTTGTTTTTAAGTTCTAAAATGAATCCCATAATAAAATGAAATACAACTCCAAAAATTAAAACAGGTTGCAATGCAAATTGTATTAAAGGATTTGTTCCCATAAAGTGTGACACCTCGTTAAAAGTGTCTGGGCTAAATACCGATAGCATATTAATTGCAAAATGTTGTAACAAGAAAAACATGAGGAAGAATGCAGAAAGTGCCATAGCAACTTTTCTTCCTATTGAAGATTTAAAAAATCCGCTCATTATTTTAAAATTAGTTTATAGTCTTACAAAGGTAGTGAGCAAGCCTATTTTTAACAAGTTTTAAACGGTATTTTATTTTGTATTTAGAATGATTATAATTAAAAAACTCATCTTATATTTTCCGTAAACCAGAAAACATAAGATGAGCTAATTACATCTATAAATCTTTTTAAAAGATTTCTTTATTTCACGATAAGCTTTTTAGTAATTGTAGCTAAATCGGAATTAATATTTACAAAATAAAGTCCTTTAGAAATACCTGATAAACTTATGGATTGCACTCCCGAAGTGTTCGAAGCATCGTGTTTAGATATTAAACGTCCATTTACATCGTAAATCACTACAGACTCTAAATTAATTGATGATGCTTTTTTAAGAAAGAACGCCTCATTAGCAGGGTTTGGATATAAATCAATACCACTCTCTAAAACATCTTCTTCTACGCTTAATTGCCCAGAATACAATGTCATTAATTGATAATCACAAACAGAGTTTGTTGTACTCTTGGCAACAATAATATCTCCAGCTTCTTTATTAGTGCTTGACAAAGTTCTTGTAACTTGTCCTGGACCGATATCAAAATCCATAAGATCCTCACTATCTATAACATGATCCAACAAATGCGCATGCCCCAATTCGTGTAATGCAACACTTTCAAAATCAATATCGAAAAAAGGTAAATTTGGACCATAGTCCCAGTTTTCTTCACTAGTAAACAAAATATCAACCTCAGCCACAACCCAATCAGCACTATTACAACTATCGTAATACACTATAGTTTCTCCTAAATAACCTTCAGGTAAAGTAGCACTAAACCCAATAAGGTTTAAGTTATCTATCCCCGAATTAGTTTCAGAAGTATCCTCTCCTAACATCCAGTTTATTTTAGTTTCATTACGCCAAGTATCTAACGCTCTCAAAAAAGCTGCTGCTGCCGCTGTGTTTGCAGAAAAACTTGAATTCTGACTCCATGTAAAACCACCATTTCCATTATCTCCATAGTGCTGAGCTAGATATGCCTGTCCTGAATTATTATTATTTAACAATGCAAAAGACACTGTTAAAACATCTTCCGAAGTAGAGAAATCACCATTAGCATCAACAACTGTTACAACTCCTGTTCCTGCCAAAGATGGCACTTCAACAGTAATTAAAGTATCCGTCCAACTTAAAACCTGCGAGCTAAGAGCATAAGTAGTAGATACTCCTCCATCGCTAGAATTTGCAAAGCCAACGTCACCCTTTACAGCACCAAAACCTGTTCCTGCAATCGTTAAAACACTTTCAGTACCTGCACTAATCTCACCTGGAGAATATGTAATACTGCTTGGTGCTAAAACTTTTGCGCTTTTTGCAGCCTTATTTGCACGCTCTAAAGCATCAAACTCTAAAACTTCAGAAAAATTAGATTTTGTTTTAGATAAAATTTCAGTGTAAACAGATTCTACACTTTCCATTTTATGAAAAGGATTTGTTACAACATTTTTATTTAAATCGTATTTATAAAAACCTTGAACACCAGCGTAAGCTCTAAATGCGTTGGCATGATCAACAGTATCACTAGTTAAAGTAAATACTCCAACATCATTTGTGTCTAAATTTAAACTTGGAGATACTTTTTGCGCCATAGTACCAACAGTACCACCTTTAGTTACAACCTGAACAGTTGTTGCCGGTTGTCCTTTAAACACCTTATAAACCTCAACAGTATTTACCGTGTAGATATTAGTGTGGTCTGCGTTCCAAAAAGATTCTTTTGAAATCACTTTTCCTTCAACAACCAAACTTGAAGATTCAATTTGCTGTGCCAGAGGGATTTCCTGTAGCATCACTTGGGCATTAAGGCTAGTTAAACCTAAAAAACCGATTAATGCCGAAAGAAGCATTTTCCTTGTGTAATTTTTAATCATAATAACAATTTTTTATAATCGTGTGAGGGTGAATTAATTAGAGCCCGCAATTTACTGCTTTTCATTTTTATTACCATGTTTTTTTATTAAAAACTTTTCTTTAAATAAAACCTTTATTTTTGCAGTACAATTCACTTTTAAAAGATTAGAATTATGAAATACAATCCAATTGACAACAAACTCTTTATAAAAAACAGAAAAAACTTCGCTAACAAAATGAAGAGTAACAGCTTAGCTGTTTTCAACTCTAACGACATTTACCCAATAAGTGCCGATAGCACTATGCCTTTTGAGCAGCATCGCGACATTTTTTACCTTAGTGGCGTTGACCAAGAAGAAAGTATTTTGGTATTATTTCCAGATTGCCCAAAGGAAAAACACCGTGAAATTCTTTTTCTAAAAGAAACAAACGAACACATTGCCATTTGGGAAGGAGAAAAACTTACTAAAGAAAAAGCTTTTGAAACTAGCGGAATAAAAACAGTTTACTGGTTACAAGACATGGAAAAAATCATGTTTGAAATCATGACACAATGTGATACTGTTTACATTAACACCAACGAACATTACCGTGCCAATGTAGAAACCGAAACGCGTGAAGATCGTTTTTCAAAATGGTTAAAAGATAAATACCCTGCACATAGCGTAGCAAAAAGCAACCCTATTTTACAACGTTTACGCTCTGTAAAAGACCCAATTGAATTAGATTTAATTCAACAAGCTTGTGATATTACCGAAAAAGGATTTCGTAGAATTTTAAATTTTGTTAAACCTGGTGTTTGGGAATTTGAAATTGAAGCGGAATTTATGCACGAATTTTTAAGAAACAGATCTAAAAAGTTTGCTTACACACCTATTGTAGCTTCAGGAAACAATGCAAACGTTCTTCACTATGTAGAAAACAACCAACAATGCAAAGCTGGCGATTTAATTCTATTAGATGTTGGTGCTGAATATGCTAATTACTCTAGTGACATGACAAGAACCATACCCGTTTCTGGTCGTTTTACAGACAGACAAAAAGCCGTTTACAATGCTGTGCTAAATGTTAAAAACGAAGCAACAAACATGCTTATACCAGGAACTGATTGGGCTGCTTATCATGCTGAAGTTGGTAAAATAATGACAGGAGAACTATTAAACCTAGGCTTACTTGATAAAGCCGATGTACAAAATGAAGATCCGGAATGGCCCGCTTACAAAAAACATTTTATGCATGGCACTAGCCACCACATGGGACTAGACACACACGATTACGGTATTTTAACAGAGCCTATGCAAGAAAACATGGTATTTACTGTGGAGCCTGCTATTTACATTCCAAAAGAGGGTTTTGGCATTAGATTAGAAGATGATGTTGTTATCCAAAAAACTGGATCTCCTTTTAATTTAATGAGAAATATTCCTTTAGAGGCTGATGAAATTGAAGACCTAATGAATTCTTAAAAAACTAAAAAAAGTCAACACAAACAAAAAAAAAGCTGCCCGAAAAGGCAGCTTTTTTTATATCTAAAAAATCAATTTAACCATCTATTTAAAGTTTCGTATAACTGCTCCTTAATAACAGGTTTAGACAGAAAATCTACACAACCTTTCTTATAACATTTTTCTTTTTCATCAGGCATAACATAAGCCGTCTGCATAATAATTTTTGTTTCAGGTTTTATTTCTAATATCCTTTCCATCGCATCAATACCATTCATTTCTGGCATTCTGATGTCGAGCAAAACAATATCGATATGCGGATTATCCTTAAATATATCTACGGCCGATTTTCCGGTGTTTGCAAAAAGAATATCAGCCTCCGTCTTTTTTAATACAATTTTAAACAACAATTGTATTAATGCATCATCTTCTGCAATTAAAATAGTTTTACCTTTTAAAAACGCTTCACTAATTGGAGCTACAGCTTTCTTGGCTTCCTTTTTAAATGCTGTTGATTTTAATGGTATAGTAAAATCAAATCGAGTACCCTTACCTAACTCTGACGTTAGTTTAATTTCCCCTCCCAAAAGCGTAACAATCCCTTTGCTAATAGAAAGCCCTAAACCTGTACCACCATATATTGCACTGTTATCATAATTTACCTGTTTAAAACGCTCAAACACCTCATCGTGCTTACTTACATCAATACCAATACCTTCATCTTTTACAAAGAATTTCAAGTAATCGCCCTCAACTGTAAAACCAAAAGAAATTTCTCCTTTTTCTGAAAATTTTAAAGCATTATTCAATAAATTAGAAATAACTTGCTGCAATCTTTGCTCATCAGTAATAATAACCAGTTTTTTTAATTCTTCTGGAACATAAGATTTTATTACAATATCATCTTTTCCTTTTACCGCCTTTAATTGATTGTATGTTATTTCAAGATTTTTTATAAGCTTAACCAGATGGCAATCCTTATAAACAATTTTAATTTCGTTAGACTCTATTTTTGCAATATCAATAATATCATCAATTAAATTTAATAATTGCTTTGAGCTTCCGTCAATAATCTCTAAATATTTTAATCGCTGTTTCTTGGTAATATCATCGTTTCTTAACAACTCAGCAAAACCAATAACACCATTCATAGGTGTTCTAATTTCATGACTCATATTAGCCAAGAAATAATTTTTATGGATACTTGCTATTTCAGCCTCTTTTCTTGCCTTAATAAGCTCAGCTTCATATGTTTTATGTTGCGTAATATCTTGTACTGCTCCTTTAAGCGCTATAATTTTATCGTTTTCATCCCTTACAGCCTCACCCATAATACAAAGCCAACCTTTTTCGCCACCATTTTTCACAATCTCTAACTCTAAATCATAAGAAACCCCTTTGGTTTGACAGTCTTCAATGGCTTTTGATACAGTTTTCCAGCTAGACTTAGTAAACAGTCTACTACTCGACTTAACATCTGGCGGAGGCAAACTAGGGTCAAAACCATATATTTTATACAGCTCCTCTGTCCAACGTACCTTCCCTGTCTCAACATCTAAATACCAACTTCCAACATGGGTAATTTCTTGAGCACGGCAAAGCTCTGCTTCACTTTTCAGCAATTCTGCCTTTTTATTTTTCAACTCAGTAATATCTGCAAATGTAGCAGCAAACTCACCTCTAGCCGGACTAAACAAATGTACCTGATAATGCTTGCCTTCTTTAGTTGAATACTCTTTTATATATTGTTCTTTATCAGAAATTGCAGTTTCTCCAAAGGTTGCTATCCAATCTCCAGGATCATCTTGGATGTACGGCATAATATCCATTAACCTATTGCCTACAAAATCTTTTCTTTCTAAACCTATTATTTTCTCAAATGCCGAATTAGCATCTATATAGATCCAGTCTATAGGTTTACCCGTTTTATCTGTTATAATTTCACCATGTAAAAACCCTTCGTTTAAATTATCGAAAAGACTTTTATACCTAAGCTCAGACGTTCTAAGCTCTTTTTCGGTTTCTTTAAGCTTATTAATATTATTTAATGTAATAACAATACCGCTTATTTTTTTAGATGAAGTAACAAACGGACTTGCTCTAAATAAATAATTATTTCGATTTCTATCACTTAACTGTTTTTCTATTGTAATAAGTTTTTCCAAAACCAACCTAGAATCTTCTATAATTTCTGCCCTAGTGTCTTCCATAAAGTTAGATGTAAAACTAGAAAGCGGCCTACCATAATCTGATTCATGTAAATTAAAAACCTCTTTAAGTGCTGGCGTAAATTTTCTAATACGTAATTCTGTATCTAAAAACAAAGTTGCAATTTCAGTGTTATCGAGTAAGTTTGTTACATCGTTACTTAAATTTGTAAGCTCTTTATTTTTCTCTTGCATTTCGGAGTTTACTGTATACAGTTCCTCATTTACAGATTGCAGTTCCTCATTTGTACTTTGAAGCTCTTCGTTAGACGCCATAAGCTCTTCGTTAGAAGATTGTAATTCTTCGTTACTAGTCTCTAGTTCTTCAATAGCATTTTGCAATTCGGTTTTTACAACTTTAAGTTCGTTTTCTAAATCTTCTAAACGCTGGTTAGATGTCTCATCAACATCTATATTTTTAATAACCACCGGAACTTCATACTCTAAAACTTTATCATTCGTAAACTCGATTAAATAACAGCCATTTAAATCATCATTAATACTAGGTTTATTAAATTTTAAATCGAAAGAAAAATTTTCTGCTTTAGTTTTATTAATAACACCCTTGATAATAATATCTTTCTTTTCACTTTCAAGCCTTCTAACACCACTTCTGATAAGTCCTGCAATATCTGCATTTACTATTTTTAATAGATTATTTTGAAAAACACCTTCGCTATGAGACAAACGCTTTCCTGCATCTCCATTAATAAAAAGTATATTAAAGTTTTTATCTACAAATATAGATGCCGGACTAAATTTTTTACTTAAATATTTATGAAACACCTGTTCTGGGTTTTCTTTTACTCTAAAATTAGGAGATTGCCTTGTTGTGACAGGAGTCTTGTAAGAAATTGTAGAAACCCTTTCAAGACTATTATTTTGAGATGGATATTTTTTTGTTTCCGAAATATTTTGAAATATTTTCCACTTTACATCAATAGTTTTAAAATACGTTGATACCGAACCCAAAGACTCACTATTACCCAAAAACAAATAAGAAAACTTGTTTAAAGCAAACTGAAAATTATGCATTACTTTCTTCTGGATAGTATTATCAAAATAAATAAGTAAGTTTCTGCAAGAAATTAAATCCATTCTAATAAATGGAGGATCCTTAATTAAGTTATGACTAGAAAACACAATTTTCTCTCTAACACGTTTTATAATTTGTATTTTATCACCAATTTTTAAAAAATATTTATCTAAATATTTTTTTTCAATCTCATTAGCAATATTAATATTATACATACCAGACCCTGCAACCGTTAAGGCTCTCGGATCTATATCTGTACCAAATATTTTAAAATCAATATTAAGCTTATTGCTTTTAATATAGTCATCAATTAAAATGGCTATAGAATATACTTCCTCTCCTGTAGAACAACCTGCAATCCATACTCGAACAGCATCATCCTTATTTTTGGATTCACAAATTTTTGGTATCACTTTAGTTTTTAACAAACTAAAAGCTTCCGTATCTCTAAAAAACCGAGTGACACCAATTAAAAAATCTTCTTTAAGCGCCTGTTTCTCCTCTACATTACTAGACAAGAAGGTGACGTAATCGAACAAATGTTCAATATTATTAATATTCATTCGCTTTTCTACCCTACGAATGAGTGTGTTTTTTTTATACTCTCTAAAATCGATTCCAGAAAACTTGTAAACAATAGTAAAAACACTATTTAATATAGCGTTATCAGATTTTTCATCATATAATTCTAAGTCTAGCAATGGTTTGTTTATTAAACTTTTACTAATAATTTCAGCAATTTTTTCGGGGTTCGAAATGTAATCAGCTAAATTAGTCGTTATTGCAGAATTAGGCATACCATCAAATTGAGCAGAAGCTGGGTCTTGCACAACTATAGCTCCACCTTGTTCTTTTATGGTATGTATACCTCTCGAGCCATCGGAGCCCGTACCAGACAATATAACACCCATTGATTTTTCTTTATACTCCTCTCCTAGAGTATGGAAAAAGATATCTATCGGTAAATTTAAATTATTTTTAGGTCCTTTATCAAGAAGAAACAACTGATTACCTTTAATATGAAGGTTTTTATTTCGTACATTTAAATAAATACAATTCGGTTTTATAACCTGCTTATCTTCTGCAGTATAGATAGGCATAGCTGTATGCTTGCTAAGCAACTCAGGCATTAAACTTTTAAAATCTGGAGACAGATGCTGAACAATAATAAATACCATCCCTGTATTGTTTGGCAAATGATCAAAGAGTGTCTGTATAGCATCTAAACCACCTGCAGAAGCACCAATACCAACAACATACAAGTCCGAATTTTTAGTTTTCATCAAAAAAAGAAATTAGACACCTAAAATATAATAAAAAGTGCAATAATCTATTCGTTTTTTTTTAAAAAAACCGAAAATTCCTTCAATTTATATGATTTTCGTACGGTTATACCTCGCTATAACTGTTAAATTCACCTATAAAAATTCATTTCATCTAAATACTCCCAAACGTTTTCTGGCAACATAGGTTTTACGTTTTTTCTAGTTTTAATAGCGTTTCGAATAAACGTAGAAGATAACTCCATTATTGGAGCATTAACAACATGTATTTTTTTATGCCCCGTAAATTGAGTATTCACTTTATTATCCGAAATACGCGGGTTTACATAAATATCATGGTTTTCTAAAATAACTTCGTAGTTTTTCCATTTATGGAAACTCTTCAAATTATCTTCTCCCATAATTAATGAAAACTCGTGGTTTGGGTACTTTTCTTGAAGATGCACCAACGTATTTATCGTATAATTTGGCTGCGGTAAGCTAAACTCTATATCACTAGGTTTAAGCTTATCGTAATCTTTAGTAGCTCGATATACCAACTCAAGTCGTTGATAATTATCGAGCAAACTACTTTTCTTTTTAAATGGATTATGTGGCGTTACTACAAACCAAACCTGATCTAAATCACTATGTTCGGCTATATGGTTTGCGATAACCAAATGCCCAATATGTATAGGGTTAAACGACCCAAAATACAATCCAATTTTCATTAACAACTTATTTTAAGAATTCACAAAATCACTTACTAACGCTTTAGCTTCTGTAAGCGCATGCTCTAGAGTATCATTAACAACAATAACATCAAAAAGTGGTGCTGTTGCCAGCTCGGCCGATGCTTTAGCTACGCGCATATTAATTTTATCGGCACTTTCTGTTTTTCGTTTTTTAAGTCTAATTTTAAGCTCATCTATACTTGGTGGCTTAACAAAAATAGCTAAAGTTTCTTCTGGGAATTTTCGTTTAATTCGTAACCCGCCAGAAACATCTATATCAAAAATTACATTTTTACCTTTTGCCCAAATGCGTTCTACTTCGGTTTTTAAGGTACCATAAAAGTTATCGCGATAAACCTCTTCCCATTCTAAAAACTCATCATTTTTAATTTTAGATTTGAATTCGCTAGCCGAAAGAAAATAATAGTCGGTTCCATCTATTTCGGTGCCTCTACTTTCTCTAGAAGTCGCAGAAATAGAAAACTCTAAATTCAACTCTTCTAATCCTAATAAATGTCTAACTATGGTTGTTTTCCCCGAACCAGATGGTGCAGAAAACACTATTAGTTTGCCTTGTTTTTTATTTGTTGCTGCCATAAAAAATGATGATTTTCTTTAAAGTACGTTTAATAACTGTTCCTTAATTTTTTCTAACTCATCTTTCATTTGCACAACCAATTGTTGCATTGGTGCATAATTACTTTTTGAACCAATAGTATTTATTTCACGGCCCATTTCTTGACTAATAAACCCTAATTTTTTACCGTTAGATTCTTCCGAATTTATCGATTCTATAAAATAATTTAAATGATTTTTTAAACGCACTTTCTCTTCAGTGATATCAAATTTTTCAATGTAATACACCAATTCTTGCTCAAAGCGATTTTCATCATATTTTTCTTTAAGCTCGGCAACACCTTTATGTAAACGCTCGCGCACACCTTCAACTCGCTCCGGATCCATTGTTATAACTTGCTCCAAAACACTCCCAATAGTATCTATACGATTAATAAAATCTTGCTCTAGCACCTTACCTTCGTTTAATCGGTAACTATTTAAATCGGCAACAGCAGTATTAATTTCTTTCGAAATGGTGTTCCATTCGTTTTCGTCTATTTCTTCACGAACCGTATTTAATGCATCAGGAAATTTAACAGCCATTTTTAACAGCTCAATTTCGCTACCTTCTACAACTTGCCTTAACTGCTCCATGTATTGCTTAACAACAGGTGTGTTAATTTGGGTAGATGTATCTTCTGCAGTAGCTTCAACATAAATAGAAAAATCGACTTTACCACGTACCAACTTATCGGCCAGAAGTTTTCGAATAGAAAGCTCCTTTTCTCTATAAATAGAAGGCATTCTAGCATTTAAATCTAAACTTTTACTGTTTAAAGATTTTAGTTCGATTGTTATTTTTTTCGTAGGTAATTGTAATACAGATTTTCCGTAACCTGTCATTGAATAAATCATACACCAAATTATATAAGTTGCACAAAGGTAATTAAAACCAAATGGATAGAAAACCGTTTATTAAATGTTAAAATAGATTCTTTGTTAAAAACATACATACCTATTGAATATATTATTGATATTTTTGTTTTTCTCTTAAGTTTAAAACCAACTAAATGAAACAATACGCACAAGCATTTTTAGTAATTTTTATGATTACTGCTGTTTTTGGATGTAAAAATAAAAATAATGAAGCTATTAAGATTTCTGATAAAACTGAAGCCATAATCGCTAAAAAAGCAATAACCGACAGCATAACCAATAACCCGCCAAAAGGTATGGTTTGGATTCCTGGAGGTGCATTTTTACAAGGTGCCGTACCTCAAGATGAAGCAGCTATGGATCATGAAAAACCTCAACACCCAGTAAAAGTTGATGGTTTTTTTATGGATATCACCGAAGTTACCAATGCCGAGTTTGCTAAATTTATTGATGCTACAGGTTACGTAACCATGGCTGAGCGTGAAATTGATTGGAACGAAATGAAAAAACAACTTCCTGAAGGTACTCCAAAACCACACGATTCTGTTTTAAAACCGGGTTCTTTAATGTTTAAAAAAACAAAATCGTCGGTTCCTAATCTATACGATTTCTCACAATGGTGGCGCTGGTCTATTGGTACAAACTGGAAACACCCAAGCGGACCAGATAGCAATATAGAAGGTAAAGTCAACCACCCTGTTGTACATGTTTGCTATGAAGATGCTGAAGCTTACTGTGTTTGGGCAGGCAGACGCTTACCCACAGAAGCCGAATGGGAATTTGCTGCAAGAGCAAATCAACAAAACACAACTTATTTCTGGGGAGATGACCGCTCTGTTTTATCAAAACAAGCTAATAGTTGGGAAGGCGAATTCCCTGTAAACAACACACTAGAAGATGGTTTTGAACGCACAGCTCCGGTAAAAACTTACCCTGCAAATAATTTTGGATTATTTGATATGGCTGGTAATGTTTGGGAAATGACTACCGATTGGTACAACCTAAATTACTATAACGAAGTTGCTGCTACAAACACAACATTGGTTAACCCAAAAGGAGCAGATAAAGCATATAACCCTAATAACCCATACATACAAGAAAAAATTATTAAAGGTGGTTCTTTTTTATGTAGCGACTCATACTGTGCTAGCTACAGAGTATCATCGCGTATGGGCACAAGTTTAGACTCATCTGCAGAGCATGTTGGTTTTAGAACCGTTGCTACTCCAGACATGTTAGCTAAAAAGTAAAAGTAAAAAAATCAACTTAATAAAACCTTCATTTAATGCTCTAAAGGTATTAAAATGGAGGTTTTTCGTTTTAGGAAATTTTCAGGAGAAAAACTAACGTCTTCTATTTGGTAAAAGCGGTGGCGGCTCTCCGTTAAACGGGTTCCATCGGCTAATGCTTTTGGCCTCTAAACCTGCAGCACTCATTATTGCTCGATCGCCAAAACGTTCCCGCATTTTATCTATAGCTTCAGTTAAATGAATTTGTTTTTCATTATCCTCAAACAAGTTAACTTGGTGGCCTCCTTCTACTAAATGGCTAAATTTCACTCCAATTAAACGCACCAATAGTCGACGGTTATATAGTTTTTTGTACAAATCTAAAACAACCGGAATAATATTATGATCCATGGCGCTATACGGAATACGCTGCTGCTGGGTATAGGTTTGAAAATCGGAATACCTAATTTTAAAAGTAACACAGGCGGTTAACTTATTCCCTCTTCGTAATTGGTAAGCTAAATTTTCGGTCATGGCTACAATAATTCCCTTTAGCTTAGAGATGTCGGTAGTATCTTTATTGAAAGTACGCTCGGTAGAAATAGATTTACGTTCCTGATATTGCACTACCGGACTATGGTCTATACCATTAGCTTTTCTCCAAATACTTAAACCGTTTTTGCCAAGCACTTTATGCATTAAATCCATTGGCATATCTTGCACCGTTTGAATTCGCTTTACTCCTAAATCGCAAAGTGATTTATAAGTAACCTCGCCAACCATTGGTATTTTACGCACAGAAAGTGGTGCTAAAAAAGGTTTTTCGGTACCCGATAAAATATTGATTTCATTATTAGGTTTCGCTTCTCCTGTTGCTATTTTAGAAACCGTTTTGTTAATAGATAAACCAAAGGAAATAGGTAAGCCGGTTTCCTTCATGATGCGTTGTCGTAATTCCGATGCCAATTTATGACAACCAAAAAACTTATCCATTCCGGTTAAATCGATATAAAACTCGTCTATAGATGATTTTTCATAAAGCGGCACACTCTCCTTAATAACGTCGGTAACATCTTTAGAGAAATTACTGTAAATTCCAGAATTCCCACGTAAAACAACAGCCTCCGGACAAAGTGATTTTGCCAAACGCATAGGCATTGCAGAATGAACACCAAATTTTCGAGCCTCGTAACTGCAAGACGCCACAACACCACGGTCTGATGTACCACCAATAAGCACAGGCTTCCCTATTAAACGACTATCGAGTAGGCGCTCGCAAGACACAAAAAAGGTGTCTAAATCCATGTGAACAATAGATCGGTTTTTACTCATATTGGGGTGATTTATGGCCGTAAAACCATGGTGATAATTCTGCATTAAAATTACCATAAAATAAAATACAAACGTCACTTATTTTACTCAAAAACCGAATATAAACCTAAAAAAAGAGGTAAAATACGCTACCCAATTGATTACTAATAATTTGAATTTTTCAATAATTACCACAGCTATCAAAGTATTAATAGCGACAAAATAATCAAAGATTTATTGTTAATAAATAATTATTTCGCACGTTATATATTTCAAACTTCATCTAAAATAATTTGCTTTTATAAATGAAGAAAAACGAGTCATTAATTAAGCGTCTCCTGAAAGAGCTTAAATATGCGTCGGTATTCATCGGACCAGCTCGAAGCTTCAACAAACCCATGACTTTCCAATGGAAAAACAGCGAGTTCCCATTTCTCTTTTTTCAGCTCAATTAAACGTTGAGATAATCGAACCACGTCTTGAAAATGGACATTGGTATCAACCATACCATGAAGTATTAATAAGTTCCCTTTTAAACCTTCAGCAAAATACAAAGGCGAACTTTGTTGATAAGCTTTAGGATCTTCAAAAGGTGTATTTAAAATAGGTGCTGTATAGCCGTGATTGTAATGTGCCCAATCTGTTACAGAGCGCAACGCCGCACCACTTTTAAAAGTATCGGGCGCGTTAAACATAGCCATTAAGGTAATAAACCCGCCGTAAGATCCGCCGTAAATACCAAGTCTATCTTTATCGATACCTTGGTTTTCTACTAGATATTTAGCACCATCTACTTGGTCGTCTAAATCTTGCCCGCCCATGTGGCGATAAATTGCGGTTCGCCAATCGCGACCATAACCTTTACTAGCTCTATAATCTATAGCTAAAACCGTATAACCATTATCTACCAAAATATTATGAAACATATATTCTCTAAAATAACCCGGCCACCAACGGTGCACATTTTGTAAATAACCTGCGCCATGAACAAATATTACGGCGGCACCATTTTTTTTAGCTTCGGTAGGTTTGTACAGTGTTGCAGGAACTTTTTCGCCATCGCGAGCAGTGAAGTTTATAATTTCGGAATCTATCCATTTATAAGATTTAAAAGCATCGGTGGTCGACTCTGTTAACTGCGTCATTTTCGCTCCAGCTTTGTTAGGCATCACATATAATTCCCAAGGTTTATTAGTGTAAGAATAACGAATAGCCAGCTTAGTTTCATCTGGAGAAATGGTTACTTCATGCCCACCTTGGCGCGATGTAATTTGTAACATTTTGCCTCCTTTTGCAGGCAAGTGATAAAAGTGTTGTTCATGCGGACTCACTTTATTGCTTGTTATAAAAAAGGTTTTATGATCTTTTGATAAGCTAACCTCCTGAATTTCGAATTCACCCTGAGTTAACGCTTTTATTTTACCCGAATTTATGTTGGCTGCATACAAGTGTGAATAGCCTGTTTTTTCAGACTGAAACCAAACGTTACTTTCGTCTATCCAGCCCATTTCGGCACGAGAAAACCAACCCACTCCAGGGCCACCAATCCATGCATCGTCATGTTGTTTATCAATCTGTTTTAAACTTCCATCTTCTAGATTCACCAACATAATCCAGCGGTCTTTATTATCTTGAGATGTGATATTTACTATTGCTTTTCCATTACCAGAAAACACAGGACTACCTATTTCCACACCTCTCGGGTCATCAAAAGTATCTTTATATTCTGATGGATTTTCAGCATATTCTTTTAAGTATTTTGGTTTGTCTTTAATACCGCTTAGCTCATCGGTTTTTATTTGATAGGCTTCTCCGGTTTTAATATTTAAAATCCAAGATTCGTAGCTATTTGGAGTAACCCCAACTTTAGGTCTAGCATTTAAATTTTCGGTATAACCGCTTTCGGTAACATAACTAGGTACGTTAGTGTTTTTATGTTTTTGAGGAATACTTAAGCTATAAATTACAAAGTTTAAATCGGCAGAAATATCAAAATCAACCAAATTTTTATCTTCTAAAAATATAGGTTTAGGATGATTAGAAACCAATTGTTCGTTTCTATATGTTCTGGCGTCAGTTTCGTTTTTACGCTTATCGAGGATATTAAAATATTGTAATTGATCGTCTTCTAGCCATTGCTCTTTCTCGCTAAGTTTAGATTCCTCCTTTTCACTTCCCGTTTTAAAATTAGTGAGTTGCGTAATGGTACCATTGCTAATATGCCATTGAAACAAATTATTATCTCGCTTATAAACAATCGATTTTTCATCACCTGCAAACACAGGGTTAGACTCTCGAGCAATAGTATTTGTAATTTGTTTTTTAGAATAGTTACTGGTATTCATTAAAAACAAATCGCCATCTTTTTGGTAAACCATCCATTGTCCGTTTTTGGAATATTCACCTAAATTTGATTTTTGCTTAAGCACTTCAAACGATGATTTACTTATTTTTTGGGATTTAATATCTACTTGATAAGTAGACGGAATCGTGTCGTTATCGGGATTCCAACTAAAATAAATAGACTTACTGTTATCGGCCCAGCTAACACTTGTTGGTAAATAACCTACAAAATCGTCTCCTTGCATAATCTCATCAATACTAAGGGTGGATTCATTATTAACCTGCCCGAAAGTAAATGCTGTAAAAGCAAGACATAAAAGTGCTATAAGTTGTTTCATATTGAAATTTTAAGGTTTTTGAAGTAAGCGAATTGTTATGTTACGAATTTAGCGGTTTTAGATTGAAGAATGAAACACCTTTTTAAAGTAGTTTAAATATTGTTTAATCAATTTACTTCATAATTACATATCATAGTTTGTTTTTCTAAAAACCCCATCGTAGAATCTAAATAAAAGGCGTTAGACAAGGAGGTGTTTTTTAGTCTGTTTTTAATGTTAAATATTCTTTAAAGTCAACAATAGCGTGAGGTTTTTATGATTTCGGAATCTTATATTTGGAGTTAAAATTATTTCTAAAAACCTTATTTATATGATTAAAAGAGTTTTCCTTACACCCTTTCAAAAATTTGTAAAAATTGAAAGTTTCAGTGGTATTCTACTCATGTTTGCTACACTTCTTGCTTTGGTTTGGTCAAATTCGCCATATGGGGATAGTTATAGAGAACTTTGGCAATACGATTTAGGAATTGTAACAGAAACTTTTGAGTTTAAGAAGCCTTTAATTTTATGGATTAACGATGGGTTGATGGCTATATTTTTCCTTTTAATTGGGTTAGAAATAAAACGCGAGCTACTAATAGGCGAACTTAATACCCCAAAAAAAATAGCTTTTCCCTTGGTTGGGGCTTTAGGGGGGATGTTGGTACCGGTAATTTTCTTTTTAGTTTTAAATCAAAACCCAGAAACTACTAAAGGTTGGGGTATACCCATGGCTACGGATATTGCGTTTTCATTAGCTATTCTAAACGTACTTGGTAAACGTGTACCTTTAAGTCTTAAAATATTTTTAACCGCATTTGCTATTGTAGATGATATAGGAGCTGTTTTAGTTATCGCAATTTTTTATAGTGGAAACATCAATATCACTTTATTGTTGATTGCACTAGCTATGCTTGCCATTTTATACTTCCTATCTTATAAAGGGATTTATTCTAAATTTATCATGTTTTTATTCGGAATTGTTATCTGGTTTTTATTCTTAAAATCTGGTATTCACCCAACCATAGCCGGTATTTTGTTAGCTTTTTCTGTACCAATTAGACAAAAAATTGATACTTCCAAATTTTTAGTAGAACTAGAAAATGTATACAATAATATTAAAACTGCTAGTGTGCTTAAAAAACCCATTCTCTCGCATGAGCAAATTGGCCATGTAGATAATTTAAATGATTGGTCGGCTAAATTTCAGTCGCCATTACAGCATTTAGAGCATAGTTTACACGGCTGGGTAGCCTATTTTATCATTCCTATTTTTGCGCTTGCAAATGCTGGTGTGTTAATTTCTGGTTCGGATAATTTAGATACCGCTTTAGTCATCAATATAATAATATGTTTAGTTTTAGGAAAAGGTATAGGGATTACTTCTATTGTATTTATTGCACAAAAATTAAAATGGATAGAAGTACCTAGCGATATTAGTTTCAAGCAAATTATAGGCGTTGCTTTTTTAGCGGGTATTGGTTTCACAATGGCTATATTTATAGCTAGTTTGGCATTTGTTTCTACACCAGAATTTATCGATTCTGCTAAAATCGGAATCCTTATTGGCTCGTTTATTTCGGCCATTATTGGTTACGTTATACTTCGTATAGGCTCCAATAAAGAACAAAAGATTTAACCTATTCTTCTTTACAATTTCTAAAAAGCCTGCGGGCTTTTTTTATTTTAACAACAATTTAACTTCGTTTAGTTCGGTTTGTTCCGAACTAAAAATATATTTGCAAAGATTTTACCTGAAAATAAACCCTTTATTTTCAGAGAAGCATAACAAAACAATTAACAATGAAAGAAAATATCTGTCAAAAAAAAATGGGCTTAGTTGAAAAACTAGGTGTGCATTTAGAAGCCAGAGAGCAATTAGCACCAGTTGCTGCTCGTATTTTGGCTTACGTTATTCTTACAGGAAAAAGAGGTGCCACTTTTGAAGATATGGTAAGTATTCTTTGTGCAAGCAAAAGTACCATCTCTACACATATTAATCACCTACAAGATTTAAACAAAATTGAATATTTCACAAAAACCGGTGATCGTAAAAAGTATTTTATAATTAATAAAGACACTATCATTCAACATGTTGACAGAATGATAAGTCATTGGCAAGAAGAACGCTCTATACATTTAGAAATTAAAGAATATAAGGAAAAACAGAACGATTTGAAAATTGAAAAAGAAGAAGATAAATTCGATCTAAGTTTTCATAACGATTATGTAAAATTTATAGATGAAGCTTCCTCTTCAGTAAAAGAATTAAGAGAAAAATTAATAAACAACCAATTCCATATTTAAAGTTAAAGAATAATGAAAAAGAATAATTTATACTCGATATTAACACTAAGTCTTATTTTAGTTGTTTTTAGCTGTGGCAACAAAACAGAACAAGCTGCCGCAACGCAACAAGCGCCACCACCTGCATTTCCAGTAACTGCAATACAACAAAAAACAGTAACTGGTTACCAAGAATACCCAACAAATATTGAAGGTATTGTAAACAGTGATGTAAGAGCAAAAGTTTCAGGTTACATCCAAAACGTATTAGTAGATGAAGGTCAAAAAGTTCGTAAAGGGCAATCTTTATTTAGATTAGAAACACAGTCTTTAAGTCAAGATGCAGGTGCTGCAAAAGCACGTGTAAATGTGGCACAGGTGGAAGTAGATAAATTAATTCCTTTAGTAGAAAAAAACATTATTAGTGCGGTGCAATTAGAAACTGCGAAAGCTAATTTAGCACAAGCGAAGGCTACATTAAGTGGTGTATCTGCTAATATTGGTTATGCTACTATTAAAAGCCCAGTAGACGGTTATGTTGGAGCCATTAACTTTAGAGAAGGTGCATTAGTTAGCCCAAATGATAGCAGCCCATTAACAACGGTTAGTGATATTAGCCAAGTCTATGCCTTTTTCAGTTTTAATGAAGCACAATACATCGATCACTTACAAAGGTTCGAAGGACAAAACAAAGCTGAGCGTATTAAAAACTCTCCAGATTTAAGTTTAGTTTTAGCTAATGGAAAAGTTTATTCTGAAACAGGACGTATTCAAACCAGTACAGGACAAATTAACGAAAGCACAGGGACTATTAAAATTAGAGCGGCTTTCGATAATCCAAACGAAATTTTAACCAATGGAAACAGTGGTAAAATTAGACTTCCTATAGAATATAAAGATGCCATTATAGTACCACAATCTGCAACGTTTGAACAACAAAAAGACATCATGGTTTTTACTGTTGATCAAGATAATAAAGTAAAATCTAATATTATAAAAGTACAAGGTACAGTAGGCAACTTATACGTTGTAGAATCTGGACTTAACGTAGGCGATAAGCTTATTGTATCTGGAATTGGAAAATTGAGAGCAGGAATGCCTATCGCTCCGCAAGACACACCTTTTGAGGAGGCTATTAAGCCAGTAGCTGTATTATTTAAAAATTAGAAAACCATAAACTTATTTAGTTATGTTAAAAACATTTATTGAAAGACCCGTTCTTTCAACGGTAATTTCTATTATCATAGTAGTGCTTGGTATTATTAGTATATCGAGCCTACCCATAGAAGAGTATCCAGATATTGCACCACCAACCATTAAAGTAACGGCATCTTATGCAGGAGCCAATGCAGAAACGGTTTTAGAGAGTGTAATTATCCCGATAGAAGAGCAAATTAATGGTGTTGAAGGGATGAGTTATATCACTTCTACAGCATCTAACACTGGTACAGCAGAAATTACGGTTTATTTTGACCAAGAAGTCGATGCAGATATTGCAGCGGTTAACGTTCAAAACCGTGTATCAAGAGCAAGTGCTTTATTACCTCAAGAAGTACTACAAACAGGTGTAATAACACAAAAGCAAGAAACGAGTGCTTTAATGTTTATTTCAATGTATTCTGAAAATGAAAGCTACGATGCTACATTTATTCAGAATTACTTAAAAATAAACGTAGTACCTGCTATGCAACGTATTAGCGGTGTTGGAGATGTTAGTTTATTCTCTCAACAAGATTACGCTATGCGTATTTGGTTAAAACCTGAAAAATTAGCAACCTATGGTTTAATTCCTTCAGATATTACAGCGGCTTTAGCCGAACAAAACTTAGAAGCAGCTGCTGGTTCTTTAGGACAAAATAACGGTGAAGCCTTTTCATATACATTAACTTATAGTGGACGTTTTAAAAATGAACAACAATATGCAGATATTGTTATTAAAGCTTTAGGAAACGGAGAATTTCTTCGTTTGAATGATGTAGCAACTATAGAATTAGACGCGCAATCGTATGCAGCTAACGCTATGAGTATGGGGAATCCAGCGGTTTTTATGGGTATTTTCCAAACCAAAGGATCGAATGCAAGAGAAATTATTGAAAACATTAAAGTGACTTTAGAGTCGGTTAAAAAAGACCTTCCAGAAGGCTTAGATGTTTTTGTACCTTACGATACGAGTTTATTCTTAAATGCATCTATTGAAAAAGTAATTAGTACATTATTAGAAGCCTTTTTACTGGTATTCTTAGTAGTATTCATCTTCTTACAAGATTTTAGATCTACATTAATTCCAGCGATTGCCGTTCCGGTTTCTATAATTGGTACGTTCTTTTTCTTGAATGTTTTTGGATACTCAATAAACCTTTTAACGCTATTCGCGTTAGTACTCGCCATTGGTATTGTGGTGGATGATGCTATTGTGGTTGTAGAAGCCGTGCATGCTAAAATGGACGAAGGTGAAAAGAATCCTAAAAAAGCAACATTAGTAGCCATGAACGAGATTTCTGGCGCTATTATATCAATTACCTTGGTCATGGCAGCCGTATTTATTCCGGTAACGTTTGTAACAGGACCTACAGGTGTATTTTACGAGCAATTTGGGGTAACGCTAATTATTGCTATTTTAATTTCAGCAGTAAACGCATTAACTTTAAGTCCGGCATTATGTGCGCTTTTATTAAAGTCTCATAAAGATGATGAAGAGTTAAAAAGTAAAGGTCCATTAAAACGTTTTTACACACTTTTCAATCGCGGATTTAACGCAACAATACAACGTTACGGTCAATCACTTCAGTTTTTATACAAAGTGAAATGGGTAT
This sequence comes from Algibacter sp. L3A6, assembly GCF_009796825.1. GTDB lineage: Bacteria > Bacteroidota > Bacteroidia > Flavobacteriales > Flavobacteriaceae > Algibacter. The sequence goes on from NZ_CP047030.1 coordinate 1,291,618, forward strand.
CTCCTTTATTATTAATTTTAGCTATTGCTGGAATTTTCTGGGCATCTAATACAACACCTACAGGATTTGTACCCAATGAAGATAGAGGTATTATTTTCGCAAACATTGCATTACCAGAAGGATCATCTTTAGACAGAACAGATGCTGTTTCTAGAGACTTATATGGTAAAATAAAAGATATTGAAGGTATTGTAGCTGTAAACTTTATTAAAGGTAGAAGTTTAATTAATGGTACGGGTAGTAACTACGGTTTTGGTATTATAAAACTAGCCGATTGGGCAGATCGTGAAGATGTTGCCACCTCTGTACAATCTATTACAGGTAAATTATTTGGAGTTGCCGCGGGTATAAAAGAAGCAAATATTATTTTCTTCTCACCTCCAAGTATTCGTGGTTTTGGTAATTCAGCAGGTTTTGAGGTAAATTTACTAGATAAATTTGGTGGTGAATTTAAAGACTTAGATAAAGCGAATAAAGATTTCGCGATGGCTTTAATGTCACACCCAGAAGTAAAATATGCACAATCGTCTTTCAGTACAAACTATCCACAATACGAAATGGAAGTTAATGTACCATTAGCAAAAGAAAAAGGTGTACCTATTAACAGTATATTCTCAACTTTACAAGGTTATATTGGTGGAATTTACGCTTCAGATTTCTCTCGATTCGGGAAACAATTTAGAGTGTACATTCAAGCTTTACCAGATGACAGAGCAGATGTAGACGATTTAAATAGTATGTACGTTCGTACAGATTCTGGTGAAATGACGCCAATTACACAGTTTGTAAAATTAGAGCGTGTATATGGTCCACAATCAGTAACTCGTTTTAACTTATTTAATTCTACATCTATAACTGGTGCTACAAACGATGGGTTTAGTACAGGTGATGCGATTAGAGTTATTGAAGAGGAAGTTGCAAAATTACCTAATAATTACACCGTTGCTTATTCTGGTTTAACACGAGAAGAAGTAAGCGCAGGTAACCAAACCATGTTCATTTTCGGATTAAGTATTCTATTTGTATTTTTCTTATTAAGTGCACAATATGAAAGTTACCTATTACCATTTGCTGTAATTTTATCATTACCATTTGGAGTATTTGGAGCTTATATAAGTACCAAGTTCTTAGGGTTAGAAAACAACATTTACTTCCAAATTTCTTTAATAATGCTTATTGGTTTATTAGCCAAAAACGCCATTCTTATTGTAGAAATTGCACTGCAAAAACGAAGAAAAGGCGAAAGCATTGTAGAAGCAGCTATCGATGGAGCAAAATCACGTTTACGTCCTATTTTAATGACCTCATTTGCATTTATCTTAGGTTTAATGCCGTTAGTATTAGCAAAAGGTGTAGGATCTGAAGGAAATAGATCTATTGGAACAGGTGCCGTTGGAGGTTTACTTATAGGAACCATTTTAGGAGTCTTTGTCATTCCTATCTTATTTATATTATTCCAGTGGTTACAAGAAAAAATTTCTAGTAAACCAGAAGTACAAACTATTGAAGAATAAAACTATGAAATCAATTATAAAACATAAAAATTTCACTAAAACCATGCTATTAGGCTTGGTTTTAGTGACCTTACAAAGTTGCTTTGTAGCAAAAGAATACGAACGCCCAGAATTAATTGTAAACGAAGCGCTATACAGAACAGATAATTTGCCAACCGATAGTATTTCTATGGCCGATGTATCTTGGAAAACTATTTTTACCGATCCGTTTCTAAATCAATATATTGAAGAAGGATTAGAAAATAACATGGACGTCCGTATTGCTATTCAACAAATGATTTCAGCGGAAGCTTATGCAAAACAAGGTAAAGCTGGATACTTTCCAACATTAAGTGTTGGGCCTAATTATACACGCCAAGAGTTTTCAGAAAACAGTCAATTCGGATCTATTTTTAGTGGTGGTTTAGACACTTATGATATTACTGCCGATTTATCTTGGGAAGCTGATATCTGGGGGAAAATTAGAAGTAATAAACGTGCTACACAAGCTGCATATTTACAAAGTGTTGCTGGGCATCAAGTTGTAAAAACGCAACTTATTTCTAGCATTGCAAACACATATTACAATCTATTAGCTTTAGATGCACAATTAGAAGTAACTAAGCAAACTATTGAAACTAGAAAAAGCGGTGTAGAAACCATTAAAGCATTAAAAGATGCTGGAAACGTAACGCAAGTAGCTGTAGACCAAAACATAGCGCAGTACAACAGTGCTAGAGCTTTACAAATAGATTTAGAAACAGCTATTTTTAAAGCTGAAAACACATTAAGTATCCTGTTAGGCAGAAGCGCTCAACATTTTGAACGTAGTAGCTTAGACAAACAACCAACCCAACAAGATATTGCTCTTGGTGTTCCTGCAACGTTGCTAAACAACAGACCAGATGTTATGGCTGCCGAATATGGTTTAATTAATGCTTTTGAGTTAACCAATGTGGCAAACAGTAGCTTTTACCCATCGTTAACTTTAACTGCATCGGGAGGTTTACAAAGTTTAGAGTTAGATAACTTATTTAACACGAGCTCATTATTCGCAACCGTAGTTGGCGGATTAACACAACCTTTATTCAACCAAAGAAAACTTAAAACTCAAAAAGAAGTCGCTCTTGCAAATCAAGAAAGTGCTTTATTAAACTTTAAGAAAACCTTATTAATAGCCGGAAACGAAGTTTCTAACGCGCTGTACACTTATAAAGCCGAAACTGAAAAATTTCAATATAGAAAAAATGAAGTTGAAGCATTGCGTATGGCCGAAGCAAACTCTGAAGAGTTACTTAAAAACGGTTATGCCAATTACCTAGATTTATTAACAGCCAGACAAAGTGCTTTAAGTGCAGAGCTTAACGTGATAGACACTAAGTTACAACAGTTAGTTTCTATTGTAGATTTATACGAAGCTCTTGGTGGCGGATGGAAATAAAATAAAATGATTACCAAAAAGGAACTGCTAAGTTGTGCGATAAACAAGTTTACCCAACTAGGGAGCAAACATGTTTCACTAGATGAAATAGCACGGACTTTAGGTATTTCTAAAAAAACAATTTATACGTTTTTTAAAAACAAAGAAGATCTAGTAACTGCTAGTTTAGAGAGTTTATTAAATGAGTATAAAGAAAAAATAAATGGGATTGTTGCTTGCAACAGTAACGATCCTGTTTTTTGTGTTGTTTTAATTTACGAAAGAGGGTTTGAGTATTTAAAATACTTCAAGCCCTCTTTTATTTTTGGCCTGGAAAAATATTATCCAAAAGCCTTCAAGTTATTTCAGGATTTTACTGAAGAACTTGCCTTTACTACGGTTTACAACTTACTTAAAGACGCCAAAATAAACGGACACATTAATCCAGATGTTAATTTGAGATTAGCCGTGAAAATTTACTTTTTACGAATTGATAACGTGGCTTTCAAAAAAAAGGACCTCTTCGATTTATACGGAAAAGACGTTTTATTTAAACACATGGTTATTTATAATTTAAAAGGCATTATTTCCAGCACATATTCTAATCCTTATTTTGAATAGATTTGTATTTTTGCCAAATGAAAGAAGATATCACCATACCAAAAGTTGAAGACGTTTACGTTGCTATAGTTAACGAATACAACGATATTTATAAAACTCAAGACTGGAACGCTTACATTATAAACGATAAAGATGTCGATTTAGAAATGGTTCTTATCGTTACTGGCGGCTATTCTAAAGATAAAATAACATCGACTTTTAGAAAGAAACTCGACAAACTTCCTAAAAAGAGTTACGCCAAAATAGAATTAATGCACGAAGATTTATTTAAGATTAATAACACCTTTAAGGTTTCTTTCTTCGAAGGCAATAAAATGTTCGACAAAACATATTTATTCCGTGAAAACACCATTAATTTAAACGCACTACAAGCCTTACCACTTATGCAAGTAAAAGGTGTTCTAGTAAAATAATCACTCTTTTTTTATAGAAACAGAGGGGCTTTATTTATGTAATTTAAGCTGTATACGCTTTCGCGGAACATCAACTTCTAAAACCTTTACAATAATTTGTTGGTGTAAACTTACGTGCTCATTAACATCTTTTACAAAACTATCAGAAAGGTTAGAAACATGAATTAAGCCACTTTCCTTGATACCAACATCAACAAAACATCCAAAGTTGGTAATGTTATTTACAATACCAGGTAACAGTTGTCCCTCGTGCAAATCGTTAATCGTTTTTATATTTTGATTAAAGGTAAACACTTTAGCCTGTTCACGAATATCTAAACCTGGTTTTTCGAGTTCCTTTACAATATCCTCCAGTGTTAGTAAACCAACAGTTTCAGTGCAGTAGTTTTTTAAATTTATAGTTTGAAGTAGGGCTTTATTGCTAATTAAATCTTGTACAGATGTTTTTAAATCTTTCGCCATTTTGGCTACAACAGCATAACTTTCTGGGTGCACTGCAGAATCATCCAACGGGTTTTCAGCATCTTTAATGCGTAAAAAAGCAGCACCTTGCTCAAAAGCTTTTCCGCCTAAGCGTGGTACTTTTTTAATCGCTGCTCTAGATTTAAAAACGCCGTTTTCATTGCGGTAATTAAAAATATTTTCGGCTAATTTTGGTCCAATTCCAGAAACATAACTCAGCAAACTTTTACTCGCCGAATTAATATTAACTCCCACCGAATTCACACAATTCTCGACAACCACATCCAATTGCTTTTGCAGTTTGTTTTGATCCACATCATGTTGATATTGTCCAACACCAATAGATTTGGCATCAATTTTAACCAGCTCTGCCAACGGATCTTGCAAACGGCGCCCAATAGACACAGAACCACGAACGGTAACATCGTAATCAGGAAATTCTTCTCGCGCTATTTTAGAGGCCGAATAAATACTTGCTCCAGCTTCGCTAACTACAAAAACCTGCATATCGTTTTTAAAATGCACTTTACGCACCAAAGCTTCGGTTTCTCTAGATGCCGTACCATTACCAATGGCAATAGCCTCAATTTTATAAGCATCACAAAGCGAACTTATTTTTTTCATAGCACCAATACTATCACTTTTTGGAGGGTGCGGATATATGGTTTCGTTGTATTTTAATTGCCCTTGAGCATCTAAACAGACCAATTTACAGCCCGATCTAAAACCCGGATCTATGGCTAAAACACGCTTTTCACCAAGTGGCGAACCTAATAACAATTGTTTTAAGTTTTTTGCAAAAACAGTAATAGCAGCTTCATCGGCTTTATCTTTTGCTATTTGCATCGCCTCCTTACTTAAAGATGGTAATAATAAACGCTTGTAAGCATCTTTAATGGCAAGCTCTATTTCTTCCGCGCAAGCGTTATTACTTTTAATTATACGACGTTCTATGTTATCGAAAGCACGGTCGTTATCTATTTCAACTTTTACACGAATAAAACCTTCTTTTTCTGCACGTAAAATGGCTAATAATCTATGTGATGGAATTCTACTCAGACTTTCTTCCCAATCGAAATAATCACGGAATTTTTGAGCATCCTCATCTTTAACTTTTGTTTTTACCACTTTCGTGGAAATCATAGCGAAACGCTCTAACTGGCGACGGATATTATTTCTAATATCGGCACGCTCGTTAATCCACTCGGCAATAATATGCCTGGCGCCTTCCAAAGCATCTTCAACAGAAGCCACTTCACCTTTTACATATTTAAAAGCAATAGTTTCTAAATTGTTAGCATTTTGGCTCATTATTATTTTCGCCAAAGGTTCCAATCCGTTTAATCTCGCTTTTTCAGCCTTCGTTTTACGGCTCTTTTTATAGGGCAGATATAAATCTTCAAGCGTTGTTAAATCTTGAGTACTTTCTATTTTTTGTTTTAATTCCGTAGTTAAAACCTCTTGTTCTTCTAAAGCTTTTAAAATGGCTTTTTTACGTTTTTCTAAAGCTTCAAATTGTTCTTTAAACTTTACAATATCACCAATTTGAACCTCATCTAAATTTCCTGTACGTTCTTTTCTATAACGCGAAATAAAAGGAATGGTACAGTCTTCATTCAACAAATCAACCGTGTTTTTTACAGATTGTTCTGGTAAATTGGTGTTCGATATTATATAGGAAACAAGTAATTTCATAAGCTTAAAAAATATAAAAGCGAATGTAATAAAGTTCTATAAAATGTAGCGACTGGGTTAAAGTTTTCTTTTAAAACCAAAAAGACTTTAAACCTTAAAACAATAACTAATTTTTGAGAAGTATTTAAAATTAAAAAGCCAACCCTGTTCAGGTTGGCTTTTAACTTATAACATAAATTTCGTAGGTAATTTTTAGTCTAAGGCAGGTATACGTAATACTTGTCCAGGATATATTTTATCTGGGTCAGTAAGCATAGGCTTATTGGCTTCAAAAATAACCGGGTACTTCATAGCATTTCCGTAATAATTTTTTGCAATTTTTCCTAATGTGTCTCCGCTCGCTACGGTATGGAACTGTGCTTCTGGCTCTACGTTTTCAACCGTCATTTGGTCGTCTACAGTAGCAATACCATTAGAGTTTCCAACTACTAAAATCACTTTTTCTTTAGTAGCCTGATCGTAAGCCTCACCAGTAATGGTAGCGGAATCATCATCAATAAATATATTTAAGTTTTCAACTTTTAATTGTAAGCTCGAAACTGTTTCTTCTAAATTTCTAGCTGCAGCTTCTTCTAATTTAAGCTCTGCTGCTGTAGCCTCTTTTGCTACTTCAGCTGCTTCTTCAGCATCTGTTTTGCCAATTCCAAATACTTTGGCACCTGCATTTTTTATAAAAGAAAATAATCCCATGTTTAGTTTGTTTTTTTAGAGTTAACTTTGGTTTGAAAGCAATTTAATCAATTATTAAATAGCTTCTATAATTAAGACACTAAATCTTCCGAAGGGTCACATATTTATTTAAAAAAAATAGATAAAAAACATACAAGCATAAAAAAAGCCACTTAAAATATTGATTTTAAGCGACTTTAAATTAACTAACCTATTTAATTATTTTATATTCTACTGCTTTCTCTTGGGTTTTCAACGCGTTCTTTTTTAAACTTACGCATTTTATCTTCCGTTGTATTGGTTGCTTTTACTTTAGAGTTTTCAGATTTTAAATATTGTATATATCCTCTACCTACAAACTCGTATTTGGTTCCAGATGCGGCGTGATACAATTCTATTTTACCATCGTTAATAACACTTAACTCAAACTGTTCATTACTAAAATAATCGTAATCTAAGGTTAAGTTTTTTAAGTACATATCGTTGTTAAAATCTCCTACGGCATAAAGCCCGGTGTAATCCCAAAACAAATTATTTACGTTTTTACCTGTATTATCTTGAGAGCTTTTAAACTCCGAATCGTTTCCTCCAGCTAAAAACTGTAAGTAGTTTTCGTTATCAAAATCATTTAACGCTCCGTAATTACTAGTATAAACTTTTTCCCAAGCATCATACTCTTGTAAAAAATAATGGATATTATCATAAAACACGAAGTCGTAATCAAAAGTATTACGTTGGTAACCATCTAAAAAGTAAGAGGTATCGTTATTTGGGTTATACAACTCAATGGTATTATTATCTACTCTATACACATCAAAAGTTTCAAAACCATCAACATCGTGATTTACATCTAAAATTAAATCGTAAGAATTATAAGTAGCGACATCTATACCATATCCGTTTCCGGTATCACCTAAACCAACAATATTGTTATTAGCATACATTACGCCATTTTTAAACGATATTGTAAATGCTTTTTGTAAAAATGGTGTTTCACCAAAACCCTTAGTAGCGTTAATATCTACATACCACAACTCGTAAGAATTTAATAATTGATTTACCGATATGGTTGGCTCTTCAATGTAATCTTCTACTATAACCTCGGTATAGCAAGACGTAAACAGTGTCGCAATTAGAGCAAAGCTCGAAAGTAATTTTATAGTTTTCATGTTGTAATATTTAAGTAAAAATGACTGCTTTCTATTCTATTGAAAAACAAGCATTTTTAGCGTTTCTATAGAGTAGGTTTCAAAACGCGTGCCAAAAAATAATTTCATTCTGTAAAATCGTTCTATATAAGACTAAAATTTTCCGTATTTTTGATATATAAAATTGATTAGATCTCATGGATAAACCTTTAAAATACGCGGTTTTTGGTGCAGGAAGTTGGGCTACAGCTATTGTAAAAATGCTTAGTGAAAATCTTGACGAAATTGGCTGGTATATGCGCAGTGTTTACACAAAAGAACACCTAATACGCGAGCAACACAATCCAAATTACTTAAGCTCCGTAGAGTTTCATCTAGACCAATTAAAACTAAGTAACGATATAAACGAGATTGCAGAATATGCCGATGTGCTTATTTTTGTAATCCCTTCTGCATTTATACACAGCGAGTTAGAAAAACTTAACATAAACATAGAAAACAAAACCATAGTATCTGCAGTAAAAGGTATTATGCCAGAAACAGGGTTATTAGTAGGTCAACATTTTCACGACACCTACAATGTACCTTACGATAATATAGCCGTAATTGCTGGTCCATGCCATGCCGAGGAGGTTGCTTTAGAGCGCCTTTCTTACTTAACTATTTCGTGTTCCGATCAGGTTAAGGCCAAACAAATTGCCGATAATTTATCTTCCGATTACATAAAAACAAAAATTACCGACGACATTATTGGAGTAGAATATGCCGTGATGCTTAAAAATATTTACGCCATAGCAGCCGGAATTGCACACGGATTGGGTTACGGCGACAATTTCCAGAGTGTACTTATGAGTAATTCCATTCGTGAGATGAAACGTTTTATTAAAAAAATGCATAAAATGAAACGTAACATCAACAACTCAGCCTATTTAGGCGATTTATTGGTAACCGGTTACTCCGTATTTTCTCGAAACCGCATGTTTGGTAACATGATTGGCAAGGGTTACACCGTAAAATCTGCACAAATGGAAATGAGCATGGTAGCCGAAGGTTATTACGCCACAAAATCTGCACATTTACTAAACTCTAAAAATGCAAAAAAGACGCAATTACCTATAATAAATGCTGTTTACGAGATATTATACGAAAACAAAAACCCTAAAAAAGTATTTAAAAAATTAACCGATAAGTTAGATTAAAACAGCATTTGGGCGTTACCCAAAAAGGGTCGGGCTATCACTACTCGCTTTTTTGTGTTGCATAGGTGCAACCACACAAAAAGAGCTCAAACAGGCCGTTCTATCCCTAACGCAAAACAATTTGATGAGGTTGGTTTTTATTAGTTTCTTTTGTTTAATCTAGGGTCGCCTGTATTAATATTAAGCTGTGCATCTACAAGTTTTCTTTTTAATAAAGTATTCCTAATAAGTTTAACAATAGCTAGTAAAGCCATAAGCAAAACTATAAAACTAAAAAATACCGGAGTAAGATTCCCTTTAAGCTGCTCTTTACGCCTTTCTTGCTCCTCAAAACTAATTAACCTTTCGCTTTTAGGGTTATAAAACCCAAAAACAGTGATTGGCTCTACCAAGCCTTTTTTAATAGTGTAACCTTGATCTTCTGGGACATTTATACAATTATCACTTAGTTTTAAAAGAATTTCTCTTGGTTTTAATTCTTCTAAAATACTTTCCAAACGCTGTGCCTTAGCAAAACGATTTTGATATTCGTTTAAAGCTCTATCAAAAGCCTTGTCTACACCCTTTTTCCAAAGCTCATCATTCATGTTTTTAAACATCCCTTTATTATACAAAGGGCTCTCTTTCAAGTTTTTTTCATAAGCTTCTCTATTTGGTTTCTTTATCATTCTAGGCGAAAAATAATAGCGATAACTCGCATTAGCATCCGGATGGTAGTAAATTCGATCTCTCTCAGCTTTAGAAATTACAGCATAGTTACCAGAATAATCAAACGGACGTTTAAATTGATACACCCAAACATCTTTAAGTTCTACATAATCTGCTTTGGTTAACGCTTTTAAATCGTTTACAGAATTAATAACTACAGGGTTATCTTCCGTTTTAAACAACTCATTAACTCTTAAGGCATCACTTAAACCATTTCCAACGCATAAAATTAAAACAACCGGTAAAACTAAAAGAAGACTAACAATATTTATAAACGAAATAGGTTTAGCCTTACTAAGCCCATGTTCTATTTCGTAATCTAGCGAGAGCTCATCATTAACCGAAACCACATACATCATAGCACCTTCGCTTATACCAACTGCATCATCTCTCAATATATATTCAAAATCTATAGGTTCTTTTATAGATTTTAAATACTTACGCCAATGCCAAGGTATTTTAACAAAGTGCTCATTAAAAGCATCCTGATATCTCCCGTTTTTTCCATGTTGTATATAAATACGGTTATAAACGCCACGCATTCTATAAACTTCAGGCTTTACTTTATGCTTACTATATCCTTTAATGTACCAGCTAAGAAAATATAGCAGAATAATTAAAATGCCAAACATTAAATTAATTCCGAAGTTAAATTCATCGAACTCAGCATAAAACATCACAGCAAGCCCTGCAACCACAATAGCAAGTACTACAAAAGCACTCAGTATCAAATTTTTAGAACTAGAAACTTGTTTCGCGATAAATTTTACCTCATTATCATTGAGATACCTTCTATTAAACATAAAGGAGATTTTGAATTTAAGCTACCAAAAATCGGTATTTTAAAGTGAAAAACCCAATAAAAACCAAAGCACCTTCAGAATTAAAACAAGTAATAACAAACTAAATAAAGCCTAATTGATTAAACGATCTGTTAAGCACCTTTTCATCATTAACATCGAGCCATTTGTTTAAAACGGTAGCATAAATGGTACGAAAATCGATTTCGAATTTAAGATCACCATTAGTATCCAAATCACTTAAACTTGCCATATCATTATATAAACCTTGCTTTTTTAATTGGCCACCAATAATAAAAACATTGTTAGATGTACCGTGGTCGGTACCCACGTTTGCATTTTGTTTTACACGTCGGCCAAATTCCGAAAAGGTTAAAATTAACGTATCGTTAAAGGTATTATTAGTTTTTAAATCGTTTACAAAAGCTTCAATACTTTCAGCATAAATATTTAACAATCTATTTTGCGCACCCAACTGGTTTACATGCGTATCAAAACCTCCTAGAGCACTATAAAACACTTTGGTATCGAGCCCAGAATTAATAAACTGTGCCGTTGTTTTTAATTGTTTTGCAAAATAATTTTGTGGATAATCTGTTTTAGAAGAAAAGGTTTTACTCGTTTCGTAAATATACTTCGCAGAAGATTCTGCCGAAATCATAGATTTATACAAATACCCCAAATTATGCTCGCTTAAATGGGCGTCATCTTGATGTTTAATAACGTTTTTAAAATAAGGATCTTTAGATAAATTATAAAGTGTTTTAGCATCTTGAGTCGCAATAGCATTCATCTGTTCTCCTTTCATGGCTAGCGATAAGCTATCGTTTATTTCAATAGCGCTGTATGGGTGTTTACCATATCGATCTAGATAGCGACCAAGCCAACCACTTTGTGAGTATTTATCAGAATCAGTAGCCGTTTGCCAAATATCCATAGATCTAAAATGCGAACGAATAGGGTTTGGATACCCAACATTGTTTATAACACACAAATTACCATTATCGTAAAGATGTTTTAAGGGTTTTAAACTTTTATGTAAACCTACCTCATCATTTAATTTTAAAACCTCACTCTTTTTTATTCCTAAACTTGGACGCGCTTTATAATACAAATCATTTTGATACGGAATTACAGTATTTAACCCATCGTTACCTCCCGAAAGCTGAATAATAACCAAGCGCTTATACCCTAACTGACTTTGAGCAACTTGCTCGAATGCTTTTACAAAACTTGGCACAAAAAACAGACTACTAGCCAGCGACGATTGTTTCAAAAATTTTCTTCTATCCATGATTAACACATTTGATATTCGGGTAACGACATAAGTTGAATACAGTACTCCCGCTTTGAGACTTTACTTAGCGAGTTTAGATACGTGCTTGCATGACTGCTTATAGCACAAGCTAGCAAATGCTTATCTAAATCAGTCATGGACACATCACTAAAATGTGTATCGAAAACAGCCCAATTAGTTTCGGTTTTAAAACGTTGTCCGTACTTCTTTTTAAACGCTTGTTTACTTTTAAGTATAGACTCATCGGTTTTACCTGCTTTAACCTTAGAAATATAAGCGTTATTTAAAATAATTGACGGTAGTTTTAACCGCAGTGTAATGGTGTTAGAATCTATCCAAGATCGGCCACCTTTCCAACCCGCCACATTAGGTGGGTTTAAAAGTACTTGCCCTAATAATTTCTGAAGATTAAAAAGCTGTTTAGATGATTTAAAATCGACAGGAACTACCGTTTTTAAACCAACCAAAAGTTCTATGGGCGATTTAATTTTAGTTCCCATATTTTCATCATCATAAAACCAATCGGCAAGCATCATATAGCGCATTAGGTTTTCGATGTTGTAATCTTTATAAAACACATTGGCCATTTCGCTTACATGCCGTTCGTTAATAGTATCGTTAACAAAGTAGCTATAAATTTTAGTACAAATAAAAGTTGCACACTCCCTTTTTTCAAGGATTAAATCTACAATATCATCACCGTCAAAATTCCCTGTTTTACCAAAAAATATTTTATCAGTTTCATCATGAACACGTTTTTTAAAAACAAATTCACCTTTTAAATAATGGCTATAACCCGTAAACGCTTTCGCGCTTTCTTTAATATCATTTTCGGTATAATTACCAACACCTAAAGTAAACAGTTCCATAAGTTCACGAGCAAAATTCTCGTTAGGCTTTTGTTTTTTGTTTTGCTTGGTATTTAAGTATTTAGTCATGGCAGCTTCTTTTGAAATGGCCTTTACAAAATCTTTAAAATTACCAAGCGCATGCTCACGAAGTCGGTTATGGAAGTTTTGTGTGTAAACGTAATTATTATCTTCACACACAAAATGATTCGCCCAAAAGAGGGTCATTTTTTCACGAAGTATTTGATTAGAATTTGCTAATCGATCTATCCATGCAATGTTTAACTCCTTTGTTTTTTCTCGGCTTAGCTTCTGGAATTTTTTAATATTTTCTTTTGTCTTCTCATAAGTACCACTCAATAATTCATCGAGTTCGGCTGTATCAACTTTTAATGGCGTTACTTTTTGCGATGTTTCAATAATGCCATCAACAATCTTTTTTTTACTTTTTTTAGAAAACTTTTCGAGTTCATTTGGCAGAATACCAAAACCAACACGCCAATATAAATGCTGAATATGATTACTTTTCATAAAACTCAATTTTATTTATTAATCTAAAATATGAAGAAACAAACTTATAACTAATTTGACTTCAACAAATTAAAAAGGTTTAACATACCTTAAGCAAAATACATAGAATAACGTTTACCTTTTAGGTTTTTGTATATTAAAATGAATATATCTACAAAACAACTAAAGACCAAATAATACAATTGCAAATAGCACATAATTAAAAACAAAAAAACCGCTTCATTAACAGAAGCGGTTTTTGTTTATATGATAAATTTCAGGTTTTATTTCCCGCCATCTAGCTGGTCTTGCCATTTTGAAAGCTCTTCCCATTTGCCTTCATAAGCTAACTGCGCTTGTTTTGGCCAGGTGCCTGGTTTATGGATTTTATAACGTTCTCCTCCAGAATCTAAAACAGCTTGACATTTTTCTATAGAACATTCAGATAATGCTTTCCATGTTTTAACATCATGATCATGAAATAAACCTTGAATTTTAGGCCCAATACCTTCAACAACCGTTAAATCATTTTCTTTTATTTTTTTACCAAAAACAGCTTTTGCAGCTGCGCCATCGAACACACTTAACACAACAGGCACCGCAGTTGCTGCTGATAAAGATGCGGCTAATGATGATTTAGTTAATTCTAAAGAAGATTTTACTGAAGCTTCTGCCGCAACAGATGTTGTTAAGGCTGCTTTAGTTGCACTCAAATCACTTTCTAAAGAAACCTTACTTAATCTACAAGCATCTAGCTCTGCTTGCAATGCTCCTATTCTATCTTCACACTCGTTGTGGTTTCCACCACCTAAAAGTTTACCTAATAAATAACCTAATATTGCACAAATAGCACCGACTAATAATGGGATTAATATACACCAATTCATAATTTTATATTTTTAAGTTTTTAGTTAATTGTAATTACTGTTCTTCTGTTTTCTGCTCTACCTTCTTCCGTAGCATTATCTGCAACAGGAACTTTTGGTCCTTGAGACGATGTTTCAATATTGCTATCTAAAATCCCGTTTTGGGTTAAATATGCTTTTGCAAAATCTGCACGTTCCTGACCAAGAACAATATTTCTTGCAGCATCGCCTGTATTATCGGTATGCCCAATAACTTGCATTTTAACTCCTAACTTATCTACACAATGAGAGATATCGGCTATTTTTTGACGTTGCTCTGCCGTTAAATTAATCGATGCTTGACCTGTTTTAAAATGTAATACTAACGGATTCTCTTTAATAGCATCACATGCGGTTTTTAAGGCTTCCATAGAAGATGTATCAGATGCATCTGCTGTTAACATATTGAATGACACAGGACCAAATAGCGTACTGTTTTCATCTGGATTAATCGTATCATTTAATTTTCCGTTGGTATCAATTTGTTTTGAAGAGACTCCATGCAATACGAAGTAGTTTTTAACGGAGTTTGCCCTTGCCAATCCAAGGTTTGGATATGCAGAATTATTAGTTTCATCACTTCTGTATAACCCAGTTATATTAATATTTTTTAACGGGTTTTCTATAAGATAGTCCTTAAGCTTTAAAACACCATTTTCAATATCTTTAGAAACAGGTTCTTCTATTGAAAAATTTGATGTTTTGAAATTAAAATTATCATTCAGCTTCAAATTAAAATCGCCACTAGCATCGTTAATTACAAATGCATTTTTGGTAATTTCTTTAATTGTCGGACTTACAACACTCTTAGTCTCGTCTTGGTTATTTGCGCCCTTTTCTGCATTGCAGCACACACTACAACATAAAAAATAATACAAAATAGTACCGAGAATAATAGTGAGTACAATTCCTAAAAGATAGGATGTTTTTTTACTCATTAGATTTTGTTTTTTGGTTAGAAAAATATAAGTGTTTACAATATAACACTTTAGCTCATACATTTAGAAACAATAAAACAAAAAAAGTCACATTTATAGAAATGTGACTTTAAAAAAAATTAAATATTTTAAATACTACAACTCAAATTTAATCCCTTGAGATAACGGTAATTCTGTAGTATAATTTATAGTATTGGTCTGCCTTCTCATATATACTTTCCAAGCATCAGATCCAGATTCACGGCCACCGCCTGTATCTTTTTCACCTCCAAAAGCACCACCAATTTCAGCACCCGAAGTTCCAATATTTACATTAGCAATTCCACAATCTGATCCTTGAACGGATAAGAAACGCTCGGCTTCTCTTAAGTTATTTGTCATAATAGCTGACGATAATCCTTGAGCAACTTCATTCTGAATATCAATAGCATTTTCAACATCTCCCGAGTATTTCAATAAATATAGAACTGGAGCAAATGTTTCGTGTTGTACAATTTTAAAATTAGGTTTAGCTTCTGCAATAGCTGGTTTTACATAACAACCACTTTCAAAACCTACACCAGAGAGTACGCCACCTTCAACTATAATTCCACCGCCTTCTTCCAATACTTTCTCTAATGCATTGTTATACATATTTACGGCGTCGGTATCAATTAACGGCCCAACATGGTTATTTTCGTCTAAAGGATTTCCAATACGTAATTGCTTATAAGCATCTACAATAGCTGTTTTTACTTTATCATAAATATCCTCATGAATTATTAATCTTCTCGTTGATGTACAACGTTGTCCACAAGTACCAACCGCGCCAAAAACAGCACCAATGACCGTCATTTTTATATCGGCATCTGGTGTTACAATTATAGCATTATTACCCCCAAGCTCTAATAAAGTTTTACCTAAACGGCCTGCAACTTCCTGAGCTACAATTTTCCCCATACGTGTAGAACCCGTTGCAGAAATTAATGGAATTCTTTTGTCTTTCGTCATGAATTCACCAACCTTATAATCGCCATTTATTAAGCAAGAAATACCTTCGGGTAAATTATTTTCAGCAAAAACTTCGGCCGCTATATTTTGGCAAGCTATACCACAAAGCGGCGTTTTTTCGCTTGGCTTCCAAATACAAACATCACCACAAATCCATGCTAAAGCCGTATTCCAAGCCCAAACAGCTACCGGAAAATTAAAAGCTGAAATAATACCAACCACACCTAAAGCATGATATTGCTCGTACATGCGGTGGCCAGGACGCTCGGAATGCATGGTTAAACCATGAAGCTGACGCGATAAACCCACTGCAAAATCGCAGATGTCTATCATTTCTTGAACCTCTCCAAGACCTTCTTGATAACTCTTTCCCATTTCATAAGAAACAAGTTTACCTAAAGCCTCCTTTTTTTCTCTTAATTTATCACCAAACTGACGCACAATCTCTCCACGCTGTGGCGCGGGCATTGTACGCCACGTTTTAAAAGCAGTAGTTGCAGTTTGCATTACCACATCAAAATCGGCTTGAGAAGTTGTTTTAACTTTTCCTATTAATTGCCCATCTACAGGAGAAAAACTTTCAATAACAACACCATCATCTTCGTGCGAAAATTGGTTTGAACCTGTTGATGTCCCTTCATTTATATTTTGAACGCCTAAAGTTTTTAGCGCCTCGTGTATTCCAAATTTACTTGCTATAGATTCCATGAATTACGGATTTGTAGTTTTTATTTAATTTCTTTTACGAATATACTAATAAAAAGCCGTATTTGTTGATGTTTACTATTGAATTCAATTAAGAATAATCTTTCTTTTTTCGTTACAAAACCAAGCAAAATCATCAAAAACCTTTAACTTTATGAACAATTTAACAGAACCCAAAAACCTAAATATTAAAAAACGAACGTAATCTTATAAACAGCCCCTCCTGTTGCCCTCCCAAAAGCACGTTCATTTTCATTTAACACATCTATTTATGTCTTTCAAAAAGCTTTTAACCTTTGCCGTATTTGTTACTATTATTGCTTCATGTAAAAAGAAAGTGGTAGAAACCGATAATATTTTCAAATTTAGAGACTATATCAGTTACACCACATCGGGCAGAACTTCGGTAGCCAGTCCTATTCAAATTAATTTAACCAAACCTGTTGAGGGATGGGAAATGAATCAGGAAATTACAGACAATATTGTAACTATAAAACCGCATGTTGAAGGCAAACTTACCGTTGGCAACAACCATACTTTACTATTTACTCCCGACGAACATTTAGATCCAGACACAGAATATACAGTTACCGTAAAACTTGGCGATATTTATAAAAATATGCCGTCAGGCTATAAAGATTACACCTTTCAGTTTAAAACTATAACACCAAATTTTAATATTGAAACTAATAATTTACAATCCTACAGTAAAAAATGGCAATATATTGAAGGCGTAATAAAATCGGGTGATATTATTTCAATTAAAGATGCTAAAACTTTAGTTGAAGCATCGCAAAGCGGAAAAAAACTAAATATTGTTTTTAATGAAGCGAGCCAAGCTGCAAAATATTTCGAATTTAAAATTGATAGTATAAACCGAAAAATTGAAGATGATAACATTCTTGTAAAATGGAATGGAAATGCAATAAAAGCTAGTAATGAAGGTGAAAATACCATCGCTATTCCAGGGGTAAATAATTTTACTATTGTAGAAGTTGATGTTATTCAATCGCCAGAACAACACCTATCTATCAATTTTTCCGATCCTTTACAGAAACAACAAAACTTTGATGGTTTAGTAACCATTCAAAAAAGTAAAAACCCCAAATATATTGTAGATGGTAATGTTTTAAAAGTATATCCTTCTAGCAAATTAGTGGGCAACATTCAGGTTGATGTTTTTCAAGGTATTAAAAATACAGATGGTTATAAATTGAAAAAAACTTTTTCTGAAACCATCGCTTTCGAAGAGCTAAAACCTCAAGTTCGCTTAATTAATAGTGGTACTATTTTACCTAATTCCGAAGAATTAAAATTCAATTTTGAAGCTGTAAACTTAAGCGCCGTAGATGTGCGTGTTATCAAGATTTTCGAAGACAATGTGCTTCAACTTCTTCAAGATAACAACTTAAACACAAACAATAAATACGATATAAAAAAGGTTGGTAGACGTATTGCTAAAAAAACCATACAACTACAATCTGCAGCCGAAAACACAGGTAAATGGAAAGCTTACAGTATCGATTTATCACACTATTTTGAAGCCGATCCCGGAGCTATTTATCGCATTGAATTAAGTTATGAAAAAAGCTACTCGCTTTACGATTGCGAAGCTAACCCTAGTACTTCAAACTCTGAAGATGATGGCTACGATGATTATTACGAAGACGAAGAATATTATGAAGGTAATTATGCTGAAATAGATTCTGAAGACGAAGAATTACGCGAGGAAGCCTACTGGGATAACCTCACATACCGCTACAAAGATTACAGCTACAACTGGCGTGAAGAAAACAACCCTTGCCATGATGCTTACTACAACGAAAACAAAATTATATCACAAAATTTATTAGCCTCAAACCTTGGTGTTATAGCAAAACAAGGCGCAAACAATTCTTATTATTTTGCAGTAACTAATATTTTAAACACAGAACCAGAAGCTAACGCTAAGGTTACTATTTACAATTTCCAGCAACAAGAATTAGCAAGTAGAAATACCGATGAAACCGGATTAACTTTAATAGATTCTGATAAAAAAGCAGCTTTTGCTATTGTTTCAAAAGGAAAAAACACAACCTACATAAAGCTCCATGACGGAAACTCATTATCCTTAAGTAAGTTTGATGTTTCAGGAAATCGCTTACAACGTGGACTTAAAGGTTACATTTATGGAGAGCGTGGTGTATGGCGCCCTGGCGATACTTTACATTTAACTTTTATGCTTAATGATAACGCTAACAAATTACCTAGCGGACATCCTGTAAAGTTAGAAATTACTGACCCAAATGGTAAATTGGTTTACAAAAATGTAACTACAGATAACTTAAATAATGTTTTTAAATTTACCGTACCAACTGCACAAGAAGACAAAACAGGTCAATACAATGCTAAAGTTTCGGTTGGTGGTGCAACATTTTATAAAGGATTAAAAATTGAAACCGTTAAACCAAACCGATTAAAAATTAAAGTTGAATTTGAAGATGATATTCTAACAAGCAATACGCCTTTAAAAGGAACTTTAGATGTAAAATGGTTGCATGGTGCCGTTGGAAAAAACTTAAAAACAGAAATTAAAGCTAAGTTTAGCACAGCTTACACCGCTTTCGAAAACTACAAACAATACACGTTTAACGATCCTACGCGTAATTTTCAAACAGAAGAAACCATTATTTTTGATGGTAAAGTTGACGAAAATGGTTTAGCGACTATTAATAATAAACTTGCTATTGGTAAAAACGCGCCAGGCATGCTTAACGCTCAATTTTTGGTTCGCGCCTTCGAAAACGGCGGTGATTTCTCAATGGATGCTTTTACAAAACCATATGCACCTTACGAATCTTTTGTTGGTTTACGCTCACCTAAAGGCAATGCTTATGGATCATTTTTTACAGACGAAAATCAAGCTTTTGATATTGTTGTAGTCGATGCGAAAGGCAAACCAATAAAACGAAGCAACCTTGAGGTTAAAGTCTATAAAATAGAATGGCGTTGGTGGTGGAATTCATCTTATGATGATTTATCGAGTTACGTTTCTAGTAGCTACCATAAACCGTATTCTACCTCAAAAATAAATACGGATGCGAAAGGAAAAGGAACCTTCAACTTAAAAATCCCAAATAACGAGCGCGGGCGCTATTTAATTAGAATTTCCGATCCAGTGAGTGGCCATGCCACAGGGCGAACCGCTTATTTCTATAAAAACTGGTGGCAAAACTCGGGATCGACAAATAAAGAAGCTGCAAAAATGCTTATTTTCTCTGCCGATAAAGAAAAATATAATGTTGGCGAAACTGCGAAATTAACATTCGCTTCTGGCAGTGAAGGTCGTGCTTTAGTAAGTATTGAAAATGGCACCGAAGTTCTTGACACCAAATGGGTGAAAACTCAAAAAGGAGAAACTACTGTAGATGTTGGCATTACTCCAGATATGGCCCCAAACGTGTTTGTAAACATATCGCTTTTACAACCACATGCTATTTCGGCTAACGATTTACCAATTCGTTTATACGGAATCATTCCTATTATGGTAGAAGATCCAGAAACCAAACTGGAACCTCAACTTAATATGCCAAATACACTTCAACCGGAACAGAAATTCGACGTTCAAATTTCAGAAAAAAACAATAAAGCCATGACTTACACTATTGCTATGGTAGAAGAAGGCTTGCTAGATTTAACGCGTTTTAAAACGCCAAATGCATGGAATGAATTTTACAAACGTGAGGCTTTGGGTGTAAAAACATGGGATGTGTTTGATGATGTTATTGGTGCTTATTCTGGTAGTATCGATCAGGTTTTTGCCATAGGTGGTGATGGTAGTGCTGCCGGTGGAAAAAACAAAAAAGCCAACCGTTTTAAACCTGTTGTAACTTATTTAGGTCCTTTTAAACTAGAAGCCGGAGAAAAGAAAACCCACAGTATAAAATTACCAAATTACATTGGGGCTGTGCGTACTATGGTTGTTGCAGGTGATAATAAAAATGAAGCTTACGGAAGCACAGATAAATCTGTAGAAGTTAAAAAGCCTTTAATGGTTTTGGCAACGCTTCCGCGGAAATTGAGTCCTGGTGAGAAAGTAACGCTTCCAGTTACCGTTTTTGCTATGGAACCTAAAGTAAAAAATGTTAGCATTAGCTTAAAATTAAGTAATGGTATTTCGGTTGTTGGTGAACAGAAGAAAGTACTAACTTTTGCGAAGCCAGATGAACAAATGACGTATTTTGAACTCGATGTTAGCAAAGCAAAAGAGATAAATACGGTAGAAGTTATTGCAACTGGAAATGGTGAAAAATCGACTTATAAAGTAGAGTTAGATGTAGTAAACCCAAACCCAATAACATCTAAAACCATAGACAAAACATTAGAAGCCAATGCTAGTGAAACTTTAAACTTTTCAACCTTTGGTGTTAATGGAACAAATGGAGCAACTGTAGAGTTTTCAACTTTACCTCCAATGGATTTTTCTCGTCGATTACAATACCTTATTCAATATCCGCATGGTTGTGTAGAACAAACAACATCAAGCGTATTTCCGCAGTTATTTTTAGCAGATATTTTTGATCTTACTTTTGAAAAGAAAAAGGAAATTCAAACCAATATTGAAAAAGGCATTAAGCGCTTAGGGCATTTTCAAAGACCAAGTGGAGGTCTAAGTTATTGGATTGGCGAAAACGCCGCTAACGACTGGGGAACAAGTTACGCAGGGCATTTTATGCTAGAAGCAGAAAAGAAAGGTTTTGTTTTACCGTTAACATTTAAAAGTAACTGGATTAAATACCAAACACAAGCGGCTCGCGATTGGAGACCAAGTTACCGCAGTTATAATTCCGATTTAGCCCAAGCTTACCGTTTATACACCTTAGCTTTAGCTGGAAGTCCAGATTTATCAAGCATGAACCGTTTACGCGAGTTTAGCGAAATATCTAACGAAGCTAAATGGCGATTATCAGCCGCTTATGCTTTAGCCGGGCAAAAGGAAGCGAGTGATAATATTTCGCAATCGGCAAATATTAACTTCAAACCTTTAAAGAATAATTATTACACCTATGGCTCTGTAGATAGAAATCGTGCTATGGCTTTAGAAACTATGGTACTTACCAAAAATCCTAAAATGCGTGATCTAGCAGAAACCATTGCTAAAGATCTATCGAGCAATCGCTGGATGAGTACGCAAACCTCCGCCTTTAGTTTATTAGCAATGGCTAAAATGGTAAACGCTAACGGCGGAAAAGCATTAAGCTTAAGCTATTCTATTAATGGAAAAACAGAAACAATAACCACTAAAAGTGCAATTGCCTCACGAGAATTACAAGTGAATAATGGTGCCAATAGTATTACCCTTACCAACCAAAAAGATAATTTGGTTTATGTACGTGTTTTAAACTCCGGAAAACTACCTTTAGGTTCCGAAATCGCAGAGCAACGTGGTTTAAGTATTTCTGTAGCTTACAAAGATCTGGATGACAATAAAATAGACATTTCTAAATTACAACAAGGCCAAGATTTTCTTGCCACAGTACAGGTCAGTAATTTAAAAGATTATAACGTTAATGATATTGCATTAACCCAAATATTTCCATCGGGATGGGAAATTGTAAACACTAGATTTACAGCTTTTGGCAGTAGTACGACGAGCCAAGCTCGATTTACAGATATTCGTGATGATCGTGTAAATTTCTATTTCGATTTATCTGAAAAAGGAAAATATAGCACAAAAACATTTAATGTAATGCTGAATGCTGCTTACTTAGGAACTTACTATTTATATGGAGTACAAGCGGAAGCCATGTATGACAACGACTTTTTAGTAAGAACAAAAGGACAATGGATTGAGGTTAAAAAATAGCACTTAAACTAAAAAAGTCCCGATAGCATTTAAACGCTATCGGGACTTTTTTTTATATACCAGATATTAAAAATTATGTATCATTTCAATCCAAATGATAAATCTCCATAATATCATGTAGATACTTTTCAAAATTAATTTTTAAGTCAATTAGCTTTCCGGTATGTACATCAAACACCCAACCATGTACTTTTAAACCTCTATCTCTATAGGCTTTTTGTACTGTGGCTGTTTTAATAAGATTAACGCACTGTTCCTTTACATTTAACTCTACTAAACGATCGTATTTTCGCTCTTCGCATTCAATGCTATTTAATTCTAATTTATGAATTCTATATACATCACGAATATTACGCAACCAACCATTTAGCAAGCCTAAATCTTTAGACTGTAAAGCCGCTTTTACGCCGCCACAACCATAATGACCACAAACCACAACGTGATTTACTTTTAAATGAATTACAGCATACTCTACAACGCTCATAGCATTTAAATCGTTACCCGAAATCATGTTTGCAATATTTCTATGCACAAATACCTCACCTGGACCCAAACCCATTAAATCTTCCGCTGTTACACGGCTATCGCTACAGCCAATATATAATAACTCCGGATTTTGCCCTTTACCTAAATCTTCAAAATAATCTTTTGACGTTTCTAACTGCCTCTTAATCCAAGCTTCGTTATTTTCGAATACTTTATTTAAATCCATAGCTTATTATCTTTATTTCAGCGTAAGCAAAAACAGCTTAAATGCTATCTTTTATATTATTTTTAACCCACTGTAAACAAGATTTAAAATCTTTAAAAATATGTTCATTTGGAATAAAATCTGGAATAATATCAATACGTTCCATCATGTATCGTGGCTGTTTTAACAAGCCTACAAACAGCACTTCAACATTGTTTTTTTTAAGTTCCTGAAGCATATCTTCCATAGCATATAACCCCGTCTGATCCATATATTGCATGCGACCCAGCCTTAAAATAACGGTTTTTGCTGTATTCGGAATTTGCAATGTCAATGCCTGAAAATCGCTTGTAGACCCAAAGAACAAAGGCCCCTTAAGGTGTTTGATAAAAACTTCTTCTTTTAAATTTTCTGGAAAACCAACTTCGTCTGTCCAAGTTTCTTCTTTTAAAGATTTCACATCAGAACGCTCTGCTGTTAAGTCTCCAATTTTTTTCATGAACATTAATGATGCGATAATTAAACCAATACCTACAGCATAAATTAAATCCCAAAAAGTGGATAATAATAGAACAACAAGCATAATAAGCACTTCTGAACTTAGTTTTATTGGTCCGATTTTAATATCACGTGGTAAGCTAGGAATGGCTTTTAAACCTTTGTAATCCATAACTCCAATACCAACAGTTACTAAAATACCTGCTAACACAGCTGCTGGAATTTTTGATGCTACAGGCCCTAAAGCGAGCATAATTACTAATAGCATAATACCCGCAATCATTCCTGATAGTTTAGTTTTTCCACCTGCATTAATATTTACAACAGTACGAATGGTTGCACCTGCACCAGGAATACCTCCAAAAATAGAGGCGATAGTATTACCAATTCCCTGACCAATTAATTCCTTATTTGGCTTGTGTTTGGTTTTTGTCATATTATCTGCCACTACACTTGTTAAAAGTGAATCGATAGCTCCTAGAAGCGCCAAAGTAAGTGCTGTGAATATGTATGGTGTAATTTTACCAAGGCTGAAACTGGTGAACATTTCTAGATGCGGAATAGGAATTCCTCCTGGTATTTCAGAAATAGGTCGGTAACCTAAGTTAAATCCATAAGCGATTCCTGATACTACAACTAGTGCCACTAATGTGCTTGGTACCGCTTTAGTAATTCGCTTAAATCCATAAATTATAAATATGGTGGCAAGTGCTAAAACAAGTTCTAGCCAATTAATGTTTTGTAATGCTCGTGGCAATACTTTAAGAGCTCCAACCGTCCCAGAAGCTTCTTTGGCTGCTAAAGTTTGAGACTCATTTAATATTTGTTCTGGAGTAATTTTGGCTGCTTGGCTAATAGTTTCTTTAAAGTTTTCAAGAACTAGTATGCCTTCGCCAGCTTCTTCTTTTAAAATATTTTCTAGTATAACCTCTTCTGCGAGTGGTTTAAATTGTTCTACAAACTCAACATCTTCCTTTGGATAATACCCAATAGATGGTAAAATTTGTGTTAATAGAATAATAACACCAATAGCCGTCATGAACCCTGAAACTACCGGATATGGAATATATCTAATATATTTTCCTAGACCTAAAAGACCTAGACCAACTTGCATTAAGCCAGCTAACATAAAAACGGTTAAAATAGCAGGTAGTGCTTTTTCCACACTACCATCATTCGCAGCTACAATACCTGCAATAACAACCATACTTACGGCTGTCATTGGTGCTGTTGGACCAGAAATTTGCGTACTAGTACCTCCAAATAATGCTGCAAAAAAACTGATAAATATAGCACCATATAATCCAGCTTCCGGTCCTAAACCAGAAGAGACTCCAAAAGCTAAAGCTAATGGCAGTGCTACAATTCCCGCGGTAATTCCACCAAAGGCATCGCCTTTTATATTTGAAAATAAATTCTTCATATACTAATTTTAAACTTTTCCCTAAGTTAGCTTAAATTTTTAACGATTTAAAAAATTAAACTCACATTTTATTAGAAATTAACAAAAGCAATGACATTAATTTGATCCCTACCAGAGGTTTCGAAAAACTGATTCATATACCCCAATTCTAAACGTAATTGTTTAGAAAAGGTATAACCTAAACCACCATAAACACGATTTCTATCGAACACCGAAGATTCGGTATTTAAAAAGATTTCGTTGTAAGCAGATAGGTATAATGGACTGCTACCATCTTCCTTATACTGAAGTGGTATTTTGATACCTAAAAAATAGCGAAAACGCATTTTAAAATCAGCTTCCACAAAACGTTGTTCAAAACGATAACGATGGCTTAAACCAACCTTACCAATACTTTGTTTTGTAGTAAACTGTTGAAAAATACGATGCTCGTTTACCGATACTTTTTCGTCTGTGTCTCCAACATAATTTTCTGATAGGATATATCCATAACCTAACAAAACATTGTTTTTCTCATTAATATTATACCCCAAACCAGTACGTAACAACAACTGTTCTAAATCGCCAACAGCATTATAGTTTCTGTATTGTACCTCGTTGTGAATGTTCCATTTACTATTTAGTTTTTTGTTACCTATGTAAATAAGCCAATTCCCTAAATCGCTCTCTTGGGCCTGAGAAAATAAAGGCAGCATTAATACCAAAATTAATGCTGCCATATTCAACTTCTTCTTCATGTATTTTTATACTTAAAAGTTTTAATAAAAATTAACTGCTCCTGTATTTATATCATACATAGCACCAACAATTTTTATTTCTCCATTCTTTTCCATTTCGGTAAGTATTGGGCTTTCTGCGTGAATTCTATCGATTGTTAATTCAACATTCTTTTTAGATACACTATCAACAAAATCTAAATTTTTAGAATTTCTTAAACCTTCATCTTTAGGCTCTGAAACGGCATTTACCGCTGGAGTTATTTTTTCAATTAATTTAGTTAAGTTACCCATTTCAGCACCATCACAAGCACCTTTAATAGCACCACAACTTGTATGGCCTAACACTACAATTAATTTAGTACCAGCAAGTTTACAAGCAAACTCCATGCTTCCTAAAATATCTTCATTTACAAAGTTACCAGCAATACGCACACTAAAAACATCACCTAAACCTTGATCGAAAACTAACTCTGCAGATACTCTAGAATCAATACAGCTTAAAATTGTAGCAAAAGGGAATTGCCCTTCACTGGTATCATTTACTTGCTCTAGAAGGTTTCTATTTGCTTTTAAATTCCCTTGAAATCTTTCGTTTCCTTCTTTTAAAAATGCAATGGCTTTATCTGGCGTTAATGTCGCTTGTGTTTCTCTTGTATGTGCTTTCATAATATTTTATTATTTATTTTTTTAAACAGCTAATTTTTGTGTACTACCCGTTATAAATAGCGACACGTTAACATTGTTAATTAAGTTTTTAATTTCGGACTTATCATTTGCTGCAGCATCTGCTTTATCGGCACGATTTACAAACAATAAATTTACATGGTTTTTTTCTAAATAATCGGCTAATTTGTTAATGGTGTTATCATTTTTTTCAAACACATAATCAATAGCTTTATTTACAGCATTTTTATCGTCTGCAACGTCTTTGCTGTCTACCAAATTAAAGGACTTTAATGGTTTGGTTGTATTCGCAAGTACATCTTCCGAAAAGGCTTGATTAAAAACTTGAGACTTCCCGTTCAACAAACCAATTTGTAATTCGGTTTCTGGAGCAATCTCGTTTTTATTAGAAGTAATTAATACAGGCCCTTCGTGCATTTTTAGCACAAAATCGGTAATATTATCTCCTATCAAGCTAATTACTTTAGAACTTCTTTTACCTAGAACAATAACATCTGGCTTTGTTGCTTTTATATAAGCTTCAATTTCCGCTTTTATGTTACCAATTCCAAAATTAGAAGTAATATTAACATTATACGCCTTATTTAAAGGCGCTATGGTTTCTTTAATTTTATTTCGAGATTGGTTCTGTTCCTGATTTAATGTACGCATAGCCGATAACTGACTGTCGCTAGCAATAACATCGGTTGGCTTTTTTACATGAAATAAATCTACCTCAGCATTTATCATTTTTGATAAACTAACAGCACTTATAATCGTGCTGTTTGTATCCTTTTTTAAATCTGAAAGCACTAAGATTTTAAATTTCTTATTTTTCATAGTGATTTGATTTAGCTTAAACTTAGGTTAGACTTTTCTCTTTCGTTAAAAAACTTAATAAAACTTGATGGGTTTTCTACTACACCACGTTTAGAGACAAGTTTAATATCGATGTTTCTTTCCTCAGCCTTTAGCAAGAAATCTTCTAAAATTTCAATAATATCATTATCTAGGTACCTTGTTTTTATTAAGTTAATTTCTAAATAAGTATCAATAGGTAAGCTATCTAATTCTTTTAAAATGGCTCCTTTATTGAAAAAAGTAACTTCTTCCGCTAAGGTCATTTTAATTTTATGTTTTCCATTACTATTATCTTCAATATGAAGGAAATGCGAATTCTGGTAACTCTTTAAAAGAATAACTACAATACCTACAGCTAACCCTAAACCAATACCCCAAAGTAAATCGATAAATACAATACCTAAAACAGTAACTGTAAAAGGAATAGATTGTTTCCAACCCATTTTATGCATTTTAACAAACAAACTAGGCTTAGCTAATTTATAACCTACAACTAATAAAATTGCTGCTAACACAGACAACGGAATCATGTTTAGTAATTTTGGGATAACCACTACTGATATTAACAATAAAAAACCGTGAATAATAGTCGATAATTTAGACATACCACCAGATTGAATATTTGCAGAACTACGTACAATTACCTGTGTAACTGGCAAACCACCAATTAAACCAACAATAATATTACCCGTACCTTGTGCTAATAATTCGCGATTTGTAGGTGTTACGTTTTTATGCGGATCTAATTTATCGGTAGCCTCAACACTTAACAACGTTTCTAAACTAGCTACTAAAGCTATAGTAAAAGCTACAATCCATACATCTGGATTTGTAATTGCTGCAAAATTCGGAAAACTAAATTGACTAAGGAAAGAAGAAAAATCTTCTGGAATTGGCACACTCACTAAGTGTGATGGCGCAATACCTAACGTTTCGTGATCTTGCGTTACCGCAAAATAAACAATACCTAAAACAACAGCCACTAATGGCCCTTGGATTACTTGAAATATTTTAGCTTTTTTAGCAAGTACCTTATCCCAAAAAAGAATAATTCCTAAACCAATTAAACCAATAACTAGAGACCCTAAAATAATATGATCGGTAATATTTAATATTGCTGAAAACGTATTTTCACCAGAACTTTCAACAAAACTATCGGCACCTTCTAACTCGGCATCGTAACCAAAAAAGTGTGGTATTTGTTTTAAGATAATAATAATACCAATACCAGTTAACATCCCTTTTATTACTGAAGAAGGAAAATAATACCCAATAACTCCAGCTTTTAAAATGCTGAAAATAATTTGGATAACACCACCTAAAACAACTGCAACCAAAAAGTTTTCGTAACCACCTAAGGTGCCAATTGCAGTTAATACAATAGCAGCTAATCCGGCAGCTGGCCCACTAACTCCAAGTTTAGACCCACTTAAAGCACCAACAACAACACCACCGACAACACCGGCAATAACTCCTGAAAATAGTGGCGCACCACTAGCTAATGCAATACCTAAACATAATGGTAATGCAACGAAAAACACAACTATACTCGCAGGTAAGTCGCTCTTAATATTTTTAAACATAGACAAATTCACTTTGGCCGAAGCGTTAGTCTTCAGCAATTTTAATAATTTTTTAATAATCGAATGAAATTGAATACAACGATTCAATAACTAATAAATTATTAAGCGAATTTTGGGGGAGGAGAAATTAAATTAAGATACGGTTTCGAGTAATTTTTAACATAATAACTTAAATGAATTGCTTCTTCAGCTAAGCTAATAAAATCTTCGTGATCTTGTTTTTCTAGTATAATGTCTTGTACGTTTTTACTTTTTGGATGCCCATTTTCTTCTTCCTCTGCCATAGAGAAAAACAACGATATATCTACCGAATCATCAACCATAGCAATTATGGTTGGCGTCGATAAAAACACCACAAACGCAAATAAAAAGAATATAGAAACTAGGTTTCTCGACATTAATTTTTAAATTTTATCAACCGCTAATATACTATTTAATTTTTACGGTGATAAAAAACACTGTATTAAAATGCTGTTAATGTTTTAATGTCACCAGATGCAAGCCATCCCGTTTTACCATCAGACAGCTTTACTTTACTCCATTTATCAACAGAATCTATAACCTGAACTTTAGTACCTTCATGAAGTCTAAAAGATTCTTCACTACGCAAATTAGGCTCACTTTTAACCTGAGTTTCTTGAGCAAAAACTATGGCAGGCTTATCTTTTTTATCTAAAGCATACTTTTGAAAAGCAAACGCTAAACTTACAAATAACAAGATGAGTGATAATACACTACCAATAAAAGTTAAACGCTTACGAACTGTAGAATAAGCGAAATAATAGATTAAAAACAGTATTACAAAAAGAAAGACTAGTACTACTGCTGTTTTAGCCCAGTCATCAAAACTCATGCTGTGCGTTATGCTTTTAAACAACTTAGAGAAACCAACCTCCGGCACCACACCTATGGCATCTACCGTCATGTTTTTAGCAAAGGCTAAGTTATTTTTAATGTCTTTATCATTTGGAGCTAACTGCAATGCTTTTTCATAATAGAATATGCTTGGCGCAATATTATTAAGCTTGTAATGCGCGTTTGCAAGATTATAATACAAATCGGCAGAATGTTTTTTAGTATTTAAAATAGCATCATATTTCTGAATAGCCTCCGCGTATTTACCTTCATTATACAAGGTATTACCTTGCTTAAAAAGCGCATCGCTTTGTGCAAATAATCCAAAACTGAACAAAAACGAAAGTATGTATAGTAACTTCTTCATGTTAACGCGCTTGTTTATCAATTAACGAAATAGTTTTAGCTGCTTTATCATAATCGACTTGCATTGTAACAATATCGATTGGAGTATAACGTGCTAACTCACAACTCTCTAAAATTCCTTTAAAATCTTTTATTACCTCAGCATCTACTTCCTTCTTCAAGAGTAATTCTTCAATTTTATCCTTACTTAATTCGTTGGTTTCTATGTGTAATTTTGCTTTTAAATAATTATGCAATGCTTTCTCTAAAGCGATATAAAAGGCTTCTTTTTGACCTAAAGATTTTTTAGCATTACTTAAATATTTCTTAGCAAGTTTATCAGCTTTTCTAATGCGGTTTCCATACACATCAGCATCACGACTTGCTTTTTTATTACGGAAAATAATTGCAATTGGAATCAACAGAAACGGCAGTAATAACAAGTTCCAAAATAAATTGGTTTTAAAAAAATAGTTTGGTGTAATACTCGTAAAATTAGTTTTAGTTTTTATGAAAGCAAATTGGTCGTTATTTAAAACCACAGCTTGTTTATTACTAGCAGTGTTAGTCTCGCTAGTATTTACATTATTTAACGGACCATTTTGAACATCGATTATAATTTCATCTGAATTTAATCTTTTGTACGACTTGGTTTTTAAATCGAAATAAGAAAAAGAAATACTCGGTATTGGATATTTACCCTTATACTGAGGCACTACGGTATAACTATCGGAAATATCACCTTGCATACCCGCAGAATTTGTTTTAACATTCTCGGCATGTTCTGGCTCATAAACTTCTAAAGAACTTGGTAATGACAGCTTAGGCAACTTAAATAGTTTTAAATTTCCGTTACCTTTTACCCCAACTTTTATTTGAAGTGATTCTGAAGCATCTAGCACTTGTTTAGAACTCGTTACATCGAAACTAAAGCTACCAACGGCACCTGTAAAATCTGCTGGCTTACCTTGTTCTGGCAATGGCTTAACAGAAATAGTCTGGTTACCTGCTGATACTACTTTGCTAACACGCGTCATTATAGAGCCACCAAAAATATCACGACGATTGGTTGGCACACGCATAGAAAGGTTTAAGGTAAGCGGCTCTATATTTAGTTCACCCGTTTTTTGCGGATATAGCACTGTTTTACGAAGCACTAAATAGCGATAATCTTCACCTTTATAAGTTCCGTTTTGAACTTTTTGTCCTTGTGTATTAATGTTCTGGCTCCAAAAATCGTTATATCTTGGACTGTCTATTTCGTTCCAGTTATCTACAGCGATATTAGGTGAGACATAAAGCTTATAAACTACAGAAATAGCTTCATTTAAGTACGGATTGGTTTTAGATATTTCGGCAACTAAATGAATGTTTTCTGAAGCAATAAAGTTTGGATCGTTCGGGTCCTTAGGTTTATCTACAGCTGCGGTAACTGTAACTTTTACAGGAACCGTTTTGTACACCGTACCATCTATAACAATAGTAGCTTGAGAAACCGTGAAATTACCTCGGCTTTTTGGCGTTAAAAAGTATGTGTATGTTTTTTTATAAGTACGCACACCATTAATCCAGGAGTTACTTACGGATTGGTTGGGCCCACTAACATTAAAGTTTGAAAAATCGGGCGGTGTAAAATTATCGCCATCCTTATTCATTTCAAAATCGATACGTAAACGCTCGTTTAACCCCAATGATTTCTTACTGACCTTAGCTTCAAATTTAACCTGAGCAGAAGCCATACTTGTAATTAGTATGAAAAATATTATGGATATGTGTTTTACTAATTTCATGTTTTAAACTTAAAAATCTTTCCGAATTTTAAAATACTTTAGACTACTGAAAACGGACTGCTAAACTACCAATCCTTATCGGTTTTAACCTTAACACCCTTTACTTTTTCGGCATTCATTTTTTCTTGAACAGCTTGCTCTTGATTATTCATGGCTTCCAGCAAGTTTTTTATTTGCTGTGGAGACATTTGCCCTGGCTGCGGTTTTGGCTGTTGTTGCTCTTTTTTATCTTGATCACCATCTTTGCCTTTATCTTCCTTTTCATCTTTAGGCTTGCCCTCATCGTCTTTTTTATCATCGCCTTCTTTCTTGTCTTTATCGCCTTCGTCCTTCTTATCGTCTTTGTTCTCGTCGTCGCCTTTATCTTTATTTTCCTTATCTTCTTTATTGTCTTTATTATCCTTCTCGTCCTTTTGATCTTCGTTTTTATCTTTTTTATCGTCCTGATTTTGGTCTTCCTGATTTTGCTGCTCCTTAGCGCATTCTTTAGCCAAGCCTAAGTTGTAACGTGTTTCATCATCTGCAGGATTATTTCTTAACGCACTTTTAAAAGCTTCAACAGCTTCTTTACATTTTTTACCTTTCATTAAAATAGTTCCTATGTTATGGAATGCTTTATGTTTTTCAGATTTTGATGTTGCTGTTGTAGCAGCCTGTTCTAAACGAAATACAGCCTCATCAAAACTTCCTTTTGTATAATAGGCATTACCTAAATTATAAGCGCCTGCAATACTTTTTGGGTTTTCTGAAATAGCTTTTCTATATTCCATTTCGGCTAAAACATAATCGTCCTCATTCACTAAGTTATTCCCTTCGTAAACAAAATCGTTGGCTTTTTTAAGCGCTAATAACTGTGCCTTTTCTTCTTCTTGAGAAAAAGAAGACAGACTTACCAATAAAACTATAAGTGTTGCTAAGTATTTCATTTTTAAATTCTTCTATCTAAGATAAAAAACTCAGATTTTTTTGTTGTTAATGAAACTATAAATTCTCATTAAATAAATTCAATTTTTTCAACCAACCTGTTTTTCTTTCTAACAAGAAAACATCTATTAGTAATAAGAAAATCCCTAAGCCTAAAAACCACTGAAATTGATCTTTAAAATCGGCGAATTGTTTGGCCTCAAACTCTGTTTTGTCCATACCGTTTAATATCTCACGAATATGCTCGACAACATCATTTGTGTTTTTCCCGTTAATGTAAGCACCATTAGCTTCTTCGGCAATTTTCTTTAAGGTATCTTCATTTAAACGTGTAATTACCGTTTCACCTTGATTGTCTTTTTTATAATTTAAAACAATACCATTTCTTTTAATAGGAATTGGACCTCCCTTTAAATCACCAACACCAATGGTAAATATCTTGATACCTTGTTCACTAGCTTGTTCAGCGTAAGCTAAAGCATCTTCACTATGATCTTCCCCATCTGAAATAATGATTAAAACACGATTGGTTTGCTCTTCATTATCAAAATAAGTGGTTGCTAATTTTATGGCTTCGTTAATTGCTGTTCCTTGTGATGACAACATATCGGTATTCATGTTGTTTAAAAACATTTTAGCCGATCCATAATCTGTAGTTATAGGTAACTGCGGAAATGCTTTACCTGCGTATGCAATAATACCAACACGATCACTGGCTAAATTATTGATAATTTGCGTTACCAATTGTTTAGATTTCTCTAACCTGTTTGGCGCAATATCTTCGGCTAACATACTTTTAGAAACATCGACTGCAAAAACAATATCGACCCCCTCACGTTTTACCGTTTCTAGTTTTGTACCCACTTTTGGGTTTACCAAAGCAATGGTTAAACACAAAAAAGCCAAACTTAAAACCACCACTTTTAAAATAGATTTAAACAACGATTTATTCGGGCTTAAACGCTTTAAAAGTTCTTTATCGGCAAACTT